>CAZQQR010000137.1:0-13664 GCA_964595515.1 uncultured Pirellulaceae bacterium
CTCCACAGCAAAACAGTAGCGTTGAAGATCCTTAAGTTGCGAGAAAATACACACTTGCGGCGGTCGATAATACCGAGTCCCAAGATTCGGCCGATGATACATTGGGCAAGTAAAAAAAAGCTATTCCTTGATGTCGCTGGACTTACTGGCGGCATTTTTTATGCGCCGCCCAGAATTCACGTCGACGGGCAATTAACGGAAGCCTCAGCAGCGCTCGCCCGCAGGCGAAGGATCGTCACGATCCAAAACGTCATGATAAGAAATGGCATCGCCATCATAAAAAGAATGCTGAACGCAAACGCGAACGCGGTTCCGTCCTCAAAACCCGATTTACAAGTCGGACACGCCATGATCTCGGCAGGGACCGCAAACTGAATGCCAGCAACCAGTGCGAGGACGATAAGAATTCTGTTTTTCAAATTCATCAGCGTTTAAATTTAATCGAAAAATCAAGCTGCAGAAACTTCAGAGTAGCTTATCCATAATAAGGCCGCAGCATCAAATAGCAAATTGGCCCTGTCACGGCAACATAAAGCCAAACCGGAAAAACCCATTTGGCCATCGTTCGGTGCTTTTGAAACTGATTCGTATACCCGTAAACCCAAGTCATCAGAATAAAAGGAAGACTGACAGCCGCCAGAACAATGTGACTGATTAACAACAACAGGTAGACAACCTTGATCGCGCCCGCCCCACCAAACCGCGTTTCGGCAGTCGTGAAATGGTAGGCAACATAACAGAGCAAGAACGTCGCCGAGCAAATCATCGCTCCGGAGATCGCCATTTTATGCAATCGCACATTGCCTTTCTTGATCATCACTAATGCAACGATCAGTAGAATGGCAACGCAGGTATTCAAAATTGCGTGGACGCCAGGCAGAAAGCTCAGACTGATTCCTTCGGGAAGCGGAATCTTTTCTGGCCGGCGCATCGCGCCAACCAGCACCCAAACAAGCACCGTTACGATCCACACGCCGATTTTGAGCTTTCGCCCTAACACGAGATTGGGCTGAGAGTTCAGGTAAGCCTCTTTATTCATCGTCACCCTTCGTTGTCGATGTCTCTTCGTCGTCCTCACCCAAATCAAACTCGGGTTTGGGAAGGTCTTTAGGGGTCGTTGGCACTTTTTCAAGCTTCAACGCTTCCACTAATTTCAACATCGCTTTCTCTTCTTCTTTGTTTTGCCAATCAAAGCTTCCGCGAACTCGCCCCCAACGGTCAACAACAAACAGCAACGACGAATGATGGCCACCAGAAGCCATCGCATGGAAAAATTCACTGCCAATGCGTTTTATCAACGCTCCAGATCCAGTCAAAAACAACCACTGTTTTGAATCAGCGTTGAAAGTATCCGCGTACGCCCTGAGTTTCTCTGGAGTGTCGTTGATTGAATCCGTTGTAATGCTGACCAACCGTGGACTTTTATCGCCCAGCCTGATTTGGAGGTCTCGCAAGTACTCATTCTGCTTCTGACAGATTCCGGGGCAAAGACTGAAAAAGAAATTCCCAATCCAAACTTCGCCGGTTAGATCTCGTGAGAAAAACGGATCGCCGCTACGCTCGGTCAAATGAAATTCACGAACCCAACGAATATTGTTGATGTCGTCTGGATTGACTCCTGCCATCGCATTTCGCGTTGTGATTAACTCTCCCATTGGCGGTTGGGTTTCAGCAGCGACTTCTTTGACCACCGAGACAAAACGTTTCATGTCGTATGGTTGATCCCACTTAAATCGATCACGGTAACGCCCCCATTTGTCGACTAGCAAAATGTTATCGGTATGATGAGCTGGATCCACGATCACGTTGAAATTGTGCTCTCCCAATTCAACGATTCGGTATTTATCGCCGGTCAAGAACGCCCAACGATCGACTTTGGCACCAAACCCTGCGGCGTAATCACCCAGCTTTTCTGGAGTGTCTTTTTCCGGATCCACGGAAACCGTCAAAAACCGAACGTCAACGCTTTTGACTGCCTTGCTTGTGCGTTCAAGTTCTTTATTGAGCTCCATACAAAAATCTGGACAGGTCGCAAAGAAAAAACTGACCACATAAGCGTGCCCATCCAGTTGAGCGGAATCGAACTCGTCACCATTTTGGTCGATCAGCTGGAACCGATCGATATGCGGAAGATGTTCCCAGGGAACGTCGACCAACACCATGCCTTTGGGAGCCTCCGGTGTAACTTCGATAGGCGGGGTAGCGAGTTTTGTATACGCAATCCAACAGCCAGCCAGCGCGACGACGGACCACAACAGAGCAGGAACTACATATTTGGGTTGAGGCATTGTTTTGGCCAGATCTTTCCTGGACATTCACTAGTTCAAATTGGGCCGCTCACGACGGCGGTTTACGTGGATCAGACTGAGCAGTAGCAGGTCGGGCTGATTAGTTTTTTGATTCGTTGTCACGGGAACCAACTTCGGTGGCAACCTTGAGAGGGGCGACACCGCCTGACCAATCATCGGATTTCGGAGCTTGCGACCGACGTTCCTTGGAATAAGTGTCAGTTCGGTAACCGACGTCGGGAACCAGCAAAATCACCAATAGCAATCCCATAATCAGGGCAGGGATCGTCAGCACGTATTTCCAATTCCGTTCCCACCAAAGGTGCATGAAAAACATGATCACCAACATTGCTTTTGCAACCGAAACAGCCAACATCGCGCCCCATCCGACCATTCGATTGTCCATCAAATGCGAGTTGGCGATCCAGAATGAGATCCCAGTCAATGCACAGAGCATTATAAAAACGGCGACGAACACTCCAGTGTGACTCTTGGGATGGGGAGTAACAGTCGATGTCTCGTTTTCGGCTGGCTCCGAGTTCTGAGCACTCTGATCCAAATCGGACTCGTTTGTTTTTGCTTCTTCGTTCATCAGCCAAATTTAAAACAGGTAGAGAAGTGGAAACAGAAAAATCCAAACGATATCAACGAAGTGCCAGTACAGCCCAACGTTTTCTAACAGGCCAGCCTTTTGGGCCCCAAGTCGCATCGGCAAAATAATCAGGAATGCGACCAATCCGCCGATCACATGCAAAGCATGAAATCCTGTAAGCAAAAAATATGTGTTGGCCCAAGTGTTTCCACTGGGAATCACCATTGGTAATTTGAGGTGGAATTCTTCGTTAACGCCATGTTCGGCGTGGCCAAATTCCTTCATCGCAGCTACCCGAGCCGAGATCGGTTTGATCAAATCAGTCAATCGACTAACTTCAGAAGCCGCGACTTCGAGCTGGGCGTTCTTGGCATCCAGTTTTTCTTGCACGCCCGGTTTAGCTTCGTCATCAGCTGTCTCTAGCGAAGTAGACAACTCATCGACGGACTCTTGCAGCGTCACAACCTTTGCATTTTCAGTGTCCAGCTGCGACTGAAGCTCAATCAGCCGAGCGTCATTTTCGGTCGATTCGTTCGCGAGATATTCTTCGATCCGCGGATTCTCTTCTTGCGGCTCAATCTGATAGGCCAAGCTTTCCAGGGCAAGTTCTTTCATCATCGGACTTTCCGCTTGGCCCACCTTGGCCTGAGTCCACTGAACCATCCCTGATCGAAACAGCGTCAATTGATCAAGACGATTCCCGTGGTGGCCATCTTCGATAGCATGACTTTCTGTCGATCCCTGATCGTTTTTATTGCTTTTCTCCAAGCCCGCAATTTGCTCATCACAATTTGCTTTGACACCAGCCAGATATTGAATATCAGCTCGATCGTACAACAAACTCCGGGGAGATTTGGGATAGATTCCATGAACGAATTTCGCGTTGTACTCAACGGCTTTGATACCAAGAAAAACGCAACCCAAAACGAACGTCGCGAACAACCACTGTCGCGCCCGTGACGCAAGGTCGTGCTTGGCTGCTTCCATCGCGAACACGATCGTAACACTGGAGCAAATCAACACGAACGTGTTCAGCGCTCCCATCCACTCAACAACTCCGACGTTTTCAGGCGAAGGCCAAGATCCATGAGGCGCTCCAAATCGAAGCACAATGTACGTCCCAATCAACGCTGTGAAGAACATAATCTCGGTCGAAAGGAACAGCCAAATCGCAAGCTTACCCTTTGAAACCGGCACGGCAGCTTGGTACTTCAATTGAAAGTGGCCATGCGCATGGTGACCACCGTCACTCGTAGCAACGTGATCGTGGTCTGGTTCGGCGGTTGAGTCAGTCATTAAGTCAAACAGGCGATCAACAAGAGCATCATGTATAGCGGCAGATAAAGCAGTGACGCTCTCAACAAAGTCCGAGCGGTTGCATCATTTCGCTCTTTACTGAAAGCGATCGCAGGCTTGAGGTAATAGACACCCAATGCCACGGCAACGACCGCAAACAATCCGCCATGAACGTAAGTTCTCAACGCCATCATTGGCAGCAGACTGACGCCGATCAAAAGCAAACCAGTCACGACTGATTTCCGCCCGGCGGCTCTGCCTGTCGGTTCTGTAACCGTCAACATCCTTAGTCCACCATCCGCGTACTGGTGTCGGTACTTCCAAGCGATTGCCATAAAGTGAGGAAACTGCCAAAGGAAGAGAACCCCAAAGAACGACCAACAGACAAGGCCGACCGTTTGAGTGGCCGCCAGCGACCCCATGATCACAGGCATAGCTCCGGCAACAGCACCAACTTCGGTGTTCAAAGCCGATCTTCGTTTCATCGGTGTGTAGATGAAGACATAGAGGATCCAGTTTGCAATTCCGCAAACCGCCGTTTCCCAGTTGACCAGTGCAACCAGAAAACCAACTCCAATTCCAAACGTGATTGCTCCGAATGTAGCAACCTCCGTCGAGGACAGTCTTTGGGCCGGGAGTGGGCGGCCAGCTGTCCTAGCCATCAAGCAATCTGAATATCGCTCGACATACATGTTCATGGCATTGCCACTGGAAGCAATCGCCAACATGCCTACCAGTGCACCAAAAAATGAAACGATCCCCATGGATGTCCCGGCGAGGTTGGCCGACAACAATGCAGCCACGGCAAACGTGAACAAAACCATTACCGAGATTCGGAGCTTTGTCAGTTCCACGTAAGCCTGTCGTCTCGAAGTCGATGCCTTCGATGGTTCAGCCGAATTTGTTTTGGAAGCGATGGTCGCCATGGTATTCGTCGAGGTTTAGTTCGAAGTTAAAGGTTGTGCGGAAACAGGCTGTGTCGAAGCAGGCTGGGGTAGGGTGGTTGGAACCGAATCGCTCGCCCGCGGTAACATCGGCCGGGTGGTTGATTCCGCTAACGACGTTGATGTGGCTTTTGACAAAACACGTCCGCATCGAAGCATTTGAATCGTCCAAAACGACAATATTAATGATCCAACCGCCACATGAGCAGTCACCAAATTCATTTGCCAGAAAGTTTTTTCGCCGACAACGAATGAGGCCGCGAAATCCATGTCCGCAAACCAGACCGGCCAGCCAAATTTAACGACGTAAGTCCCCAGTCCAAGCATGAACTGAGTCAAAATTAGCAGCATTAACACGTTGGCTGAAAATCGGATGCCCGTGCCACGGAACCGCTTCAATCGAGACAAAATCCACTGAGTCGACGTTCCCAAGACCAATGCAACAGCGGTTCCAACATGCAACCAAATCAGCCCTCGGTAAATGTAGGGCGTCGAGTCAATCGAAATATGCCGAAGAAACGCACCGACAACCAATTGGCAAAAACTGACAATCAACATCAATGTGGCGAGCTTGATCAAACCAGATGCGGTTACAGAAACGGTTTTCCGATCGTTCCGCCACCACCAACGGGATGTTACAACGCAAAACGCGGTCACCATTCCAAAAAAGGCTGGTCCCACGCAGCCGTGGATTCTCGCTAACACTCTGGCATCCATCAACACACGAAGTCCACCCAACAAACCCTGGGCGATCACCAATCCTAAAACTGCAACCGACATCCATCGAACCCATCTCCGAGGTTCTGTCTGGAAAGTCACAATCACCAACCCAATCGCGATCAAGCCTGCGAGTGAACCAAGCAAGCGATGACCGTGCTCCACAAACAAATCGAATGGTCCTGAGACCCAAGTCTCCACCGGGTACAAGAACATGTTGTAACCGTAAGTCCCGGGCCAATCAGGAACCGCCATTCCAGCGTCATAAGTCGTCACCAATCCTCCGACCCAGATTAGCGGAAACACAACCAGCGCGAGCAATGCTCCCACGCGGTGCGGCCATCGACTGGGTAGTTCAGACTTGGAAAGATCAGACTTGGAAGGTTTGCTGCTCATTGCTCGTTACCGCCCTTTGCTTCCGAGGACGTTGCTGGTTCTGAGGTTAACTCAGATTCTGTTTTGACATCGTCTTTGACCACCAACTCTTTTTCAACTCGGGGTTCTGTTTGCGGAAAATAGTCAAGCTCTCGCTCAGGATTGCTGTACTCGTAAGGCCCACGATAAACGCGAGGTTGGAAATCAAAATTCCCGTGTCCTGGCGGACTCGGAGCTGCCCATTCAAGCGTATTAGAATTCCAAGGATTACGAGACGCTTTTTTCCCAAAGAACATGCTGCCGAAAAAGTTGACCAGGAAAACGACTTGCGTCACGCCCATTGCGATCGCACAAATCGTCATGAACTGGTTCAACGGCAACAATTCTTTGACGCCATCGTAAATGTATGGGTCCGCAACACGCCGGGGCATCCGACTGAGAAAGTGCATCGGGAAAAACGTGCCATTGAGAAAAATGAATGTGAAAAAGAAATGAGCTTTGCCCAACGTCTCGTTCATCATTCGCCCAAACATTTTTGGGAACCAAAAATAGATCGCCCCCAGCACACCTAACACGCTACTGGCAAACAACACGTAGTGCAGGTGGGCGACGATGTAATAAGTATCGTGAATCACGATATCAACAGGCGGCGCGGACATCACGATCCCCGAAAGCCCGCCAATCACGAACATCGAAACGAACCCAACACTGAACAACATCGAAGTGTTCAAATGCAAACGACCGCCCCAAAGCGTTCCAATCCAGTTAAAGACTTTGACGCCACTGGGAAGAGCGATCAGCATCGTTGATACCATAAAACTCATCGCCAGCATTCGGCTCATCCCGGACACAAACATGTGGTGCCCCCAAACAATAAACCCAAGTCCTGCGATCGCGGTGATCGAATAAACCATCGGCCGGTAACCGAACAGCGGCTTTCGTGAATGACATGAAATCATATCCGAGACCATACCCATCGCAGGCAAGATCATGATGTAGACCGCAGGATGCGAGTAGAACCAAAACAAGTGTTGCCATAGAAGAACTTGACCACCACCACTGGCTGCAACTCCGTTATCAACCGCAATGTTCTCAGGCAAAAAGAAACCCGTACTCAACATTCGATCCGAAAGCTGCATTAGCAATGCCGCAGTCAACACGGGCAGTGCGAATGCCTGCATGATTGCTGTGATAAACATTCCCCAGATCGTCATCGGCAATCGAAACATCGACATACCTGGCGCACGCATCTGGATGATTGTTGTCAAATAGTTGATCGAGCCCATCATCGATGACACGCCAACGAAAACCATCGCTAACAACCAAAGCGACTGAGCATCACCATTAAAAACGCTCAGAGGAGGATAAGAAGTCCAGCCGGCTGCCGCCCCGTAACTGGGCATAAAGAAACTGATAATGATGCATGCGAAGGCAGGCCACATGAACCAGTAGCTAAGCATATTCAATCGCGGAAACGCCATGTCTTCCGCCCCGATCATCAGCGGGATCAAGTAGTTCCCAAACGCACCGGCCAGAATCGGGATGATCACGAAAAAGATCATGATCGTGGCGTGCATCGTGAACAACATTGTGTAGAACTCTGGCGAAATCTGCCCACCTGAATCAGCAAACAGCATTTGCCCGAAAATCGGCATGTCCGACCACGGCCAAGCCAGTTGCCAGCGAACAGCAAGCGCCAAAAATCCGCCTACAAAGAACCAGATCAACGATGAGAACAAGAACTGAAGTCCGATGATCTTGTGATCTGTCGCAAAGACATACGTGAACAGGAACCGGGAAATCGGATTCCCCGCTCGTTTTGGTTGTTCAGAATGCTCTACGGTTGCTTCAGCCATGCGTTTAAATTCGTTTCAAACTTTTATTGGGTTGTTGGTCTAAGTTCTTTTTGCGTTCTTTGGAAAATTGGGCGGTGGGAAACCGGTGGCGACTTGTTATGTTCGTCGAAACGCAGTCGCCTGCGGCTTGCCGTTAAACTATCTAGCTATCCATCATCTAGTTTGACTAAATCCGTCCCGTTGTATCATCGTCTCGCCCATTTGTCTTATCATCCATCTGTCATTTCACCGTCTGTCGTATCATGCGTCTATCATTTATCGTCTGACTTGATTGCTATTGATCAAGCTGAGCCACCTCTGGCTGGTACTCCGCTGATTGTTCTTCCAACCATGTCTTAAAATCGGCCATTGAAACCAAACGAAGATCAGCCTTCATCTTGTAATGCCCCCAACCACAAAGCTCGGTGCAAATGATCTCGATGTCACCGACCTCTTTTGAATTAAACCAAGCGAACTGAGTCATCCCCGGCACGATGTCTTGTTTCAGCCGAAGCTCCGGTACGAAGAAGCTATGAATCACATCACGGCTTTCAAGCTGCAAAACGATGTCTTCACCGACCGGTAGCACCAAAAGATTTTCGATATAAATATCGTCTTGCGTTTCGACCAATCCGTCCGCGCCGGCATAGTAAAACTCCCAGCCGAACCGTTTGGCTTTGACCATCACCATCGGCGGACGGACAACCTCTTCACCACCGATTGTCATGGTTGGACGATTCATTTTGTTTTCGGTCCAAGACTTCATTTGGAAGAAGGCCAAAAATACAAGAATAAAAGCCGGAATGATCGTCCAGATTATTTCCAGTTTTGTGTTGTGATGAAAATAAGCGGCTTTGTCATTCCTCCGATGATCGAATTTCCAAAGGGCGTACCCAATCGCCAATCCTGTTCCCAGCAAGATCACTGCAGACAACAAATGGATCCCATTGAACAATTGATCGATCGTGTCACCAGCATCGCTAAACGACTTCGGAAGCCAAGCCGTCTCCAGCGGCGTGACTCCGTACATCGCCATCAGGAATGTCACGATCGCGAGGATCGGTACCAGAAAAAACAGTATGCTCCAAACACGTCCCATTACCTGGCCACCTGTTTCTCATTGACAGGCTTGGCAGACTGATCAACCGCTTGCTCGAAAGGCAGCGAGCGAATGAACGCAACAATCGCCCATTTTTCGCGATCGCTCAAGGCAGCGGACGCTGGCATAGGAGTACCTTCGATCCCATTGGCAACGCGGAGGTAGATATCACTCGGTCGATCACCACCACGGTAAACGGGCTGGTGTAAATTCCGAGGGCGAATTGGCCGTGCGGGCAGGGCACCGATCGCGACAAAATCGTCGTGCGTCTCTGGCGTGTACCATTCATTCGTCCAGTCATCAAAACTCGATGCCTGTCCATCTCCATAGCCGGTCTGACCATGGCACTGAGCACAATTGCCTTTGCCGTAAAACAATTCTCGCCCCTCAAGAACCAATCGTTCGTGACTAGGATTCGTTGGATCAATTTCTGCTGGAGCCGGCGGGATCTTCGTGACTTTTTTATCTGGGTTTAACCAACGATCAAGAATGTCTTCTTGAAACCCGGTGCCCACTGTCGCATAAATCTGCTCTTCGAATTCTTCAACGTCGTCCTCGGATGGCTCTTCGCCTTCTTTCGATTTCGAGATCAAACTGAAATCGATGTATGACGCGCCATCCAAGCCTGGCAGTTCAGCAAGCAAGAACCGCTCAAACATTCCACGCATCGTCAAATACTTTACATAATCAATCAGCGCGTCCAACTCTTCATCTGGCAACGTCCTAAATGAAGGCATCGCGGTCCCAGGGATCCCTTCCTTCAAAATCGTTTTAAGATCATGGTTGGTCGGAGGTACTCGAAGCGGTGTCGATTTGAATTTAAACTTTCCCAACCGAAAATCGCGAGGATACGGATTCAGAATCGCAGCCGTCGGCCCAGCACCATCCCCCGTCACGCCATGACAGTGAGCACAGTGTTCGCGGTAGAGCCCAGAGGGCGCTCCCTTTTTGTCGCTTTTGACTGGCCCAGCCGCCAGTTTCAGATTGTCCAAACTAATGATGTCATGAGCCGGATCTTCTTCGCCTTGGAGAAAAGGAAAATCAGGATCGTCGGGAGTGCCAAACAAAGCGGTCAGCAGATCGCCGATTTCTCGTTTGTATCCTTGGTCCAGTTTCTCACCGTTCATCTTTTCCAGCTTCAGCCATTCAACGGCATTTAAGCGGAACTGAGTCGGAGGCGATTTTTCACATCCGAGCAAGGCAACGGCACAAATAGCCATACAGCCAAATTGGAATAAAGATCGAACCACGGGAAGCCTGAAAGTGGTGCAGCAAAATTATGGAAACCGTCACGCAAACGTTCAGCTATTTTCGCTGAATGAACGCTTTTGTCGAGCGGACAAATTGTCGCATTTTTAAGTGAAATACGTCAGTATTTGAACCGTTTAAGCCGGCTCATTTTAACAGTAAGCCCGGTTCTTGATGCGACATTACCGCGATTGCCGGCGATGAGAGGTAGTCGCGAGAAGATTTGCGGATCAAGGGACCCAGAGATGCTAAGCAACCCGGGTGCTTGGTTGGTCAGGATCGGCGCGAGCGAAGAGCATCGCCTTCTCAATATCTGGCAGCCGAGTTGGCGCCCACCGTGGTGACCGCCTTACGTCGGCAAGGAGCAAGACAGTTAACGTCTTACAATTCCCAGTCGAGTTTCTTGATTTCACTATCGATCAGATCAACCTGAGCTTGGTCGAACTCGATCTCCGGAGCGATCGTTCGTTGATAACATCCACCTGCAAATGTCATCAAACTGACGGAAAACAGACAGACAAAAATCTTGAGGCTATTACGCATATCAGTCTAAGCTCATTAACAAATTGACTATCCGACCCAAAATCAATGCCGTCACTCCGTGACTCTGTTTGGGTAGAACGAAAACAACCCCGGAATAAATTCCGGGGCTATAAAATGCCGTCACTCTGTGACTAACCAATGCCGTATAGCGTGACCGCCAACTACTGTCAGATCAAAACCGGACAAAATTCTTTAACCCGTTATACGATGCCCGCGCGTCCCATGGATCGGGCTCAACCGGCGGCGCACCCTTGGCCCAACGGTCAGCGACACGGCCCTCACATTCGCACTTTGCAACCAAAACTCCGGGGGGGAAACAAATCACTCCAGAGTTGCAATCGCACGAGCAAGGTGTTGCCCAAACGCCTACTTCTGGAAAGCTTCCGTTGGCAACGTCATCACACCCAGATCGCGGGTTTCATCTGCTTTGACCTCGATCTTAGTCTTGCTGTACTTCTCGACTTTGACACCTTTGACCTCCATCGTATCAAGCCAACCAGCTTCTTTATGCCAGAATCGAAAAGTCCACTCTCCGGCCGGCAAGTTTTTGATCTCGAATTTTCCTTCAGCATCAGTGATCGCAACGTAAGGGTTGTCGCGGACCATGATCAATGAATCCATCCACTTGTGCATATCACAGAACACACCGCCAGGAACGCTGTCGTCATCTTCGCCGAAGGTCAGTTCGATCTCTCCCTTTTTGGGAATGTTGACATTGTGCTCATGCTTCATCGTTGCGATGCGGCAGTTATGCCCCACGTTGTCACTGTTAGTAAGTTTGATTTTTTGTCCGGTGCGGGCAAAAATCGCCTTGGGAACGAATCGGCATTTTTCATTGTCGAGTACCAAAGTCTCTTTTTTGGATTCCTCGTAGCTTGGGTGGAACGCCTCTGGTTTGTTGGCGCCTCGCCCCGTGTACATGATCACAAACACGTTGGCGAGTTCGTTCTTTTCGGAGATGACAAACGTGTCATCGTTGGGAACTTTGCCATCAACCAGACAAACGGCTTTGTCCGCATTGCCTTCGACATTTTCTGGCTTGTTAACAGGCGCCTTGCCTTTGATAACAACCTGCCCCTTGAGACTCGCCCACCCCTTGTCTGGACCAGATTTGTCTTGGGCCTGAACGCTTGAAATGGGACTAATAAGCATGGCTGTCATCGCGACGACCATAAGACAAAGATGCGAACGTTTCATATCTATTCCGTGTTGTTTCCGTGATACCTGAGTCGACTGTCAATTATCGGATGCTCCGAATGACCTCAATATTGTAGCACGATCATTGAATCTGTCTCAAAGCCCATGACATCTGTCGATTAAACGCTAAAATCTCGGCGTTGGGCACCTTACGAAACCAGCATTCAATGAATGACTGATTTCCGATCCGCATATTTTTACCATTGAATTTTATCCGCAAAGATTGCCAGATATGAAAGTTCTCGTTGTTGGAGGTGGTGGCCGGGAACACGCGATCGCCTGGAAAATCGGTCAAAGCTCGCGGGTCGATCGCGTTTTTGTCGCCCCCGGAAACGCAGGAACGGCAGTCGACGCCGAAAACGTAGACATTTCGGCGACTGACATTTCAGGCTTAATCCAATTCGCCAAACAAAACGAAATTGGGCTGACCTTCGTGGGCCCAGAGGCGCCGCTTTGCGATGGTATCGTGGATGCTTTCGAAGACGAAGGACTCAAGATCTTTGGCCCTTCCCGAAACGCGGCCCAACTGGAAAACAGTAAAGTCTTTTGCAAGAACGTCCTCCGCGCAGCCGATGTGCCGACCGCAGATTTCCAGGAATTCAAAGACGCCGAAAGCGCCGAGCGATTTATCAACGAACGGTACGCCGAGTCTCCCGAAGACGTTCCACTGGTTGTCAAAGCCGATGGTTTGGCAGCAGGCAAAGGCGCAATCGTTTGCGGTACTCGAGATGAAGCGCTCGAAGCCATCTCAATCATCGCCCGCGAAAAACGTTTCGGTAACGCCGGCAACAAAATGATTATCGAAGACCGCTTGAAGGGTGTCGAAGCCAGTATTCTTGCGATCACCGACGGCAAAACGATCATCACTTTGCCTCCCGCCGAAGACCACAAGCGTGCCCACGATGGAGACGCCGGTCCAAACACAGGCGGCATGGGAGCTTACTGCCCAACTCCATCGATCGACGAAAAAATGCTTCATTGGGTCGAATCCAATGTACTGGTCCCAACGGTTCATGTGATGAAGCGGAAACGAACTCCGTTTCGTGGCATCCTCTACGCGGGCATGATGCTAACTCCTCAAGGCCCAAAGGTCCTCGAGTACAACGTGCGGTTTGGAGACCCTGAATGTCAGCCGCTACTGATGCGATTGAAAACAGATTTGATCGACATCATCGAAGGCACCGTCGACCGCCGCCTGAGCGAAATTGGCCCAGTCGAATGGGACGACCGTCCAAGCATTTGTGTGGTGATGGCTTCCGAAGGTTACCCAGAGGCCTATGAAAAAGGAAATATCATTCGCGGCCTCGAAGACGCAGGCAAACTTGAGGACGTAAAAGTCTTCCACGCTGGCACACGCCTGGACGAAAACGGGAACGCCGTCACCAACGGCGGTCGCGTTCTCGGCATCACCGCAATCGGCGACACCGTTGCCGGCGCAAAACTAAAAGCCTATCAAGCCGTCAAATGTATCCGCTGGGAAGGCGGCTGGTGCCGCAAAGACATTGCCGACAAAGCGATCACGATGAAAAT
>CAZQQR010000138.1:0-13576 GCA_964595515.1 uncultured Pirellulaceae bacterium
TTGGTTTTTGGCTTAACCATTCTTCTTTTGACAGCGTCATCCAATCTTCCAGGTCAACACCCAGCCCGTCTGCGATTCGGTTGATGTAGTTGAAGTACGAGATCACTTGAGTCGCGACGGTGATCTGTTCATCTGTCAGGCCAAGTTCACACAAGCGATCCACATTCGTTTGTTTCATTGCTCCGGGCCTGACCGTCAGATCCACTGCATACTCGCACAAACCGATATCCACGGGATCAAGGTCACATGTTCGATAATCGAAAACGAGTTTTTGGGCTTGTTCTTCTGATGACTCCAGACCGAAGTCACGTGCGTGAGAAAGCGTTCAGTAAAAACAATCGTTCACGTTGCTAACGACGGCGGCCAGCATTTCTTTTTGGGCGGTTGAAAGCGAATTTCTTCGTTTCATAACCGAGAGGTAGAGCTGCATCGAACCGTTGGCACTTGCTCCGTCTTGTCCCATCACGCGAATGATGTTGGCAACGCCTCCCGCGCGTCGAATTGATTCTTGATATAGTTTTTGGGTATCGCCTTGGGCGTCGTCGATCTCAACTTGTTCAATGTAGGCCATTCTTTCTCCTTAGTTTGCGGCAATCAGTTTGGCGAACAGGTGGAATGATTTAAAGGGGGAGGAAGTGACTTGAGAAAAATCGGCGGTTGCGTAAATTATGCGCTGGGTTAAGGGGGCGAAGGTTTAGAACGTTGTAGGAGAGATGAATGTCACGCAAACTCATTTCAACAGGATCGCGTTTTGAAAAAACGGCGGGTTATTCAAGGGCTGTGGTACAAGGCGACTGGTGTTTTGTTTCTGGCACGACCGGATATGACTATGACACGATGGTGATGCCAGAGGATGTCGAAACTCAAACTCGAAACTGTTTGGCGACGATCAAAAACGCATTGGAGCAAGCCGGTTTCGCGATGTCGGACATTGTTCGCGCCAACTACGTTGTGACTGAGCAGAGCTTTGCCGCTCGGGTGTTTCCCATTCTGGGCGAAGCATTTGGAGAAATTCGCCCGGCCGCGATGATGATTGTTTGCGGGCTTTGTGAGCCAGAAATGAAGATCGAGATCGAAGTCACCGCTCTCAAAGATCCTGAGAAAGTGGCTGGTTGAATGCTGCCGGGAAACGGAGAGCAAAACGGTGAGCAAAATGTACAGGGCGAACGTCTCATGCTCGTGCGGGGATGGTACGTGCCGCCGGCGCTTCATCAAATAGAGCTCTCGAGGCGGCTATTGCCGCAGAGTTAATCGAAAGACTCATCTACCTTGTGCTCAATCTCTACCCCAGTCGCTTTTTGATTTCTTCTTTGACGACATTCGAATCCGCAGCCAAATAAGTCGGAGGATTTGCGTGTTGGCTCGAGACTCCGTCCAGAGTCGATTCGTGATAGCCGACTTTGAAGTCCGTGAATTTGAGGCCATGAGCGGTGCTGATGACCACGGTTCGATCAGATGGCTTGATCTCACCCCGTTTGATGAGTTTTTTAAGAACAGCAAGGGCGACACCAGTGTGTGGGCAAGTAAACATGCCAGTCAAATCGGCTTGAGCACATGCTGCCGCTAACTCGTCTTCTGTTGCTTGTTCAACCACTCCGTTGGAAGCCTTGACGGCAGCAACGGCCTTTTCGTAGCTCACGGGATCGCCGATTCGAATGGCGTTCGCTAAAGTTTCACCAGCAGTGACCGCTGTTTTTTCGGCGAAGCCATTTTTGAAAGACTGATAAAACGGATCCGCCTTTGCTGCTTGAGCCGCAACCAATCGAGGCATTCGATTGATTAGTCCAAGATCCATCATTAGCTGGAAGCCTTTGTGAAGCGCGCTGATGTTCCCAAGATTTCCAACTGGAATGATAATCCAATCAGGAACTTCCCAGTCGAACTGTCGACAGATTTCGATTCCAACTGTCTTTTGTCCTTCGATCCTCAAACTGTTCATTGAGTTCGCCAGATAAATACTTTGGTCCTCGGTGACTTCCTGGACGATTTTCATACAGCCATCGAAATCAGTATCCAGCGCAAGAACGTGAGCCCCGTTGGCTACCGGCTGAATCAATTGGGCGGTGCTGACTTTTCCAGCAGGCAAGAAAATCACGGCTGGAATTCCCGCGTAGGCAGCGTAGGCCGCCAGCGCTGCACTGGTGTCTCCAGTACTTGCGCAAGCGACGGCTTGGACTGGGTTACCCTCCATCGACATCATCTGTTTCACGACACTGACCAAAACTGTCATGCCAAGATCTTTAAAACTGCCGGTGTGGCTGTTTCCACAAAGTTTGATCCAGAGGTCGTCGAGACCAAGCTGTTTTCCAAGCCGATCAGCCCAAAACAAGTTTGTGTTTCCCTCGCACATGCTGACAATGTTCTCGTCACGAAGGCCGGGGACGACCCATTCGCGCATTCCCCAAACGCCGCTTCCGTAAGGCCAGTTTGTTGTGCTCGCTCGGGAATCAAACAGCTGTTGCCACTTGTAAGCGTTCATCGATTTGAGAGGTTCTCGTTCGTGGTATACCTCCAACAACGAATCGCATTTGGGGCATCGGTAAATCACATCGTAAATCGAATGTTTGCCTTCGCAGCCGGCAAAGCAACGGAAGTAAACGTTGTCGGTGGCGGTCTGGCGTGTGGTTTCAATCGACATAACAACGAGTTCCTGTTGGCTAACGAACGTCTCTGATTTCAAACTTTATCAACGGTGGTTGGAATTGGTCAGCTTAGACCAGTCAGTGAAAACGATCATAGAATAAAGATCTAAGTTGGGGCAGACGTGTTTTCAACCTGTCGTCATCGGTCAAAGCCGGTAGAGCAACGGGAAAAATCGAGGCCAATACGCGGCTGGACTGTTGTTGATCGTCAATTTGAGAACGCAAACGGATTGCGGAATCATGAGGCGGTTGGTCGTTGGATTCGGCCAATTTGAGAAGCACAAGGCGAGGTCATTGAGCCCACCCAGAGCCAGAGATTCCTGCTTTTTGATCGAACCTTTAAAAGAGACTGGTTATGTCTCCGGCTGATCACTCACGACTTGCCCAGCAGTTTTCGGACGGCCGCTTTGATGTCGTCCTGACGCATCAACGATTCGCCCACCAAGACCGCGTCGACCTGATTTGCGTGCATCTTCTTGACATCGTCATTCGTAAAAATTCCGCTTTCGCTGACGAATGCGATTCCTTCAGGAAGATGTTGTTTGGCGCGAATTGAATGTTCAAGATCAACTTCAAACGTATTGAGATCTCGGTTGTTCACACCGACCAGTTTAGGATCGCAAGCCAACACCGCCGGAAGATTATCGAGGTCGTAGAGTTCAACCAGTGCTGCCATCCCAAGTTCGGTGATCAAGGCATGTAGGTCTTGCAGCTGTGTTGGCTCCAGGCATTCTGCAATCAACAAGACGGCATCCGCACCCGCCGCGCGGGCTTCCCAGACTTGATACTCGTCCAGGATAAAGTCTTTTCGCAGCAGCGGGCAATCTACATTTTCCCGAATTGCGACTAGGAACTCGAGGTCGCCTTGAAAGAAGTGTTCATCCGTCAAAACACTTAGGCAACTCGCACCGCTTTGCTCGTACGCCATGGCAATTGAAACAGGATCGAAATCTTCGCGGATGACGCCCTTGGACGGACTGGCTTTTTTGACTTCAGCGATCAAGCTGACACGGTCAGACTCAGGACCGGTTGTCAGTTTTTCGACGAAGTCTTTTGGCTGAGGAGTGTCTTTCGCGACCGATTTCAGTTGCTGGATGTCAATTGCGGATTTTGCCGATGCAATTTCCTTGAGCTTGTGATCGACGATCTTGTCAAGAATTGAGCTCACTCGAAATTTCCATCTGAGTTCCAAAGCCAAACGCGGCTGGAACGGGATTCAAAGACTGCTTTGCGACCATTTCGGCAAAGATTTCACGCAGTCTATCCTGACGGAAAGTGAAGATTTTTTCCAGATCGGGCCGCACCATTAATTTGTGAAGCAGACGTCCGCCCCGAGGGATGTAATGAACATTGTCACGCACAACTGTCCCGTGGTCAGTCTCCTCAAACGTGTGCTCGTGATACCAACGCTTGTAGGGGCCCTTTAATTGCTGATCGACAAACCGATATGGGCGGTCCCAGACGCTGATCTCGGTTCTCCATTTAATCGGAATCCTGTGTAAATAGAGGCGATAGTCCAGCAACGCTCCTTCACGCATCTCGATTGGCTGAGGTGTGAGAACTGAAAAATTTAGCCAAGGCGGAGTGATCCGCTCTAATTCCATCGCATCGGCAAAGAAATCGAAAACAGTCGTTCTTGGTAGAGCGACGGTCATCTCGGTTTTTAGGCGATAGCCGCCCTGAGGATCGTCTTCGAAAATTATGGTGGTGCTTGGGTTGCTTGAGTTCATTTTCTCGCCTGCTTTCATTACCAGTGCATAACCGGCCAAAATTGGGCCGATTAACCACTCGCTGCTATTTTCTGCATTGCGGGCTGGTTGGCGCCCCTAACAAAAAAAGGCGATCAGCGGTGTCTCCCCGTTGATCGCCAAGTGCCGGTCAAAGGCAAATTGGTTTGGAATTGGCTTAAACCTTTACTTCCGTTGCCAGGCATAAAAGTTAAAGCTGCTCTTGGTAATCACGCTATCTAGACCGTTGGCCTCGAATGATTCAATCTCATACTCGATCTCAAACCGCTTGTAGACGTAGCGGCCACGATATTTTTCCCAGCCTGAAGTGTCGTCCGCAAAATCGGCCGAGATGATCAGGTCATCAAGGTTGGAAGAATTCAAAACCCAGTTTTGACCGTCAAAAACGCCGGGCGAAAGCTTGATAAAGTCGGGCAACCCGGAAAGCGTAATCGTGTGTGATTCCGAGCCATCGAGATCAAAAAAGTCTGCCGTCAAAGGAACGTTGCCTTCGGTTCCCGTTAGAACGCCGAAGTCTTCGAATTCGACTTGTCCTCCGTCAACAACCGCTTGAACGGAAACCAGCATGTCGGCAGTTTGGTTGCTTAGCGGGGTACCATTTTCGACAGGTGTGATTCGAAGCTCAAAATCAGTATCTGAGTTTTCAGCGGGCGTGATTGTTAGATCTTCCAGGTCAGCGGAATTGACTTCGTAGACTCCCGTCGAGATTTCGGTTCCGCGGTTTAAAAATGCTTCAGCAGGAACACCCTCGACCAAAACTGCGTCATAGTCTGTCTCAATCGGAAGTCCGATTGCGGTGTCTTCATCACCACTGGTTTCCGAGGCCACGTCGAAGGTCTTCTCAGTGACATTGACAGTCACGGTGGCTACGTTGCTGATGTTTTCACCATCGGTCAACGAATAAGTAAAACTGTCTTCGCCGACGAAGCCGTCGTTGGCTTGATAGTTAAAAGTGCCATCTTCATTTAGCGTGACTGTTCCGTTTTCTCCCTGAGAAAATTCGTTGATCGTCATCGAGGTTTCAAGGGCTGTGACGCGGACTTCATCAATGCCGGCCTCGACCAAACTCGCATCGCCATTGTCGGCGGCCTCCACCATCAACTGGACGTGTTTGCCGGCATAGGCGGAAAGATCACGACTGAAGGTTGTCCACTCACCAGCTCGGTCAACAGAATCGCCCCGCAGCTCAAAAAGCACTTCCGTAGTGTCATCTGAAACTAGTGAGACTCGGAAAAAGTCATCCGTCGACGAATTGTCCAAATGCGCGAATGTGTAGCTGAACGAGAGTTCAGCGTTTCCATTTTCAGGAACGCATATTTCTTCAGAGATCGCAGATGTCATTCCGCCATCAACGTCATCCAATCCCACGGTGCCATCGTCATGTCCGCCGGTCACCAACGCGTTGTCGCCTTCGGCGGCGCCCAACTGTAGCTGGACACCGTTCCAAGCGGTGCCTACAGGACTGGCTGCTTCCCAGAATCCTGAAGTTGCTGTGTCCGTTCCATTGGGATTGGTTGTCCAGCCAAGCTCTCCTTCAAAATTTTCTTCGTAGAGAACTTCTTCAGGATGCAACGGAAGGTCGTTTTCCATCACATCCAAATTGCTTCCGGCCTCGAATTGATCGTCGACGGCGACCTCAAGCGGTGCGGCTTTGACTGTCAGGCGAATTTCGTATTCGTTGTTGTCTTCGTTCGTTTCACTGACTAAACGTTCGGGATCAATATAATACTTGAGTGTGTATTCTCCGGCTTCGGTGGGCGTCCATCGCTCGGAAAACGGATCTGAATCGCGGGTGTTGACGAATTCGCCTTCGACTGGATCACCGGCATTACCAACGATCGCTCCAGCCCAAACAATCCACTCTGGATCGCAGTCGTGATAGATGTCGACTTCGGCGTAGTTGTGAAACAGTCCGTCCCCGCCGTTGAGCCAACGCGCGGGAATCACGACTTCATCGCCAGCAGTGATTTCAATTTCTTTGATCTTGTCAAGAAAGTCTGTGTCCAGCTTTAAATCTGGCTGGTCGACTTGCATCTTCACAAAAAAGCGACCTTCAACTTCGGTCGAAGTTTCGGTGTAGTGCATCAGGTTGATCGTCAGGCGATCCCAACCGGCTTCGACAGTCCATTCATCGGTAAATCCTTCGATTGCTCCGTCGTTTCCGTCGAGTTCAAAGCCTTCGGTGAATCGTCCGTCGTTGTAGTCGATCAAGCTCGCGGTGGAGAGACTGCCAAGTTTATTGATGTATCCCTCAGCGGCAAATACTCCCTCTGTCGCTCCAGAAGCGTATCCAATTTCAACGACTTGCAACGAGTCGCCTGCCATGAGATTGAGCGAGCTGTTGTCTGCATTTAGCTCTTGAATCTGGCCGTTGATGCTTACCTTTAGGTACGCAATCGATTCGTCTTGTTGAAATCCATAAGTCGCGTCCTGGTGATCGGTAGCGACGTAGGCGTGTTCAATGTCACAATCGCATCCTGTTGCTGAGAGCACACGGCGATCTTCCAAGCTTTCAAACTTTAGAGTCCGAACATTCTCAGGTCGGTTCTGTTCAGTGTCCTGGCTGGCAATTTGCTTCAACGTGGACACAGAATTCTTGACGGCGCGGCGAATTGGCTTGAGTGGGTTATGAGTCATTTAGCTTTGGTGGGTTTCCAGAGTTTGGTATGTACGGTTGGGCGGGAGGTAACTCGCACTCTTGAAACCTATGTCATAGATTTCGGGGAGATGGGAAAAAGCTTTAAATCAATCGATTCGTTCAGGCAAGAAATGTGTTGCAAAAACGCAACGTGCGGAAGGACTGTTTTTCACGATGATCGACAGCGGTTGAAAAAAACCTGTACTCGCGGTGACTAAGTTCAACGTTAGAATAAACTCTCTGCCAAACATCACCGTCTAACTGGAGTACCGTTCATGACGTTTCGAATGATTCTCGGAACTCACAACGCCAAAAAGCTTGCTGAACTCGAATATCTGCTCAGACCTTACGATATCGAGCTCGCCAGTCTTGCGACTGTTCCTGATTCCATCGAAGTCGACGAAACGGGAACGACGTTCAAAGAGAATGCGAATTTAAAAGCGTCTGAGCAGGCGAAACATCTCCGCCAATGGGTTCTTGCGGAAGACAGTGGTATCAGCGTCGAGGCGCTCGACGGCGCTCCCGGTGTTTATTCTGCTCGCTTCTCTGGTGAACATGCCACAGACGAATCCAATAACCAATTGCTAGTCGAGAAACTCGAAGGAGTTCCCAAGAATAAGCGAATCGCCTGGTACACCAGTCACATGTCTTTGGCTGATCCGCTGGGAGTTGTGAAAATAAACTGCGAATCCAGATGTTATGGGCGGGTGCTAACTCAGCCGCGCGGGACCGCAGGATTTGGCTACGATCCCTTGTTTGAGATTCAGGAATACCACAAAACGTTTGGGGAGTTGGGAAACACGGTGAAGGGACTCCTTAGTCATCGCGCGAGAGCCAATCGGATGTTCGTTCCAAAACTGCTCACATTGATTGGAAGTCTTGGATAGGTTTCGTAGGTCATGCTGTGCATGACGAGATCACTTGGATAGGTCACCGTAGGTCATGCTGTGCATGACGATGCTAGACGACGATCACGATAAATTGACTGGCGTGTTGACCGTGTTCCCGTCAGGCACAGCCTGACCTACGATCGCATGGTCGTTTTATTGCGGTTACCGGTCGCTCGCTTCTTGGCTCATGCAACGACTGGCTATTTCCAGAACTGCCAGAATTTCTTTTTTCGCATCGACGGCTTTTTGACCGAGCTGGTCTTGCTCTTTGGTTTCGATCTGCCGGTCAAGTCGCTCATCGATGTTGGCTGTTGTCGAGTCCCGGACTTAACCTCTTTGATCGCTTTCGAAATGTATTGATTCACGGAGTCTTCTTGATCAATTTTCAAAGCAGCGTCGATCGTTTTATTTGCCTCTTCAATACGACTTGATAACAAATACGATACAGCGAGGTTGCCGAGAGTCGTTGGGCTATCGGGAAGGATCGAAGCCGCTTTCTCGGTCACTTTGACAGCTTCTTCAAACTTGCCAAGCTCCAGGCAAACACCACCCAACTCTCGAGGGATGACTTCGTCCTCTGACTCAAGTTCAAAAGCTTGCTTGAAGGAATCGTAGGCGGCATCGAGATCGCCCAAGGCCACCATGCCCTTCCCTCGCACCCAATGAGGTCGCCAAGCATCCGGAGCCTCGGCGATGACTTCGTCCATCATTTTGAGGGCATTGGAAACTTCTTCGAATTCAATTCCAGTCAACGGTTCATGCCCCGTGTCGACCATGTTCTTCATGACTGTCGCCGACGATTCGCGGAATCGCGCGTCCAGCGAAGGTTTTGTTCTTCCGAGGTAAACCTCTTTGCCAGTCTCTTTGTTGAGATAGACCTCGATATTCCCATCGAGTCGCAAGAATTCAAGGCTATCCATCGTGGTCATGTCATGAAACTCAAGCCCAGACCCGATCTTCGGATCCCAACCTTCGTGAGCAATGATCGTTTTCGGTTCCGTCCCAGTCTTCCATCCGATTACGGATTTTTCATACTTGGAGAGACTCAGCCACTCACAATAAGGATCAACCGATTGATCGAATTCGCTGACAATTACGGCATCGGAATCAGGCCCTTGCGCAACATTTAAGTCCAATGCTGCCAGTTTCTCACGAAACAACTCAGCGTCACCTTGAGTCATAAAACAACATCGCCACAGGTCGTCATCGCCTAAAAAACGAGAATTAGGCGGTTGGATTTTGTCCGCGTCCAGCAAATGTTGAATTCGGTCGCGCTGGGCGACGACCGCATAACCTTCAATCGTAATGGCCATTTTACCGCTGGTTAACTACTGCAAGTTCGTGTTGACGCTTTCCGCTTTCTCAATGTAGATCGGGTCACGTGTTGCTTCAAACGCTCGGCGATACATTTCGCTGAGGGCTGCCGAGTTAATGGGATCTGGAGAAATTTTAAAAGCCTTTTCCGCGTGCACGACGGAATTGGCGTGATCTTCGACTTTGGAATAAAGCACCGAAAGCGCGAGGTGGACTCTTTCGAAGTCCTCATCAATCGCAAGCGCTTCAAGAAACTTTGCGATCGCTTCCTGGTTCTTTCCGTCTGATTTTAATTGTTCGGCTTCTTTCTCAAGTGCCAATAGTTCGGGACTCATTCATTCGCTCCATATCGTGTGAAGTCGGCCCCTTCGAGAAAGACCAACGTTAGCTGGTATTATCCCCAGTTTCGCCGCGCCGGCAATGCTTGAATCAGGTTTGGTGATTCGAACATCAAGATGAATGCAAGGCAAAGGAAATTAGGTCGAAGGAGATTGGTAAGGTACTGAATCTGATCGGTGGTAAAGTCACTGCACCCAGCCGTTGACTAAATCGTCACGGGTTGGCAATTTCACAATCGAAAATTCGATATCAATCAAATTACTCGATCCGACTTTTGACCTCCGCCAACACGTCTTCGGGCATTCCGATCGTGTGTGATTTTTCTGGAAATCGGCCTTCACTCACGTCGTCAGCATACTCTTTGAATGCTGCAATCCGCTCCTGCTGCAATCGCTTGTTTTCGGCGGCAAAATCACGATAGGCCTTGGCGTGACGTGGTGGCCGTTCGTCATAGTCGCCGAGAATATCGTCTGAAAACAGGAACTGAGTGTCGCAACCAGAACCAGAACCTAACGACATTAAGATCATAGAAGTCCGGGAAGAAAGAAAGCTTGCCAGCGGATGTGGGACAACCTCCAACTCAGCCGCATAAGCTCCTGCGTCCTCCAGTCGTTTCATCTGCTCGTACAGCAAGACTGCTTCATCGGCGGTTTTTCCGATCGCTCGGTAGTTCGTCCAAGTCACATGCCTGGGAACCAGTCCAAGATGCCCCACAACAGGGATCCGTTCGTCAGCCATGGCTTTGATGATTCGTGGGCTGCCAGAGCAGTAGACAGAACTCGCACCAAGCTCGAGTGCCTTAAAACCTACACGGATTGCTTCCGCAGGTGATGCCAATCCATTGGGGCTTGCACAAGAAATAAAGCTGTTTGGTGCCGCAGAAACGATCGCCGGAAACCTTGCTTGCGATTCAGGCGAGTCGAAACTGCAACTCAGCAAATCCAAGCCGGCTTGTTCGGCGGCAGCGGCTTCTTCAGGTGATTTAACATGAATATGCGTCAGGCAACGTTTGCCTTTGAGCTGTTGAAGATCGTAAACAGAGTGTTTTTTTCGTGGTCTTAACATGGGATTTATCTCAACAAAACGCCTGACGGTATGGGTTTGTTTTTAAGTTCAGTTTTTTGCGATGCATGCCAATGAGGTGCATCAGTCGAAAATCAGGATTGTAATTTCCGATGCTGCTCTTAGGGCGGAGTGTTTTGGAATATAAAAAGATGGCCGGCGAAAAGTTCGCAAACAAGTCTTGGGATATGCACTGCCGTCCATCTGGCCTAGAGGATATTGTGGCCTTGAACCCCGATTCCGGGGCTAGAAAATGCCGTTCCTCCGGAACTAATAGCTAAGCCGGAAAGTTTTGGTTGCTTTCTACCTCGGATTGAAGTGTTGTAGTCGCCAAGAAATCAGGCTTCTCCAAGCAAGCGATCTCTGGCCTCATCGGCCCAAGGGCTTTTGGGGGCAAGCTCCAGGAATTTTTCCCAGTGTATCGTGGCTTCGTCGCCCATTTTCATTTCATCCAGCAACCTTGCAAGGTGAAAATGCACATCGGGATACTCAGCATGGTGATCAAGCGCCCCACGAAAAGCCGAGAGTGCCAAATCTCGCTGGTCCAACTCGACCAGAACACACCCTAAACTTGCACGCGCTTCAACGAAGCTCTCGTCCAATTCAACCGCCATAAAATAGCGTTCTCGCGCTCCCGCCAGATCGTTAACTTGATACAAAAGTTCCGCCAGTCGAAAACAAACGTCTGTGGAAGGCCCAAACGCCAAACCCATCGCCCGGTAGACTTCGATCGCAGAGCTTGCATCGTCAGCATCTTCGAATTCGATCGCCAAACGAATAAATTCACTGGGCGTGTTTAATTCTTCAAGAGATTTCTGTTGGACTGCGTCTTCGATCGAGATAACCCGAAATGATTCTTGGGTTTCGATTGGCGTGTCATCGCCAATGGAGTCAAAGTCAATTCTTCGTTGACCATTCGGCTCAACCAGTCCTTCCCCCTGACGCAGCAATACGTTTTGACCTTCGACGATCACCGAAAGTTGGGACAGCGGCCGCTGGAGGTTGGGGTAAAGTTTTGCCAGTCGAGAGAGTTTATCCTCGATCGTCTTCGGGGTTGCGCCACTGGCAACCAGTTGGGCAATTCGCCGCGCCGAAGCAACTTCCTGAAAATCAAAATAAGGAAGCTTCTTTACCTGTCGCGTTGGCGTGATCAAGCCGCGGCGATGCCAACGGCGAATCGTCGCGAGCGACACGTCCAGCAATCCGGCCAGCATGGACGGCGTATAAAGTTGCTCGACGCCCAGACCTGGATCGACCAGTCCCATGCCTTGCCAAAATTGCGTCTCATTAATAATCTTCAGCCGCCCTGCGTTTACGCTTTCGACAACCCAATCTTCCCACAGAACCTCAGGCTCTGACAACGGACTGGCATCGGCCCCAATTACGATTAGGCTCACCGAAGCATCGATCCGATCGACCATCGTACCCCCGTTGGAACGGACCAAGTCACGGGCTTCGCGACGATTCATTCCACCAAGCTTGCCAGCAAATGCAACTCGCTCGCCATCAATGATGTTGTTGGTTGCAGGGTTGGCTTCAATACTCATTTGATCAATGGGCTTCCGTGATTCTGGCGGGCACGTGTTTCGTGCCGTGTCTGATACCAGAAGTTTGCTGCAGACCAATTTTCGTGTCAATGATCAGAAAACTCGTTTCAGAAAATCTTGCGAGAAAGCACCGTCTCGAATCAAACACGCGATGGTTGCCGCTTGGAGAAACTATACGGGCGCTGAAGATTGCCGCTCTATTCACGATCTTCTTCGAGCCAGCTCACGACAGACTGTGGAATAGCTGTCAGCAACTCGCTCAGGAATCAGCCGGCTGCTTGCCCAACCGCGTCCGTGACAGAAGCGTATCCATTTTCGTCGAGCCGTTTGGCGATATGCCGATTGATGTCTCGTACAAATGCCGGGCCGCCGTAAATGAATCCCGTGTAGACTTGGACCAATGACGCGCCTGCTAGAATCATCTGCCAAGCATCTTCTCCGTTCATGATCCCGCCGACGCCGATCACTGGAATCTCTGGCGGCAAACCGGAGTACAGTTTGTTTACGACACAGCGACTACGCTGAGTTAGCGGTCCACCTGAGAGTCCACCGTTTCCGATTGCAGCGACGGTTGAATCTGGCGTTTGAAGATCGTCTCTTGAAATCGTCGTGTTGGTCGCGATGATTCCGGCAAGCTTGACCTCTTTTAAGATCGAAATAATGTCGTCCAACTGTTCGTCGGTTACGTCAGGAGCAATTTTTAGCAAAACAGGCTTGGGATCCGTTTCATGATCCTGAGCTAATTCCTGGTTCAGTTTTTGAATGGAACTTAAAAGCTCCACCAAGTGTTCTCGGTTTTGAAGCTTCCTCAAGCCCGGCGTGTTGGGCGAACTCACGTTGACCGTAAAGTAATCGGCGAACGCGTACAGGCGTTCAAAGCTGAAAAGATAGTCGGCGGTTGCTTCTTCTACTGGAACAATCTTGGTTTTTCCAATGTTGACGCCAAGAATGTCGGTCGGTCTCGCTTTACGAGTCGATGCCAGCCGACGGGCTGCTTCATCGCTACCACGATTGTTAAAACCCATCCGGTTAATGATCGCTTTGTCCGCCGGCAATCGAAAGAGTCTGGGTTTGGGGTTTCCGGTTTGTCCCTTGCCAGTGATGGTTCCGACTTCGACGTGACCAAATCCCAGGCTTGCTAGTTGTGGAAACCAGCGAGCGTCCTTATCGAACCCAGCTGCCAGTCCTACGGGATTTTGAAAAGTGAGGCCGAACAATTTCGTGTTCAAAGACGGATTCTTGACCTGATATCTTGACCGAAATAGACTGGCGACAAACCCAGGTGCGGTCAGGCATCGAAACGCGCCCATCGAAAAATAGTGCGCTGGTTCCGGCGGCAAGCAAAACAGCAAAGGGCGAACGATAGGCCAAAGCATGGTTTAAATCTGTCCTAACC
>CAZQQR010000139.1:0-11177 GCA_964595515.1 uncultured Pirellulaceae bacterium
CGAAGATGTTCGGCGTTGCCGCCCACGTTGGTGACGACGGACGCACAGCCGCTGGCCATCGCCTCTAGCAACGTCAGAGATGCGGCTTCGCTGGTGCTTGTCAAAGTGAAAACGTCAACCGAGCGAAGGATCCTGCCGACGTCGTTTCGAATTCCCCAAAACTCAACGTGTTGATCCAGACCAAATTCTTGGACTTGGCGAGTCAATGACTCTCGTTCTTCGCCGTCTCCGATCAACAATAATCGAGCGTTTGGTTCGTCACGGACAACCAATTGCCAAGCACGAATCAAGGTCGCGTGGTCTTTGATCAAATTCAATCGAGCGATACAAGCAACGTATTTGAGTTTTGGATCGATTCCTAAATCCAGCCGCCGCTGCACCACATCTGCTTCGCTTCCACGATCGGGAAGCTCAGCCAAATCGACGCCATTTCGTAGCGTGAACGCGTTGGGAAATCCTTCGTTGTTTTGAAGTGCGCGCGTACTAAAGTCACAACAGGCCGTGGTTATGTCCGCGAACTTCAAAAGGCAAAATCGATTCACGGTGCGACGTTTCCAGGAAACGATATCTGGATAGTGTCGGCCATGTTCTGTGAACATGATTTTTGCTTTGACACCATGCCTGAGCCGAGCGAAAGCTGAGTAGAAGAACGGACTGTATTGGTGGGCATGAATGACTTGGATGTTGCGTTGTTTTAGCTCGGCGGCTAGACGGCTTGATACACTCCAGTCGACTCCGGGTTTTCGACCCAGAGAAATGACGGGCGTGCCGGCAGCGATCAGTTGTTCGCCGATTTCACCGATCCCATCAAGACAGAAAACCGTGGCGTCGATTTGCCGGGACAAACGTTGGATGATTTGCTGCACCAAAACTTCGGCTCCCGCGACCTGCATTTTGTGCATCACGAATCCAACTCGAATCGCTGAGCCGGAAGTCGAATCAGGTTTTAGGATTGGATTTTTCACTGAGCGGGTAGGGCTGATTGTTTGCTGGCTGGCCAAGCAGTTTTGCCGATCGGCGCTGGTAAAGATGGTATTTGTGTCCTTGGGTTGTTCAAGCTTGGACACAGCGAAACCAACTGCCCAACCAAAGGGGCGAGTCGTGCCGACCAAGAATACGATTCAACGACTAATTTTCTCGCCGAGCGGCCAAGTCGTGTTCGAAGATCTCGATTGTTCGCCAGCGAAATGAGTGCGTCGTGCCACTGCTGAGCGGATTTTGAAATCAGCAAATGTTCTCCGCCATTAGCGTCGATGCCTTCGGCGGCTTGAGGTGTGCAGACGACGGGCAGTTGCATTGCCATGGCTTCAAGAACTTTGTTTTGAATGCCGCGTGCCAATTTTAATGGCGCGATCGCGACATCTGCTGAACTTAAAAAGGGTCTCATATCAGGTACACCGCCGACCACATTGACGCCCTCGATTCGGTCCAGTCGTTCCACCGTTGAGTTGGGGCTTCGTCCGACAATATCGAGTTGGACATCAACCTCAGATGATTCTCGCAGTTTTGGGAATACATGCCGGCAAAACCAATCGACGCCTTCAACGTTTGGGGCATAGTTCATGACGCCTGTGAATACTAAACGAAAAAGCCCGCTTTCGTTGTTGAGCGTTTCTGGTGGTTGAAAGAAGTCCGTGTCGACTCCGTTGCAAACGCCAAAGGTTTTTTCAGAAGGCGCGTTGACGACCTTTTGAAACAGATTCGCCTCTTCACTACTAACCAAGCAAATCGAGTCGGCCGTATCAGCGATCATCTGTTCAACGATTCGAAGTTTGTTTGCCTCTCGTTTGAAGATCAGGTTCTTTGGGAACATCGTTGATTGGCCCATCTGCTCCCACTTGCAACTATCGACGTCGATAAGATCTACGACGATGGGCGTGTGTTGGAATTCTGGGTGATTCACGTGCTGAAACATGCTGCTGCAAAAGACAAGTACACAATCAAATGGTTGCGTCTGGTGGGCTTGTTTGATTTTTTCCGTGAGTGAAGACGACGCAAACGTGCTTTCGGTGACGCTCGTTCCTTGAAGCAATGAGCCGGCCGATTTGAACAACCGAGCGATACGATTGGTAGCAACTACGATCACTTCTTTGCACAGTGAGTTCACATGGTCGAGTTGAAGTTCCGATACCGGTTCGTCCGCTAAAGAGCCAAGTGTGATCGAAAACGTTTTTGATAGCTCACACAGAATGTTGTAGGTCCGAATCCGGTCTCCTCGGTTGGGAGGAAATGGAAATCGATGGGTCAGCATCAACAATCGCGGCTGCGAGTTTTCAAGGTGCGGTGTTGAATTGACGGTTTGACTATTCATGAAGTGGTGCAGTTCAGGCACAACTGGATCTTTGGTTCAGACCAAAATTGACCTGAGGCGATTGGGTAACAGATGCCTTGCATGAGGCGGCGTGAGCGTCGAGAACTTGAGTCATGGTTCCGAACGAGTTGTTTTGTAGCAGTCGTTCAAGTTTGTCTTTGGTTCTTCGCAGGCCAACGTAGTGGCGAAATCGAGACTTGAAACCGACACCGGTGATGCGCGGTTGTTCAGGATCGACTTCCCAAGGGTGGATGTAAAACATCGCTTGACCCGTTTGTTGCTGCGTCTGACGGATCGCGGTTTGCGTTAGCCAAAGTGGAAACAGCCGAAAATAGCCGCCGCCAACGGGAAGTGGAAATCGAAAGATGCTTCCTGCCGTGGGAGGGAATTCGGTGATGCTTCCGGTTTCCGTTTTAATCGTGTGAATGCTCGCAGGTGAATCGGGGTCGCCGTAACGATCATGGCCGCTGATTGGGAAAATGCTTGAGTCGATTTCGAATCCGTGCTTGCTCAAAACATTGAGTGCCCAACGGGATCTTGGCACGATTGAAAAACTTGGAGCACGATAGGCGTTCACTTCGATTTGGCAAGCGTTAAAAATTGCTTCGCGGCTATCGAGAATGTCCTGCTTGAATTCATCAGGAGACAAATCGTAGACCAAACGATGCCAATATCCGTGGCTGGCGATTTCGTGGCCTGATTGAGCAACGCGTTTGATGAGCGAAGGGAATCGTTCAGCGATCCAGCCCAGAACAAAAAACGTGCCTCGAACGGCCGCTTTGTCAAAAATATTTAGCAATCGATTCGTACTTGCTTCAACGCGGCTTTCAAACTGATCCCAGTTCGAGCGACAAACACGGTTTTCGAACGCGGAGACTTGGAAATAGTCTTCGACGTCGACGGTTAGGCAATTGATGGTTGTGTTTTTGAAAATTGGATTTCGAGAAATTGGATTTCTTGGCCCAAGAACTACTGGGCGAACTCGTTGGATTTTGTGGACGACAAATTGTCGAAGTGGGGGAAGACGATTCCCTTTTGGTGATTTCGACTTGGTTTGTCGGTTCGATGAAAACTCATTCTTTCTTTGACTTCCGCGACTACGAACTCAGAAGGTTCTTGGGGATTTTCTTGTTCATTTTTGGCGGTTACAAGAACAGGTTGTCGAGTCGTGGAAGTTGAGTTGGTTGGAATTGGTTCTGGAAGTAGTGACCGACGGCAAAGCCGCATCCATTTGATGACCAGTTCGCCTTTGATTCCAAACATTCGGAGTGCCGTTGCCAACAAGATTCGAACTTCGAGCCAGCGATTGGTTTTATTGATATAGTCCACATCGAGAATTTGTTTTCGCCGAACATCACTCAACGATTGGTCTGACTCCAAATTGATTTGTGACAAACCGGTGATCCCAGGTTTGACCATGATACGGTCAAAATATCCCATGATGTCTTTTTCGAGCGAGCTACAAATGGTTGGTCTTTCGGGGCGTGGTCCGACCAATGCCATCTCTCCACGTGCGACATTTAAAAGCTGCGGAAGTTCGTCCAGGTGTAATCGGCGGAGTATCGCGCCGATTCTTGTGATTCGATTGTCTTGTTGGCGGCACCAGACGGCTTGACCGTCGCTCTCCGCGTCAATCTTCATGGAACGAAGCTTTAGAATTTCGAAATCATGTCCATTCAGGCCCGTTCGCGTCTGACGGTAGAACCCTGGTCCTTTCGACGTTAGTTTGACAATGAACCAGAGCGCTACAATCGCTGGCGAGAAACAGAACAGCAGAAAGGTGCCTGCGACTCGATCAAATTGGTACTTGCGTTCAAAAAAGCGCCGACGTTCAGCCGTCCAAGTGACGATTGCGTTTCGGTTGCTCTTTCCGTTTCTTAACTCGATTAGATCTAGTACTAGTCGTGTTCTATTCATCACTTGCGAATTTTGAAAACCAGTTTTTTTGCGAAAGAATGCTCGGCAACGTACCGAGCCGGTAGATCTTTCAGGTTTCTTTTAAGACAAGCGTGTGCGTGAAGAAAAATCTCCACTGAGGCAGGTGAAAACGTAGAAAAGTTGGACGCAAAGTTCCGTTTGTTGGGGGCATTGCTTGGGTCAAGCAATTGCATCTGATGGAGTAACAGTTGTTTGGTTTGGATTCGGTCGTCGCCTGCGGCGATACCACGTTTCAAATGTTTGATGGCTTGGATTGGATTTAGTTCGACCGCGTAAATCGCTCCTTCAAGCGACATTACCTTGTTCCAATAAGGCCGAGTGTTGTTTAGTTGAGAAAGGAGTATGCGGCTTTGAACCAATCTTGGGTCATCGGTGCCGACTTCGACTTGGCCACTTTGGATATGATCGACCAGCCAAGTTGCCTCCAGGAATTTCCACCAAGAACCTGTGTCCCCTTCGAAGTTTTCCAGTCTCGATTTCCATTTCAACGCCAATTCAATTGGTCGTAAGTTCTGACTTTGGGCGACCCGTCCGTCTGACGGTAGTTCTTTTGCCGCGCTGGCAATCGAGTACAGGATGAATGCTGAATGTCTTGACGGAGGAATGTCCAAGAGCAATTCATAAGCGAGTTCATATTCCTCGAATTGCCGTGCCCATGACGATGCGATCAACAGAGCTCGCTCTGAATCTTCCGTGTGCTCGTTGGCGTGATCTCTAAGCCGTTGGCAAGCGATTTTGATTTGGCCGGATGTCGCTTCGATTCGTGATTGAGCGACAACGGCAGCAAAAGAATTTTTCCCAGAGAAGAATTCAATTCGCTTGATCGCGGTGATCGACTGTTCCTGATCGCCATGGGCTGCAAAATATTCAGCGGCGAATCGCTGGACTGCTTCGTCGTTCTTGAATTCGCTCGCAAGGTTCGAAATGGAGGTTGAGAGTTCGGGCGAATCTAGATGAGATTGAACTTCAACACCGGTAGGAGGAAGCGAAAATTCCAGTAACGCCAGTCTCCCCAACCAAGCTTTGTCGACGGAGCCTTCATCCGAACGACCGATCTGTTTTCTGATTTGCCCAACCGAAGTGCGAATTTTATCAAGGCGTTGTTCCGATTTCGGGCGAGTCAACTCGAATTCAAAAAGTGCTTCGAGGCTCGCGATTCTCAAGCCTATCGAATCGGATTGTCCAACCATCATCCACTGATCGGTTGATCGCTGACGATCGCCAACGCGGTTCCATGCTTCGGCCGACTGAACGCGAAGCTCGTAGTTTTCAGGTGACAGGCTGATGGCTCGATCAAACGTTGCAGCTGCATTGTCGCTCGCGCCTTGTTCGTCATACAGTTCCGCCAATCGCACCAAGGCGTTGACTCGCCTGGAAGTTTCAACTTCCAACTGAGAAGCCAAAGTCGATTCAAGAATCTCGATTGCCTTAAGAGATTGGTTTGAACTGTATTCTAATTCCGACTTCAGTAAGTTCATTTTCCAACGAGCGACTTGAATCTCGCGGTGTTTCGCTCGGCGATCCGCGTTGGATGATTCAGCGTAGGGTGAGTTAGCCAGCCGGACGGCAGCTAATTCAATTGAATTTTGAAGTCGGTTAAGTGCTGTGAGTTTTGCTTCTGGGGAAATTGTTTCCGATTCGGATGAAATCGTGGCTTCGGCGACGGCACTATTCAAAGCCACGCTGTTGGCATTGATGTTGGTGAGGCCCGCTCGCCAAATTTTGATGGCTTCTTCTTGATTGCCATGAGCATGGAAGTGTTCACCGGCTGCGACGCACGTTTCTTCTCGAATTTTGGATGGGATCCAATCCGATTCGATATTCGTGAGGAGCCGAAAACACTTGGTTGCGACGGTTGAATCAGACGTGGAAGTCCCCAATTCTTTGACGAGCATGTAGTCCCAAAATGTCGAGGGCAAGAACGAATCAAGCCACATTGATTGTTGATCTTCGACGATTAGTTCATCAAGGTCGACGGGATCTTGCAGTCGATTTGCTGCCTTCTCAAATCCACGAGCGAGATCCGATAGACCTTGAGACAGGTTGCCATTGTTTCGCTGAAACCGGTAACGAATCAGGCATGAACGACTGTCTTCGTTGGCTTCAATTTTGATCAGCTTTCGAGCCACACGTTCTCGAAGCCAAGCTTGATTCAACTCGCGATTGCTTCCTGAAAACTGAAAGGCAGTTAGGTTGCCGCTGGAAATTTCAACAAGGTTGGCGAGCAACTGAACGTCGGTTGGGTTTAGTTCAATCGCTCGCAGCAATGTTTGACCGGGTTTTTGATGAGACAACCAATTCCAGTAGTCAGAATGTTTTTTGAACTTGTCGGGGTTTCGATCGTCGCTGGTAGATTTCTGAAACTGACCGACCATTGCTAACGCCATCCATTTTACAGCGGTTGGATTTCCGGGAGTTTCGTTCAGCAACACGATTTGTCGCTCGGCTTCGCGACACCAATTCCCGCCCAGTTGCAGTAGTCGTTTGATCAATAATCGGCGAAGTTGCGGAATGTGAGTTGAGTCTTCTTCTGATCCTAGAATCGCGATCGCGTTACCAAGTTCTTTGCGGGCTTGATCGATGGCGGAGCGGCGCTCGGTTGGCGAAACTGAACTCACGGCTGCGTCGTACTCAATGGCTTTGTGAAAAACTGCCTGTGTATTTTCGGATGCGGTAGTTGTGAGATTAGATTCATGCACATGAAGAAATGCGAAGATGGCCATAGCTGCAACTGAAATTGTCAGCAGACATGAAACTGCCACCCATTTTCGACCACTACTTGCTGGTAGTTCTCTTGCGATTTCAGAGTCTTCAAGGTTTTGAACGCCCGGTGGTTGCTCAAGTTCCGCCAACTGTGTTGAAACCAGTTTGGAGAGAACCGCATGCTTTTGCGATGAAGCGTCTCGGTTTCTCGGTTTGAGGAAGAACGGGGAATTCAAGCTAGGCGACCCGCTGCATTTTTGACAGTGAACCCGGCGAGTAATAGTCGCCGTATCGCAGTACGTACTCTCTCGATGAGATTCCGCTGAACACGGCCCCGACAGTTTTCGCGTTAACAGATGCCAGCTTTTTTGTTGCTCGTTTGACGTTGTCGACGCGGCTTACATCTCGCATCACGCATAGCAATGTTGTGTCGACAGCCGAAGCCAGCGCGAGTGTTTCTCCGGCTGACAAAACTGGGGCCGTGTCAAAAACGATGTATTGGTAGTGCTGCAATGCTTCATCGACTAGCTTTTTGATAGCCTCGGCATTGATGACTCGATGTCGGTTTTGGACGATCGAGCCTGATGGCAGGACATGAATCGAATTGCCTGTTCGATTGTTGACCGCATCCGTCAACGAAGTTGTTCCTGAGATTACTTCACTTAAACCAGGTTCGGTATTCACTCCGAAGATTTGATTTTGTTCCGGGCAGCGTAGGTCAGCGTCGACCAGTAGAACTTTGTTGCCACTTGCTTTGGCGATCGCGATTGCAAGTTGCGAAGCAATGCTGCTTTTCCCTTCGCCTGACATGCTGCTGACGATTGCAATGGATCGACTGGTTGCCGATTGTGTTGAAAGTGAAAGACTGGCCCGAAGTGCATCGATGCTTTCTTGAAACAATCGACGGCCTTGATCAAGTTGTCGCTCTGTTGGCAGTTTGGGAACTTCGGCTACAACGGTCAGTCCAAGTTCTTGACACATGGAGCTGCTGGTGATTCGCTGCACTCTCAGTTCCCATAGCAGGCCGAGTAGAAATGGGATCGCCATCGCAGCACCACAATACATGACCAGTTTTTTTAGCGGAACCGTTTCGATTGGGGTGCGAGGAGTTGTGGCGGGAGCCAAAGAGCGGACAGCGCCGTCTTGACGTCGTTCGGTTCGAATTGCTGCAACCCGCGTGCGTAGTTTGCGTAGTACGTCAGTCGCAACGCCGAGTTCTTCTTGGGCAAATTGCAATTCTGCAGTTGCTCCTCCGTATTTTTCCAGTCGCTCTTTTTCGAGCTGGTACTGGTTTTGAATCACGGACAGCTTGGTCTTGTAAACGTCGATCTCCAAGCGATCTTTTTCAAGCTGTTTGATTCGGTCGCGCTGTTTGGTGAGTTGCTGTTGGGCAAGTTGTTCTTTTCTGGAAGAAAATTCTTGGTTGCTTGACCGCTCTGATGCTTGTTTCAATTTTTCAATGGCTGCCAATCGAGCAGTCAAGAGGGAGTCCCTGAGGACGTCATTAAAATAGTCGAATCGGCGCTCGTAACGTTTGTACTCGCTTCGCCGGATACCAACTTGACCTAGGTCTTCGATCGCCAGCATCGCATCTCGGTATTTGCGAAGTTGATTTTTCGCGTCAATGACTCGTTCGTCGGCAGAGACCAGTTTTTCAATCTGAATTTTCGTTGGTTCAACTCGAGTTGGTCTAAGGTCGGATTGGTCAGGACCAGGAATTTGCTCCAGTTGCCGGTCGTTTGCAGACTTCATCGCGAGTTTGGCTTCGTCGACTGAAATCTTAAGGTTGAGTTCTGTGATTTGTGCTCGGAGCGATGTTGCGAGATCAAAATTGCTTTGGCTTTCCATCAAAGCGGCTTGTCCGCCAGGAGCGTAGCCAAGTGTTTGCTCGCTGCATTTTTGAACAATGCGCTGTCGTTCTTCGACTGCTTGTTCCCATCGCTGAATCTCAGGTTCCAACCAACGCTCTAAATTGGAAACTCGCGTATTGTCAAATGCGTCGCGTTGACGCAGATACGATTCGACAATGATGTTGCAGATGTTGGCCGCAGCGACGGGATCGGAGTCTTTGTAGCTTACGAGCAAACGGGATTCGGTGCCGCCGCTTGTGACTCGAAGATTCTGTTTAAGATTGCTTTCAGCGGTTGCGGGGTCGGATAGGCTGGGCGCTGTTCGGCAATTGGGCTCAGCAAGGACTGGATCCAATACGATGGCGTTAAAAAACAATGCCTTTTCTGTGCTGGCCAAATTCTTGACGGCGGGCATCACGTGTTGAAAAACAACAAAGTCTTGGTTGGCTTCAAGAAGATGACTAGCAGAATAGATCGGAACAAATGACTTTAGGACATAGAGCGCCATGAGACCGGAGAGCATTGTTCCGATTGGAATTGCGAACCACCAGCAACGTCGAAAAGTGACCCAAAAAACCCATGGATCAAAAGCTGCGGTTGCTTGAGATGGAGGTTCGAAAGTTGAAGTTGATTTCATGGATGTTGAATGTTGAGACGGCCATCGCGTGGTTGGCGCGGACTCCGTCCCCCTGGGTGACCGCATGCTTTGAACAAAAACTTGCCAGCATGCAGCTTTCCTAGTCTTCAAAATCGGAACTGGTTTTCCCTCAAGCTAGGATTTTGAATTCAGCTAGATTCAGATTGCTTTGAAGGCACAGGTTCCGTGCTAGCTGCGGGATATCCCGACAAAATCTGTGTTTGTGTTAAAGAGAGCAGGGCAAGATCGGCAGGGTCAGAAGCGATTTTGGTGAGGTCCAATTTGCTCAAAGGCACCCTGAAGAGGCACCGAGATTTGAAGTTTTTCTATTGACGTCTTGGCGTCATTTGGCAAATATCCCCGCCAAATTCGTTCCCCAGTTCGGTTCTGTCAGTTTCGTCAAGATGTCGCAAAGCATCATTTGCATCGCCAAAAATGCCCCGATGAGTTTTGGCATACAAGAGATGGATGCGAAGAAAGAAGTGACGGAAAAATAGAAATCTGGCCCACCCACCAGCTTTCGACAATCATCAAAGTCGCATTAGAAAAAATCTTTCGTTTTCAAATTAATGCAACAGTCTCTCATGGTGAGGGACAACCCTAGTCGAAAAATTGCAATAGGTTCACGCTGTCTACTTCAAAGGTTGTTTGATGCGAGTCTACTCATTCACCGCAGTTTGCGCGCTAACGTTGATCACTTTTTTCAATGGCAACACTAGCCAAGCAGATGTCGTTTCGAATGTCTGGTCGACGGGAGTCGCATCACAAACGGATGGCGCGTTCGGGACGCCGGGATCAGTCTCTTCAAATTCAGTAGCTGCGACAATTCAAACGGGTGCGGCGACCGCTAACGTTTCTTTGTCAGCCAGCAACGGTTCTTGGTTTCGAACGGATGGGAATCCGCTTGGCTCGAATGAACAACTTGCGCCATTTTTGGAAAACGATGCGCCTTTGACGTCACTAACGTTTTCCAGCGACACAGCGCTTCATGATTTTGACATGCTTGTCCACAACGTGTGGTACTCAGCTGATGACAATCAAAACTTCATTGGAAACTTCGAAGTCACTTACGAGAACGGCACCATCGTTAGCAACGCGGCTCCAATTCTCCGGTTGATTAGCGACGATTCACCTTTTGATGTTGATTTCTTGGGCGGTACCACCCAGCCAGAAGGTCTGGATGATGCATTTGACCGCTCGAATTTGTTGACACAGAGTTCGCCAGTCTTTGATCCTCAAAATGGTGCACCGTTAGGAACCTATCTGTATGACGACTCGCAATCCATTTTCAGTGAAGAACAGGGGTCAGGGATTATTTCGTTTGACGAATCGATTCATGGTGGAATCACGAAGGTATCATTCAATTGGGTTGGCCACACGGTTGGATTGAACACTGCTTTTGTTGGTTTCGCAGGCAAGGCGGGTGATGTTAGCTCAGTGCCTGAGCCAGGTTCAATTGCGTTCATTGCCTTTGGCAGTGCATTGGCGATTCTACGCCGCCGCAGAACTTCATAAGCTGATTGTCGGAAGGCGTGAAATCGTTGATTTCGCGTCATTAAGCCGCCCGATTCCGTTGCTCTGCTCGTTTTCGATTGTCGCGAAAACGGATAAGATGTCGCCCAAGACTAATATTAACCTTGGGAACATCTAGAAAGCCAAGTATGGGACTCGTTGCGGCAACAAAAGCTTTTTGTAAGCTACTCTTTAATCGTGAATTAAGCGATTCTTTTCAGCAGTT
>CAZQQR010000139.1:11277-13483 GCA_964595515.1 uncultured Pirellulaceae bacterium
GGATGGTTCGCAGATGGAAACTCCAGCATCGCTCGATCCGGCTGAGTTTCGGCTTACTGGAAACGTAACGGGCGAAGCACCTTTTCGCGGTACGGTCGCTCATCATGGATGGAAGGCGACTCGCTGCGAAGTCCCTCAATGGTCAGGCAAAGAATCTGCCGCACTGATTGTCGCCCCGGTCGAACTTGAAATTTAGTCGTCCGCGAAAGCGTTGGTTGGACGCTGGGTTTCTGTGGTCTGATGGGTTGGGCAGTTCCATGGATATTCCTGGAACTACATTGGCTCTTTCAGATAATTGCCATGGCTCACTTAGGCTGAACTTAGGCTGAAAATTCCCAGTTCAAAATGAGCAGTTAGAATTATTCAGAATTGCAGGCCTGTTAAATTGACAAGCCATCCAAGACGTGAACGAAAGTCTGCGTCGCGCTGGAAAAATGAAAATGGAATCAACATTGAAGTACACCATTGGTATCGATCTTGGGACAACCAACAGCGTGTTGGCCTATTGCGAACAAGGCAATCCGAGTGGCGGCGAAAACAAGCCCCCGGAGATCCGTTTGCTCAAGATTCCTCAATTGGTCGCTGTTAGTACCATCGAATACCAGCCGTCATTGGCTTCGTTTTCGTATCTGGCTAACGAAGCCGAGTCCAAAGATGGCGCGTTTGATTTGCCTTGGTCGGAAGACCGATCCTATGCGATTGGTGAACTCGCGCGGGTTCGTGGTGCCGAAGCACCGGACCGAACGGTAGGGGCGTCCAAGAGTTGGCTGTGTCATAACAAAGTCGATCGTCGGGCTCCGATTTTGCCTTGGAATGCTCCGGCCGATGTTGCCAAAATTTCGCCAGTTGCCGCTGCCCAACAATACCTCGAACATCTGGTGGCTGCTTGGCACTATGAATTTCCAGATTCGCCCATAGCTGATCAGCAAGTCGTCTTAACGGTTCCTGCTTCGTTTGATCCGGTCGCCCGGGAGTTAACGCGCGAAGCGGCAATTGCTGCTGGATTACCGGCTGATTTTGTTTTGCTTGAGGAGCCCCAAGCCGCACTGTACGCTTGGTTGGCGACCCAGGGTGATGACTGGCGAAAAATTTTGTCGGTCGGGCAGTCCGTTTTGGTCTGCGACGTTGGCGGTGGAACCACGGACTTGACGCTGGTCGCAGTGGACGAAGAAGAAGGTGAACTGGTCCTGCGCCGGGCCGCTGTCGGTGATCACCTGCTGGTTGGCGGTGACAATATGGATCTCGCGGCGGCTCATGTGGTTGCAGCAAAATTCGCTGAAAAAGGAACGAATCTGGACCCATGGCAATCCGTTTCACTTTGGCATTCCTGCCGAGATGCCAAGGAGAAACTTCTATCGGATGCTGGGCCGGATACTCATACGATTTCAATCTTGGGTCGTGGAAGCAAGTTGATTGGCGGCACGGTTTCTGTCGAAGTGGACAAGCAAGAGATCGCTGATTTGCTGAAGGATGGGTTCTTTCCAAAATGTAGCCTTGGCGATCTACCTCAGCGGCAACCACAATCCGGTTTTCAAGAAATTGGACTTCCGTATGAATCCGACCCGGGAATCACACGGCACATCGCGGCTTTCTTGAGCAAGCACTGTGCTGGTGACGGCGCGATCGATCTTCCAAATCATGTGTTGTTCAATGGTGGTGTGTTCAAAGCTGATGGGTTTCAGGATCGTATGCTGAACGTGATGTCGGATTGGTCCGATGATTCTGCGGAGCGAGTTTCGCCACTTAAAGGCGGCCACGATCTTGATTTCGCGGTTGCCCGAGGCGGTTGTTTTTACGGTTGGAATAAACAAGCAGGCGGTTTGAGGATTCGAGGAGGCTCGGCTTATTCCTACTACGTTGGGATCGAAACGGCAGGGCTTGCCATTCCCGGTGCCCCACGTCCACTAAAAGCACTCTGTGTTGTTCCGTATGGAATGGAAGAGGGAACGCAGGCAAGTGTTCCTTCTGGTGAAATCGGATTGGTGGTTGGGCAACCAGTTAGTTTTCGATTCTTTCGTTCCAGTTCACGTCATTCAGATCAACCTGGTTTGATGCTTGAACGTTGGACCGAGTCTGAGTTACTTGAAACGGATCCGTTAACGGCAACGCTAACGATGGAAGGATCTGATGAAGTCTATGTTCCGGTCAAGTTCGATTCTCGAATCACGGAACTGGGCATGTTCGAATTGTGGTGTGTTCAATTTGC
>CAZQQR010000140.1:0-6450 GCA_964595515.1 uncultured Pirellulaceae bacterium
TCAACCAGATAGGACAACATTGAAACAGGACGACCCTTGAACACGGTATGCAACAACTGCTCACTGGCGTCATCCACGCATTCGGCTTCTGTAAAATTGGATCGGTAAAGGTATCGATTACCCTTTCTCTGGAAATCCAAAATGCCTTTTTGCACCAGTCGATGAAGTAGCGTTTTGATTGTGCCTGGTGACCAAGTTGTGGTGTCGCTCAACGTCGATGTGATTTCACCGGACGTGGTGGGTTCAGATTGCCATACGACATGCATAACACGCCACTCGGCATCGGAAATGCTTTGTTGGGTTTCGTTACTCATGAAGTCCTCAGTTTGAAAAGCTCACTTTGAAGAATTTGGCAGCAATCCAACGGTTGTTAATAAGCGTCGCTACTGTTGCTCGTACTGATGTTGGTGCAAAAAAACCACGCTCAAAGAACGTGGTTTTTGATGTTCTAAGAATTGCGATCTAGCCTAACGCCGTTCAATGACGGCTGGGCTGGCACTTTCGCTTACCCGAGCTTCATCGACTTCGTAGATGTAAATCGTATCTTCGGCAATCATTTGTCGAGCCGAGTTGTTTGATTCCAACAAACCGCGAACTACATGTTCGCCGGCGGTAACACCAATTGCAGAGAACTTAAACTTGATTGTTTGGCCAGGAGCAACAGCACTCTCAGTAAACATCAACGTTCCTGGTGTGGCACCAAATGTGTTTTCATCTTCGACGGCGTTAAGCGTTTCAGGCAGTTTCACGTTGACGGCAATTCCTTCCGCACGACGACTACCTTTGTTTTCAACTTCGACAACAAACTGAGCTTTGCCACCGACTTGGACAGGGCCCGATTCGTTACGAACGCGAATACTCATATCCGCTCGCGTTGTTACAGCGGTCGCTAGTTGAATTTCTTTGTCGCGAGTTTCATTGCTCTTGACCATGATTCGGCAGACCTGATTTCCTTCTTCGAGAGCAGTTGCTTTCAAGTGGATTTCGGCGATCGAGTCACGAGCGATCTCGTCAAAGGCCCAAGTCAGAATGCCGCGTTCGGTGTCAATGTTTGCTTCACGATTGATCGTCTTGACGCTCATTCCAGCGGGAATGTCCAAAGCAACGGTTACGCCCGTGACATCAACTTCGCCCGTGTTCTCAATAGATACGGTGTAGATGCCATCGCGTTGAACAAAGTTTAGTTTTGGACCGATAGCGGAGATTCGCAATTCCGGTTGATAGACGTTAATCCCGAGTGACGCTTGCTCGTCTTTAAGACCTTTGGATCGGGCGACAACTTTCAATTCTGTCTCGCCAGCCTTTTGAGCCAATGATACGAGTTTGACTTTTACAGATTGTCCAGGATCAATTCGGCGAATCACAGGGCTCGTTGACTGAGTCATTTCACGAAGTGCTTCCGGGAACGCGGTCTCAAGCCGAACATCAGTTGCCACGCCGTCACCGATGTTGGTGACGATGACTTCGTGTTCAAGCGTTTGGCCGATGTTGCCTTGCAGTGAACCGTTTAGTGAAATGTTCAAAGCTGGCTGTCGAACGGCAACAGTTGTGCTTTGAGTGTTCTCAATCACGATCTCAGTGCCGACCTGGAGTGTTTTCTTGTCTTCCGGAACGATATGCATGTCAACGCGACGGGCGTTCCGACTGCCTACGTCTGTGAGAGAAAACTCATAAGTGTTTTCACCAACATTCATTGGCTGTGGACTGGCAGAAATAAGCTTCGCATGGCTTGGAAGTGTTGTTCGCAAAACCATTTTGTTGACTGATTGTTTGCCTTCGTTAACAACGTTAATTTGAAACATTGCCGGTTGACCAACGTTGACGAATTTTGGCGACTTGATTTCGGTTTTGATGGCACTGGCAGCGGTGCTTGAAATCAAGTTCGGAACTTGTCCCTTTTTTGCACCCTGTTGCTGAACAGGGATCCCAAATGTATTGGTGACACGCGGTGCTGTGCTTTTCGCACTGATAGCCGGAGCCGTTCTTTTCGGCATCGCTGGCATCTGAGTGTTCGGAGTTGTGGGAGCCGCAACGCGTTGGCTTGGTGGACGGAAGCTATTCTGAGGAGCTTGTGTCCGAGGCATCTGTGTGCGGGGAGCCTGAGTCGTTGGCGCGATGGTTGCAGTTGACTTGCCTTGAACGACCGGGTTCATGGGTGCCTTCAACTGTTGAGGTACTTTGATCTCATCAAATTGAATTTGAGTTGGCGAAGCTACGGGCGTGGTCGCACGTTTTGCTTCGGATACTCGAGACGTTACTTTCTTCGCAACTCTGGCAGCCGGATTCGATTTGGCAGCCTGTGACTGAAGACGAATAACCCGGTTCACGGATTGGTCTTCACCGATAAAGTGTTCTTGAGCAGACACTTGAAGCGAACCCGAGATCACGACAGCGATCGCGAGGATTATTTTTGATAAAAAAGACATGGTAGGACTCCGACGGTAATGTTAGCCGCGAAAACGTAGGCTTTTCTTACATCGGTCCTCTGAGGCGACAAATTCAGTGTCATCCCGAATTTCGTCAAAATTCATAAAGTCTTTGCAGATTGCCAGGTCTCGCCAAAGCGTTTTGTTCCCGAACTAACGCATTGGAATCAGAAGGGACAGTAGTTGGGGAGCGGTTCAAGTTTGGGAGTTCTTTTAGTGTTAGAGCGAAGCGCCTGAGTTTCGAAGCGCCTTGTTAACCGAAAACGTCAAAGTTGTTAAGATAGAAAAAATGACACAGATACATCCGACTTTGGGTTCAAGAACATGAAATCGAAACACTTGAGCGTCGCTCTTCTGGCGACCACTTTACTGGTATTCACAAGCCAAGTTCATGCGCAGGAAAAAATGACATACCCAGACACACGCAAAGTTGATCAGGTTGACGAATACCATGGCACGATGGTGGCTGACCCTTATCGTTGGCTTGAGGACGACGTTCGAACTTCTGATGAAGTTGCCTCCTGGGTTGAAGCCCAAAACAAAGTCACCAACGCGCATATTACTTCGTTGCCGTTTCGAAAAGAAATTGAAAGTCGACTGACGAAGCTTTGGGATTACGAGAAATACGGAACGCCATTTAAACGAGGCGATCGGTATTTTTACTTCAAGAATGACGGACTTCAAAACCAGCAAGTGCTTTATAAGCTCAGCGCTTTGGATGCAGAGCCGGAAGTTCTCGTCGACCCAAACAAATGGTCCGAAGACGGAACTGATGCGATGGGTGGACTGGCGTTCAGCGACGACGGTTCGTTGATGGCATATGGAATTCAAAAAGCGGGTTCCGATTGGCGTAGTTGGAGAATCCTGAATGTCGAGACAGGCAAGATTCTTTCCGATGAATTGAATTGGCTAAAATTCGGTGGCGTTTCCTGGACCAAAGACGGCAAAGGTTTCTTTTACAGCCGCTACTCAGAACCCAAGGCTGGTGAAGAGTTTCAAAGTTTGAATCTCGGACAAAAAGTCTACTACCACGTTGTCGGTGAGTCACAAGAAAAAGACGTTCTGGTTCACGAGGAACCGGAGCACCCAGAGTGGGGTTTTCTGCCTTCGGTTTCCGACGATGGAAAATACCTCGTTGTGACGGTCTGGCAAGGAACGGATGATCGTTATCGGATTTTGTATCGCGAGATAAATTCAGAAGACAAAAAATTAAAGGTACTCATCGACAACTTTGAGAACGAATACAGTTTGGTAGGCAACGAAGGCAGCAAACTTTATTTCAAATCGGATCTCGATGCACCACGAAAATGTATCCTTACGATAGATCTCGATAATCAGGATAAATCGAATCGAAAGGTGATTATCCCTGAGGCTTCTGAAGCGATGGAGAGCGCTGGAATTGTCGGAGACACTTTGATTCTTGAGTATCTAAAGGACGCCAAAACGCAGGTGAAACTCTTTGATCTCAATGGGAAGTTTATTCGAGAAGTCAAGTTTCCGGGGATCGGATCGGCTGGAGGTTTTGGTGGTAAGCGAGAACACACCGAAACGTTTTACAGTTTTTCAAGCTTCAATCGCCCTCCAAGTATCTATCGCTACGATCTCAAGTCTGGCGAGAGCACTTTGATTCGTGAAGCAAAAGTGGATTTTGATCCTGAGAACTATACCGTCAATCAAGTTTTCTACACGAGCAAAGATGGAACCAAGGTTCCGATGTTCATCGCTCACAAAAAGGGACTGACGCTCAACGGCAAGAACCCGACGTTGCTCTACGGTTACGGTGGATTCAACATTTCGTTGACGCCAGGTTTCTCCATTTCCCGGCTTCAATGGATGGAAATGGGAGGTGTATTCGCGATGCCTAACCTTCGCGGTGGTGGAGAGTATGGCAAGGAGTGGCACAAGGCGGGAACCAAAACTCAAAAGCAAAATGTGTTTGACGATTTTATTGCGGCTGCCGAGTACTTGATCAGTGAAAAATATACTTCGTCTGCTAACCTCGGAATTCAAGGCGGCAGCAACGGAGGTTTGTTGGTGGGAGCTTGTATGACACAGCGACCAGAACTCTATGGAGCATGCTTGCCGGCTGTTGGCGTGATGGACATGCTTCGATTCCAAGAATTTACTGCGGGCCGATTCTGGGTCGACGACTATGGCAGTTCAATGTCTGAAAGCAAAGAAGAGTTCGACGCTCTCTACGCTTATTCGCCCTACCACAATCTAGTTAGCGGAACGTCGTACCCGCCGACCATGGTGACAACCGCCGATACGGACGACCGAGTGGTTCCTGGTCACAGTTTTAAGTTTGCTGCCAGATTGCAGGAGAGCCAGGCTGGGCCAAATCCTTGTCTAATTCGTATTGAAACAAAAGCAGGACATGGCGCTGGAAAGCCGACGGCAAAAATTATTGAAGAAGCAGCGGATCAATGGGCGTTTTTAGCCAAACATCTTGGAATGAACCCATCGTTCCCGGCAGGCAACAATTAAGGAAATCGACGTGACCGAGAATTCAACAACTGAAAAAAAATCAGATCAGGCTGCTTCCTCCGAACCTGACGGCAACATTAATTTAAGTGAAAAGGGAATGTCGGAAGGCAAACCCGTTTCGCTGAATCGTCGCTTGTTCATGCAGTTTATGGCGTTTCGCGATGCTAATCGCCAGGAACTGGAAAAGCAGTTTGAAAAGGTTTCTGCGCAAGCGGTCATCTATCAGGATATGAGCGATCCGAATGGGTTGGGGGTGATGGTCTACTGTGAGGATCCTTCCTACGTGGTTGAACAGATCCATCCAATTTTGGAGTCATGTGGCAAATCAAATGATGTTTATCGCGAAGAGTTCACGATGATCGGCCGGACCTATTCGATTGGCTACGAAAGTGATCTGGAGGACGTTTTGATTCATCGTCCGATTCGACGTGTTTGCGATCCAACGATTCCTTGGGCGGTTTACTATCCGGTTCGTCGCAGCGGTGCGTTTGAGCGTCAACCGCGTGAGGAACAACGCAAAATGCTGATGGAACACGGTGGGATCGGTCACGCTTATGGGAAAGCCGGATTCGCGACGGACATTCGTTTAGCGGGACACGGTTTGAACAAGGATGACAACGACTTCATTATTGGATTGTTGGGCAAAGAGCTTTTTCCATTGTCTGCCTTGGTCCAACACATGCGGCGCACGCGTCAGACTTCGGAGTTCATCGAAAAGATGGGTCCGTTCTTTGTAGGCAAAGCCGTTTGGCAACCAAAATACGAGGTCGGCGATCCGCTAGTGTAAAGCTGATCTTCTTGTTTAATGCTGATCTTCATTGCTGAGATGTTCAGCGGTAGATTTCAGTTTCGCGTCCTTTGCTTAATTAAAACGCGAGAATGAATACAACCATTCAGTCTATTCAAATTGGAATGCCGCAGCATTTTGGTACGCCAGGAGCTACCGAGCCCGATCGACGGGCTTGGTTCAGCGGTTTTAAAAAGTTGCCCGTGGATGGCTCGGTTGAGGTAACAGCGACTGGTTTGGTCGGCGATGGTCAGGCGGATTTGCTCAACCATGGCGGTCTGGACAAAGCCATTTTGTGTTACAGCGCAGAACATTTTCAGGCTTGGCGTTGCGAGTTAAATCGAACCGAAGTCACTGGAGGAATGTTTGGCGAAAATTTTACGCTCGAGCATGGGACGGAACGCGACGTCTGCATTGGAGATTCATATTCCATCGGTGATGTCGTCGTTCAAGTGACTCAACCACGTCAGCCATGTTGGAAACTGGGACGGCATTGGGAGAATTCGCAGCTACCCAAGATGGTTGTGCAAACCGGATTTTGCGGCTGGTACCTCCGGGTGTTGTCGACCGGTATGGTGGAGCCGGGAATGAAGTTTGAGTTGATCCAGCGGTTGCAACCCGAATGGAGTGTTCGACGGGCTCATCGTGTCAAATATGCAAAACGAGAGGATGCGGAGTTTGCTGACAAGCAGGAGTTGGCTCAATTGCCAGAGCTTTCGGAGGCTTGGAAATCGGAGCTGATCGAGTAGG
>CAZQQR010000140.1:6550-13473 GCA_964595515.1 uncultured Pirellulaceae bacterium
CCTGAGATAGATTTACGTTCCAAACCACGATTGGATTTGAACCAACCAATTGCCGAGATCAACATCGCCAACGGTCAAGTAGATTCCAATCAGAGCGATCAGTGTTCCAACGAATGCCAGGGCCGTTACTTTTTGTTTGTGAACAAACCAGACGATTGGGATCGCGAATAGCGGACAGGTTGCCATCAACGTTTGTGCGATCGCAACGTCAGCTTTTTGATAGGCAATTTGACTGAGCCAAATCCCAATCCAGGTGCCCAGTGCGGTTGCCGGGATCAGAAAGCGGAACATTTTCCAGTTAGCTCCGCTGGCAAAGTGCTTTTTGAAATTTCTTCCGCAAACAAGAACCAGTGTCGTTACGATGGCAGCGACCAACAATCGAATGAGCGTGGCTTCGACCGCGTCACAGCATTCGACGCCTTGGCTATCGACCATTCCTTTTTTGGAAAACACACCGCCGACGGATTGGCAAACGGCACCAATAACTCCGGCAGTCGCGCCAAGGGAAGACTTTCCCGGCATCAAACCAGGTGCTTCGGATGTGGCTTTGCGATCAGCCACCACTACGACGACCCCGGCAACGGTCATCAAGATTCCGATGACTGCCGTGAACATCAGCGATTCATTGAGCAATAGACTGGCGAACACTGCCGAGAAGAGCGGGGCGGTTGTGGCGACCATCAGCGCTCGCCTTGGTCCCAGAATTTGAAGGCTTCGAAAGTACAGCGTGTCGCCAACCACGATCCCAACAATACCGCTCAACCCCAACCAAAGCCAAGATTCAGCAGGGGCTGGCACCAGCCGATCGCTTGAAACCAATGCAAGAACGGCAAGGTGAATCAGGACGAGCGTTACGCCGATCCAGTTTTTGAAAAAGTTCAGCACCAGCGCCGGGAGTTGAATCTTCCCCCAAATCATGCTTGAGCAGGTCCACATAAAAGCAGCGGTCAACGCTGCCGATTCGCCAATTCCCATTAAAGTGATTCCGTGATTGGCGTAAGGATCGGTGTGAAACGCCAGAATTTATCACGCGACTGGGTGAGTCGTAAATGGGATGGGCGGGTTTCGTAAAGTTGTCTCGGGTTTTGCCTGACGTCCATAAAAAAAGCAGCGAATGAATCGAGGTTCATTCGCTGCCGGTTTTCAATTGATGGTTCGCAATGAAACCAGTTAGTCAATTCAATTAGTAGTGATCCCGTTCTTCGTAGCGATTAGCATTGGGAGGGATTGGCCAAGCGACGGACGTTTCAAGGATTTCGACGTGGCCAGAACTCTTGACGAGTTCCGCTACTGAAAATTGAGCTAAATCGGTTTCTAGTTGCCTTCATCACGTTTGATTTTCATTCTTGAAGAAGGTCCACGCTGAAATCGCTCAACCCAATCCTGATTGTTGGGTTTGTAGTCATCGCCGACCATCGACTTCAATTTCGATCGCTGGTCCGCTGTCAATTCCATCAACAAATCGTCTTTGGCTTTTTTCTTGAGAGCCTCAATGTCTTTGGCGAGCTTTTCTTTGAGTTCTTTTTGGCGTGTCTTTAGTCGTTCTTTTTGATCATCCGAAATACTGAGCGCTTCGGCGACTTTTTCGCTGACGAGTGCGCCTGCAGTGCCGGCTTGTTTCATGTGTGTCTGCAAAGCGACCTGCCTAAGGCGATCAATTTGGTGAGGCAACAAGAGCTTTTCCATTTCTGACTTTTGCTCGTCTTTTAGTTGCTTCATCAGTTTGTCGATTCCTTTAAAGCGATCCGGGTTGATGCCACCCTTGCTCAAGTCACCAATTTTGGCCTGTATTTCGCGTTGAAATTTTTGCTGCAATTCAGTGACCTTGTCTTTTTGTTCACCGACAAGCTCAAGGTCTTTTAAAACGCTCGGATTGCTGAGCATGGACCAAGGATCAGGAGCAGGCATGTTCATTTCCATTCCGGGCGCTCCTAGGAAACTCATACCGCCACCACCAGTTCCCATCATGATTCTGGCAGTGCCGCCATTGATCGATTCGGAGGAGAAAATCATCGGCGCGGCCATACCGTCGCCGGCGATCACTGTCATTTCAGTGGACTGAGTCGTGCTTTCTTGAGGGACTTGTTCTTCTTGTCCGATTGCCCAGCTGGCAAGTGACATTGCCGCGGCTGTGGCGAATACTGAGACTGCAGTTTTCATCTATTACTCCGAGTTGAATTTTTCTTTAGTGATTGATGCTGAATGGTTGATGGTTACGAACGAAGTCAGGCGGTACGGTGACCGCCTGGGCTTTGTTCGTCAAATTAAAAGTTGTCGCCGTCTTCTTTTTCAAGCTGTTGAAACTGCTGCTTCATTTCATTGCGAAGCTTATCCATTTGCTCGCGGACTTTGTCCATCTCGGCATGAAAGTCTCTTGGCATATTCATGTCGAATTCAGGGCCGATGATAACGCCGGGTCCCATTCGTCGGAATTGAAATTTGTTCGCTCCCATATTTGGAAACACAAAGGCTTGAGGAGCGTTGAAGGCATTGGCGGGACGCTGGACAGGAGAAACGTTGACGGTTTGTTCTTTTCCTGCTCGGATCAGTGTCAACGAGATCTCGCCTTCTTCTTTGCCGATCTTCTGAACGACATCCGTTAGATCTGATGTTTTGGAAAGCTGTTGATCGTCAGCAAACATCAAAATATCGTGTTTGATTAATCCAGCAGTAGCCGCTGGAGCGTCGTTGGAAACATGAGTCACAACCAAGCCTGTCCCTGCATCAAGGTTCAACTGAGCTGCGAGTAATTCGGAAACCGGTGAGCAATTCACGCCAATCATGTAAGAACTGGCAGCAGGCTCGATTTTCATTTGATTCCAACGTGGACCTTGATTGCCCGCATCCGATGGAGCAAGTTCAAATTCCTGGCGTTGGCCATCGGGCCCAACGATGATGGCTTTGCCGAACGATTTTCGTTTTTCTTCGCCGTCTTCCATGATGGATTTGACTGATTGGCTGACGATAATGCTTTGAGCACCACTGACGTCGATTTCTCTTTGTTTGCCATCGCTGTCGATCACAACAATCTTGCCGTCTTTGTTGTTCACTCCAACCTGAGCTCCGAATCCACCACCGAACCCGCCAGCGCCACCGAACCCGCCCATGCCTCCGCCCTGTACTCGGATTCTTGGTTGACCATTTTGTTGCTGCTGATTGTCTGGCACAAATTCAATCACAGTCGGTTTTACTTTTTCACCGTCCTGATTGACGATCTCGATTTCTGCTTCTTGTGCGTTCAGCGGCATGGAGCCCACGCAGAGTACGAGTCCAATCGCGATAGCCAAGTATCGTTGTTTGAAAGAAAAATTTGAAAACATTTTTAACTCCTAATCTTGTTCAATGAACAGGTGATCACACAAAAGTTACTGTCCCGAATCAAACCGAAACGTCTCAACGGGAATGACGAAGGACCGGCCATCACCAAGGCGGCCCGAAATAAACTCAATGTTCTTTTCCATCTGATAGCCAGAGTCAGAAAGTTGTTGATACAACTCTGATGATCGCGAATTTTCTGATTCTTGTTTTTGGTTGAAGCGTTGATATTGCTCCATGTTTTTTACGCGGTAAAGCGGAACACTTTGTGGTGATCCAGCAACATCGTTCCAAGGATGCTCAGAATCCTCTGGTAGCTGAAAGTGATAATCTGCTTTGGTGAAACCGACCTGATCGTCTTCGGAATCCGTACTGGCAAGGTTGTGTTTGGGGGCCGAGTCTTTAAGGGTTGGGTTTTCCTTTGGGGTGACCGCAACCTCAGACGGATTCGAGACATCAGGTGTTTGGAATTGTCCCGCCATATATCCAATCCCAGAAGCCAACAATAAAGTCGCTGCGATTGCGAGCCACGAAAAATTAGTCGAGCTACTTGGAGAAATCGGGATTGTCGAGGTAGTTTTTCTGTCGGAAGTTTGTTGCGAGTTTTGCAGTTGCGCTGTGTCTGTTTTGGTTTCAGTCGATGATTGAAAACTACGTTTCCAAATTTGGTCTTCAACGAATCCGCTGGCAATCTCTTCCCAGTGTTGAGGAGTCGCTTTTGCATCAGTCAAGATTTGCTGAACTTGAGCAGTGTCCAGTTCGCCATCGATCAAGCGTTGAAGTTTTAAAGGGTCGATTGTGTTCATGATCTATCAACTTGGTAGGAAATCATAGAGTCATCCATGTTCGTAAGCAGTCGCCGAAGATTCTTCCGTGCGGTCAACAGTCGGTACTCGATCGTTCTTGATGGCACGCCCAATTGTTTTGCCATTTGATCGTAAGACCAATTTTCAGCGTATTTTAAAGTTAGAATTTCTCGTTCTTGTGGTTTCAGTTGTTGCAGAGCCGTCTGCAAGTTGTGCTGTTGCTCTTTTGCCAACATCCAATCCAGAGGCTGAGGAGCGTCTGAAAATGGATTGAGTTCAGGTGTGGGTTTCGCCTGAGATTTTCGATTGCTCTTGCGATGAAAATTGACGGTTTGCCGAATGGCAATTCGATACAACCAGGGTGCAATTTTTTCAGGGTCGGAAGGAACACCACCAGTCCGGCCGTTGTCTGGGTTCGACTGCCGAAACACCGCCAAAGCGATTTCCTGAAACAGGTCGTCGACTTCGTGTCGATCTCCGATTCGACTGCGTAGCACTTTTTGCAACCACGGTTTGTGGTGCTCAAGGGCTGCCTGCCAATCAATGGTTTGACCGGAAGTTTGAGTCGTCATGAGGAAGTTGTTTCAGAAACTGGTGTAACCTGGCGGCGCTGGACAGCCGGTCTCGTGGTAGAGACATTCTTCACGCTCCCATAGTCGCGGTAGCGAATATTATCCCAGTCGAAAAACCGAAAAAATCTCAGTTTCGTGGAAATGACCACAATTTAAGCGGAAAATTGCGGATGAAAGACAATTGCAACACGGGATTCTCGGTATGCATCGTCAGGCAGAACTTTGTCGCTGTGGTGCTCCGAGTTCTTGGAATTTTGTCCAACTAATTTCGTAGATCGTGTTGAACGCAAAACACTAGGACCATTGAAGAGCAGATCCTATTGCAAGTGAGTTACTTCGAGATTGGTGTCCCATTTGTCATTGAGGTATTCAGCGACCAAGCGACGATGGCAATGATGAGGCTCATGTTCACTACACAAGAGGCAACTGCCATCGATCAACTCTTGAGTAATAGACTTTTCGGCACTTCGTTTGTCCATTAGTTCTAGAAATTTGTCTTCATATACTTGCCAATCACCACCGTGCTTTTTGTATTCATCTAAAATATTTTTTGTTGGCGCGAAATCTGGAATGTGAACATATTCCATTTCGCAGATTTCTTTTGCGAAGAATTCCAAATCTTTTTTCTTAGCAAATCCAGATAGTTGAGATCCATTATTTAAGCGAACATCAACAATTCTTGAGGCTTGAGACTCACGCAGCAATTCGAAAAACCGCTGTGCACCTTTTTTTGTAAAGCCGATTGTAAATAGTTTAATTTCATCCACGAACTAAGTCTCCATGTTGGCAGATTCTGTGTAAGCAATTTGATTTGCTCGAATTTCGTAAGCCAACTGCAATCTTTCCTGGTCAGATACAAATAGATCTGGCTCAGCAAGGTTGCATTCGAGCAAAAGGCGTTGTTCGGAATCCGCGTGGTTTTCGATTTTTCCATTTGCCAAGATATGTAGAATCTGTGACGGTCGGGTTTGTAAATGCCGAGCTACAAGAATAGAGCGGTGACAGGTAAGTGGATCTTTCTCCGCGCACATCAATGCGATACGTATTGTCTTACAACCAATAGCTAATCTCTCAAGTCCGCATTGGAATGACGTTAGATTCGCAACCAAACTGTAATCAACCTTGCTGTCACGATAACATTCAGGTTCCGAACGACGTGCTCCTAATTCATCACCAAGAAACACGTATTTAATTCCCTGATTCGAAAGTGATGCCATAAGCGATTGCTTGTTAAAGTGCGGCCTAAATTTACTAAACGGAGAACTTCGAACATCAGCGACAGCACCGATTTGATGTTGGTTAAGAAGCGAAAGAAAATACTCTAAATCGTGATTGGAATGTCCAATCGTAAATATTAATGGGGAATTATCCATCTATTACAGCTGCCACGAGTTTGTAATGGTAACCGTTAAAATCAGGTGCTAGACTGATGCAAAGCCGACAATTTAAAGGTGGCCCTGGTTTCAAAATTCCCACATTTACATTTGGAAATGATGGGAAATAGACCGACTGCATTACTGGATCAGTAAGTGCAAAATCGTAGTTGATACCATTGTAGCTAAATTTGCCCCGTCGTTTTTTTTTCAGCAGTCCTGTATTAAAGTCTGCGGTCTCTGTGATTTCAATTCGGAAATTCGTTGCGTTTATTAAGTATAATGATGGTGACTTGTTTATGAATAGGTAAGTCGGGGAAACACGGTCCGGCCTCAAACGATTCTCCAACCATAGATTTGATGGCGTCTGAACTAGTTTTGAAAGCCCCTCTTTTTTCACAGTGCCGCGAAAACGCCAATTTTGTTTGGGATCTATGTACCAATCTTCCGGCTGTCCAGCAACTTGAGCTTTTCGCCCCAATGGTATGTCAATTACGTCCAAAATTGCGGGTTGTTTTGTTCCAACGTCTGTCTGCGTGCGAGATTCTATTCTATTAATCTCTCCCTTTTCACGAAGGCTGATTGGACGTATCCAATGTCTGGTCAGGCGAAGTCTCGAGTTTTGTTCAATAATTTGCATGCCGGCGATACAACGCCCGGACAACTTGACTGAGTTTGCAAGGACACAGATTGTTTTGATTGGCATTGTAACCTCGAAGTATCACAGTCCTGAAGTAGATAGCAAATTAGACGAGTAACCAAGCGACTTGCAAGCTATTTGATTTTTGCTGGCTGCTCGATTGGTCCTTTTGAGATCGTTTTCTCAGTCATCTTGATCGGGGCGACTTTGGCGATCC
>CAZQQR010000141.1:0-2284 GCA_964595515.1 uncultured Pirellulaceae bacterium
GAAAAAAATCCTGCCAGTCAAAGTGCTAAAAAACGCCGTCTTTTAGGGTCCGATAAAAAATTCAAGCGTTTGGCACACCTGTTGCGTTATTGCTTTATCAGTGAGCGGGCAATGACGCCTCAACGTTCTCATCCCATCCGCCGTCTCAATTGGGGTTAGTCCGCTCACTTCTTTATATTACATCTTATATTCAAGCGTGCCTGCGAACGGATTTATTAGCAGAGCACGCTTGTTTTTTTGATGGAGCGCTCGCTTTGACGGGGCGCTCGCCCAGGTTAGCTATTGCGATTTTTGACCATTCGCCGACGACGAGAGGCCAAGCCCAGACCGGCCATTCCAAGAACGATTGCTGAAGCCGGCTCTGGAACGGAGGTCAGCCTTATCGAAACGTTATCAATGAACAAGGAAGCAGTACTTCCAGCGGTAGCCCCGGTTGTGGCCGTCATCTGAAGCGTTATTCCTCCGCTCACGTCCGGACCTGCCGTTCTTGTAAAGTTGAATTCGGTGTAGTCGCTGGAAGTTCCGGCCATCGTCAACAGAATTTCGTTACTCGAAGTCCCACCGCCGTCCAACTCTGAGAACAATTCAACGAACGAGACACCCCCATTAACAAATGTGCCTTTAGCCCAAAACGAGATTTCAAATTCATCTCCCGGGTTGACGATGCCAACCGCGAGATTGGCTTGCTTAATCACGGCGGCACTGCCGGAAGCAGTATTCGTTAAGTTTCCAGAGAAGGAACCCTCGTGGATGTCGCTTGCGGGACTAGAAATCGCCTCAAAAGTCGATGCACCTGTCGGAAAGACTTCCCATCCTGACGTATCTCCCAATTCAAAGTTGCCATTGGAAGCGAGGTCCGCGTGTACCGATGTTCCGCAAACCATCATCCCAACGAAACCAAATACTAAACTCAGAATTCCTGTACGCACATTTGTCTCCTGCTAATCACCGGGGAATTGAAGTATGCTCTGGCCTACGCTTGCCATTCCTGAAACCGGTTTCAAGCTTAATTGTAAACACCAGAGAGTAGATGAAACAATCAAATTTACAGTGATTCTGGGCAAATACTGCATTCCAGCGAATTAATACTTATTGCAAATCCGGGATCGACAAATCCCCAGCACAGAAGACTTCCTCGGACGGGTTCGGACTTCGCGAAGCAGTGCTTGGAATCAATCCAAACGCGGCATCAGTGTGGTTTTCTTGAATAACAAAGCCAGTTACTGCTTAGCTGCTTCAAAATTGGCCGCGTGGAATTTGATGATGTCGATTCCATTCTTGGCATAAATATCGATCGCGCTGTGCCCCACGCCTGGGACGATAATCTTTTGATGCTCGATCCCAAGAGACGTTAGATGCTTCATCCACAGCAAATTGTTCTGATAGTTGAAGCCTTTGTCGCCAACATGAACCAAGATCTTCAATTGCTGTTTGGATTTGCTTTTTTTCAAATTCGCAGCGTACTGACGCGCGAGATCCCAAGTGTTGTCACCTTCAGCAAACTTGAGTTTGTTCGACTCGGCACCACCGTTCTCAGAGATCTTCTTTTCCGTTTCGTGGCCACCTCCACCCGGCGACGCGCTACAGAACAATTCTGGGTAACGAAACATCAATCGTGCCGTTCCTCGACCACCCTGTGAAAACCCTTCGAGTCCCCTACCCTCACGTTTGGCGATCGTGCGGTAGGTGGCGTCAACATGCGGGATCAGCTCTTTGATGAACACATCCGCACCTTGGGACTTTGGATCATTGGGCATGTTGTAATGACTGACCGGTCCGCCATTTACAAAAACGTAAATCATTGGAGCCACTTTCTTAGCACCAATCTGCTTGTCTATCTGAGCCACCAAGCGAATGCCCTTTTTTTCGTTTCCAGGCCGGCCGCCGTGCAAGTAATAAACAACCGGATACCGCTTTTCTTTCAACTCAGCCAAGTTGTACCCTGGCGGCAGGTAGATGCAGTATCCGATGTCGACTTTCAAACTTGGACTCTTGAACGTCGCGGACTTAACGTCAGAGAACTTTTTGAGTTCCCATTTCGTCATAGGGTTGACCCATTGAAACGGCTCGGGAGCCTTCTTTTTCTTCTTGGAATCGCTTTTCTTGTCTTGTCCCAAACTGGTACTAATTGCCAAACTTGTGACCAGAACCAAAATGACAAATCGAAAAAATGAAGGGTTGCTCATTGTCTACTTTCAAGTGGGTTAGCCCGTGGTAATCAGACGAACCAGTCTTTGGACCGGACTATTGAATGCCGTCCCTCCGGGACTAACTGACGAGTGGA
>CAZQQR010000141.1:2384-10784 GCA_964595515.1 uncultured Pirellulaceae bacterium
TCATCGCTTTTCCAGCCAATTCGGGAACCTCATATCCCTTGCGGTACTTGCGTTTAATGAACTTGTTGGCGGACTCCGCGTTGTCGCCTGTGAAGCGGCCTTCGTCGACATTAAGTTCCAGCATTGGGCTCAAGCGAATTTGATCGCTTTCCAGCTTGATACCGTGAGCCGCCGTGTGAGCTTCCATCTCTCCAATCAACGTTGTCCACTGCTCAAGGTTAATTTCTTTCGCTTGTTCTGACGAAAATTTGTCGCCAGCGCGGAACGCGATATTGGCAAGGTTGCACCAGCCGGTACTGTGATGTCCGACTTCGACTTCGGCATTTTGAATTGAACGATCACGCTTGCGAACTGCCTCCAGGAAATTCGCTTGGTGAGCAACATCGCCACGATTGCCTTTGAATTTCTTGATCACCTTGCCGTCATTGTCGATCGCCGTTCCATTGCCTCGTTGGCCGTGGTAGACACCACCCTCACAATAAACGACATAGCCACTATTGGGGCCAGGATGCGGGGCTGCCTTTTTGCTGCCGGGCTTCTCAGGAAGATTTGAAAGCCCGATGACAACCGGGTAAGAACCTGTATCAAAATAAACGAAATGCACATTGGGAGTGTTGCCCGCATCGTTATATACGACTCGTCCACCTCCACCGAAAATTCGTTTCGGAACTGAGACCTTGTCTTGGAAAACATTGTTCCGAACATCGTCAAGAACGTGTACGCCCCAGTTGCCCATTTCACCGGAACCTGTATTCCAATCCCAGTGCCAATCGTAGTGCAAGTTCTTGCGGAAGATTGGTTGATCTTGGGCTGGGCCTAACCACAGATCATAGGCCACGTTTTTTTCGACCTCGAGTGGTTTGTCCAGCTTGCCAATCGATGGCCGAATACCAAAACGATTCACACGACAGGCTTTGATCTCGCCAAGTTTTTTATCCTCGTGCAAAAACTTTTTGATGTCCGCCTGCATTGGATCAGAACGTTGTTGTGTTCCGATCTGACAGATCCGGTCGTATCGCCGAGCAGCGGCAACCGTTTGCTCGCCTTCCCACTGACTGTGTGAAAGTGGTTTTTCAACGTAGACGTCTTTACCGGCTTCCATTGCCCAGATCGCCGCGAGACAGTGCCAATGATTACAAGTCGCGACAACCGTGACATCGACGTTGTCGGAATCAAGCAAACCTCGCAAATCCGCCCAGCCTTCGGCGCGGTTGTAAGTTTCCTTCATCTTGCCGATGCGGCTGGAATCAGGATCGCACAAACCAGTAATATTCACGCCGTCGATCTTGGAGAACTGACCGGCAAGCTGCCCCGCTCGTCCTCCACAGCTAACCATTCCGATATTGACGGAATCGTTAGCACTCATGTGGCGAGACGCCCGTAGCTCACTGCCAGGGATCGACATCATGACACCGGCAGCGGCACCACTGGCAACAAATTGACGACGTGAAATCTTGGTCATGGTTTTCTCTTGTATGTTGAATGCCGAACTTCAGATTGCATCGTTCGACGAATATTCGGTTTGTAAAAAGATGTGAGGCTAGGATTATAACATGTCAAAAACTGGGTCGGCTACATTCGTTACTTGATCTCTTCGACAGTTTTTTCAGTTTCATCAGCTCTTCCCGGTGGAAGCTCCATGATGCGGATCTTGCGAAAGTGAATTTCTTTACCCTCTGATTCGAGGCACAGATAGCCTTTTCTCATCGATGCATCTCGAATTCCATTGACGAATTTTCCGTTGATCGAGAGCTTCACATTTCCATCAACAGCAACGACGACGTATCGGTTCCACTCGCCTTTCCCTTTGCAACGATGCTCGACCGATTTGCTTCGAGTACCTCGCGGGTTTTCTGGACTTGCGGTCATACCACCGGCGCCAAACAGCTCGCCTTGGACATAGGCAACAGGAGGTAGCGTGCCATCCTTACGTTTGTGTTGGTTCACCCAATCCAATTCAAGCATCTGCACTTCCATTCCCATCGGCAAACGCGTTCGCTCTTGCGGTTTGGCATCACACCAAAGAAAAACACCTGAGTTTCCTCCGGCCTCCATGTGACGCCACTCTATTTCAAGAACGAAGTTCTCATATTGTTTGTTGGAACGCATCACGCCGATAGGAAGCCCTGTGCAGACCAACAATCCGTCTTTGACGGACCAAGTTTCAGGCGAAGTATTCACGTCTGTCCAGCCGGTCAGATCCTTCCCGTTAAACAAGTCTTTAAATCCGAGTGCGTGGTCTTCTTGCGCAGAAATCGCTGCAGGAAGGCTAACTAGAAGAACCAAGAAAACGAGACCAAATTTCTGAAGCATCGTGCAACTCCGTTGGGACCTGGTGATATCAAGAGCGACTTGATCTTAGTGGCAAAACGAATTCTTGTCTTTCACGGCAACAAACGTTCGTCGAAAAAATCTGGCAATCTTGGAGGTAGTCGTGTAAGTTGTCAAAAGTTCCGCAACAAGCCATCCAAGCTAGGGAGCTCAAGCTTGGACTACCTTTGCACATGCTGGGCGTCGGAAAATCAATTATCGAGATTCGAGTTTAGAGCTTTGGTAATTCGAATCCTTTTCGATATTGGTAGTGAAGAAAACCATTTGCTGCCTCGTTATTGATAAATTTTTCGTTGGCCGAATCCCATTCAAGGCGATCTTTTGTGGCCAATGAAATGTTAGCCAAATGAGCAAACGTTGTTGAACGATGGCCTTCGATCATTGGGCAATTAGTTTGCTTACGAGACTTTACACAATCCAAGAAATTTCGAGCGTGATTGGCCGTCGCAACGCGATTGGGTTCTTTCATTTCAACTTCCGCTTCTTGTCCGCGATCGCCCTTGGCTTGAAACTGACCGGGTTTTTCACCCAACACTCGGTATCCATCCGACGAGGAATAGACCGTACCGTTAGTCCCTCGAAGTTCGATCTCGCCAAACGCCAACGCGGGATTGCTGGTGGCTTCGTACTGGCCAAAAACCAACAACGAACCGTTGGGTAATTCGAAAACTGCTTCTGCGGTATCGGGAACGGTTCGATCGTCATCAACTGCAAATCGCCCTCCCATCGCGACGACAGAGGCTGGTGATTCCTCCCCGATCATCCACCGAATCACGTCAAAATAGTGCACGCCCCAATTCCCCATTTGAGACGAGAAACGCTGCCACCAACGAAACTTATATGGCGCGATGTTCTCTTGGTAGGCTTGTCGTGGCCGGGGGCCAAGCCAGAGATCCCAATTGAAATCTTTGGGAGGTGCGGAGGTTTGCAACTTCCCAATGCCGTCGGGATACATATTGTTCAGTCGATAAGCTCTCGAGACCGTGATCTTGCCGACCTTATCTGTCTGCATGAAATCACGCAGCTGATGATAAATTTTCATCGAACGACGATGAAGCCCAACCTGTACGATACGATCGAACTTCTTGGCCGCTTTTACCATTTGCCGTCCTTCATGGATGGTCGCGCTGAGTGGTTTTTCAACATAGACATCTTTGCCTGCCGACATCGCAGTAATCGCCTGAATCGCATGCCAGTGATCTGGTGTTCCAATCACGATCACGTCGATGTCTTTGCGATCAATCAAGACGCGATAGTCCTCGACCGCCACCAAGTCATTCCCATAATTTTCTTTGGCACGATCAAGATAAGGCTGGTAGACATCAGCCACACCAACAAATTTACAATCATCGTGTTGTGAAAAAGCCTTCATTAGTTGTGAGCCACGATTGCCAACACCAACAAAACCGATGCGAATCGAATCGTTCGCTCCGGTACTTTTTGTGGTTGCAAGCGACGCAGCCACTGTCGCAGCAGCCCCTGTTTTCCCAAATTCACGACGATTAAATTCAGCTGCCATGTGTCACCAGATATAAGCAATTGGTTAATAGTTGGGTTTTGATCGTTCAAAGAATCAATAAGTCTGGACTAAGAACATCTTATCGACGTCCGATTCGCTTGTCGAATATTGAGATTTTGCCTTCTTGCCGAACCGCTTCCAGAGATGCAACCTTGATCCAAACCGTTTAAAATAGTGGACGCAACAACTTTTTTAAGTACCGACTGATCGACTGAATTTAATCGCATGACCAACAAACTAAAAATTCTGAGTGCCATTTTCTTTCTAGGTTTTGCAACGAGCCTCGTCGCCCAGGACAAACCCAACATCGTGATGATCATCTCAGATGACCAAGCCTGGACGGATTACTCGTTCATGGGTCACGATACGATCAAGACCCCTCACCTCGATCAACTCGCCAAACAAAGCGTTGTGTTTCGCCGCGGCTACGTACCGACGGCACTTTGTCGCCCTTCGCTGATGACGATGATTACGGGACGCTACGCGTCGCAGCACGGTGTCACTGGAAACGACCCGTCATTCAAATACGCTGCGAGAGATTCTGATTTGCACAATCAACGACGTGCTCAGTTGATCTCTTACATTGACAAATTTGAAACCGTGCCGAAAAAACTAGTCGAGCTAGGATACGTTTGCCATCAATCAGGAAAGTGGTGGGAAGGCAATTTCAAGAGAGGCGGATTTACCGCAGGCATGACCCGCGGATTCCCTCAAAAACGCGGTCGGCACGGTGATGATGGTTTGAAAATTGGACGGGACGGGATGAAGGCAGTTACTTCGTTCGTCGACCAAGCAGTCACTGACAAAAAACCCTTTTTTTTGTGGTACGCTCCTTTCCTACCTCACACGCCTCACAATCCGCCAGAGCGATTATTGAAAAAGTACGCTGCGGATGGGTTACCCAAAACCGTTGCCAAATACTACGCAATGTGCGAGTGGTTCGACGAAACTGTCGGGGAGCTTGTTGAGCATCTTGAATCGAAAAACGTTCGCGACAATACGCTGATCGTTTACGTTTGCGACAATGGCTGGATTCAAAATCCGGAAAAGAACGGATACGCGCCGCGGTCGAAGCAGACTCCCTACGAAGGCGGAATCCGAACGCCCATCATGTTTTCATGGCCTGCGAAAATGAAGCCCGCAGACCGCAAAGAGCTTTGTAGCAGCATCGATCTTTACCCAACGATGTTGTCGGCGGCTGGAGCCTCCATTCCAACAGGACTACCTGGTTTGGATTTGCTTGAGAATCTAACCAATGGTACTCCGATCGATCGCGAGTACATTCTGGGAGAATCGTTTGCTCACGACATTGCCGACATCGAAAAACCAGAAGCTTCTCTACTGTTCCGCTGGTGCATTCAGGGCAAGTGGAAACTACTTTTGACTTATGATGGCGAAGTCAATCGTTATCAGTCCACGCATCCGCGAACCGAAAAACGCCCACAACTTTTCGACTTGATGGCGGATCCTTCGGAACAAAAAAACTTGGCTGGCGAAAACCCTGAGGTTGTCAAAGATCTGGCGAGCAAGATTGAAGCCTGGTATCCGCTTTTAGAACGCAAGACGATTACGGTCTTCGAATAGCCACTGAGAATGCGAGCTGATTCGAATTCAGAACCTTCGTGGTTAGCTTTTTCGGCGCCGCCGAAGTGAAACGCCGATTCCCAGCGAACAAATGACAGCAAACGTTGCAGGCTCAGGGACGGCCGTTGTATTGAGTGCGAATTGAAACGAGTTCGTTGACCCAGTACCAAAGATCAGTTGATCCAACTCGGCACTGGTTCCTGACAACCAGTTTGCCTCGGCAGTCGTGCTACCGGGCTGGGCATCTGCAACTGAGTAAATTGTCGAACCCGCTGCAGTCCCAGACAATTCAACATCGCCAAGATGAATTTCTGTTCCGATGGGAACCGAATTCAAAAAGACGTTGGCCTCCCAGTCGATCAAACTTGTAGTGGAGTCATCTATATTAAAGTCAAACACTGGATCGATCGTTGTCAAACCAACGCTGGAAAACGATGTCGAATCAGGCGTACCTAAAAGCGAAAACGCAAATAGCCCGTCCGTTGCCAAGACGCCGCTGGCATCACTGTCAACGAGAAAAATCCCAATCGTTTTGGAATCTCCCTCCGCAACTTCTCGGCAGGTTCAATAAAACCACTGCCAGACTATGATATGCTGACACTGTTATTTTTTCACTATCGCCGTCAGTCACCGTCCTAATTTTCATGTTGGAAACACACGCCAGTTCGAAGTTCAGCATTGGTCGTTTGCGAATCTTGTTTCTCGCTTCGATGCTAACGGCGATCAACAGCTTGCCCGCGATCGGCCAGTTTGCCCACCCAGGAATCGCCCACAGCAAGGAAAGCATCCAGTTCGTAAAAGCTCGGATCGAGGCAGGCGATCAACCATGGTTGGCAGCGTGGGAAAAATTAAAGGACTCTCGATACGCGGCTACCGATTGGAAGCCACAACCTTTCGAGCACGTCGAACGAGGCCCCTATAACAACCCTAACATCGGATCCTCAGAGTTTAGTAACGATGCAAAGGCCGCATATCATCATGCACTCTGCTGGGCTCTTTCAGGTGAGGAAGCGCACGCCAAAAAGGCGGCACAGATCATCAACTCATGGTCAACAACCCTAAAATCAATCGGCAATCACGATGCGCGTTTGTTGATTGGTATGAGCGGTTATCACTTTTGTATTGCCGCAGAACTTCTTAAACATACTTGGGATAAATGGCCCGAGGCAGAGCAAGCAAAATTTGAATCGATGCTCAACGATGTTTGGTACCCCGTTATCAAAGATTTCTATCCGACCGCCAACGGAAACTGGGACGCTTCGATGATGCAGGTCATGATCGCCATGGGTGTTTTTCTGGACGATCAAAAAATGTTCGACCGAGCCAAGGAATACTATTTGAGCGGGAAAGGCAACGGCGCGATTGGCAAGTACTTTATGGAGTCAGGCCAATGTCAGGAGTCTGGACGAGATCAGGCACACACGCAAATGGGTTTGGAATTCTTGGCCAACACCTGTGAGACGGCTTGGATTCAAGAAGTCGATCTTTACGGAGCCCTGGACAATCGACTGCTCAAAGGATTTGAATACACAGCAAAATACAACCTTGGCTTTGACGTGCCCTATGAGTCTTACAAAAGTGTTGAAGGGCGTTATTTCTATAAACGCATTTCCGACGACAGCCGGGGCCGGCTTCGCACAATGTACGAGCGAGTTTTCAATCACTACCACAACCGCAAAGAACTTGATGCGTCGTACACGCGAAAAGCCGCCATCAAACTACGATCCGGTGAAGACAATCGTTCGAATCAATCGGATCGCCGTCGAAGCCGCCGCCGGTCTTCATCCCATCTGGACACACTGATGTACGCCAACCCACCCGGTGACGAACTGCCAAGCAAAAAGTAGCCACCCACCCGGTTCTTTCACCACATTGTTTTCACTAATGGTGCAGAGACAACTCAAGGCTCTCGATTTTGCGCCCTGTAGTTTCGCGTCGAATACAAATGACGGCTACAATGCAGGTGGTTCCTGTTTTCATAAAGTCATCACGTTCTGAACGGCGGCAATGGTCTCTACCTCGCGCATACTCGCATCAACCTTCGTTTTCTTTTTATCGACATCTCCGTTGAATTTGCTCGCCACCAATGACGCGGAAGTAACGGATACGGCACTTCCAAACATCATTTTGCTAATGAGTGATGACCAAGGATGGGGCGATGTTGGATTCAATGGCAACGACGTCATCAAGACACCCCATCTGGATTCAATGGCCGCTGCTGGTATTCGGTTTGATCGGTTTTACGCGGCAGCACCTCTTTGTTCTCCAACCCGTGGCAGTTGCCTGACGGGTCGCTATCCGTTTCGGTTTGGCATTTTGGCGGCTCACACCGGTGGTATGCGCGTCGGTGAGTTAACGATCGCTGAAATATTAAAGAAGAAAAACTATGCAACGGGCATGTTTGGCAAATGGCATATCGGCTGGGTCAAACCGGACGAAGTCGGAACACGCGGTTTCTATTCACCTCCTTCACATCATGGATTCGACGAGTATTTTGCCACAACCAGTGCCGTACCGACTTGGGATCCTGGCATCACTCCCGACGATTGGGATAGTTGGGGCGGCAAACCGGGCGGTCCTTGGAAAGGCGGGTTTCCTTATGTTCACAACGGAAAAGAAGCAAAAGAAAATATCACTGGAGACGACAGCCGGATCATCATGGATCGTGTGATTCCCTTCATCGAAGCGAATCAGTCCACCCCATTCCTGGCAACCGTTTGGTTTCATGCTCCGCATGAACCAGTAGTCGCAGGCGACGAATTTAAAGATCTTTACCCGACTGCGGGATCCAAACGAAAAAACTACTACGGTTGCATCACAGCAATGGATCAACAAATCGGTCGACTAAGAACCAAACTGCGAGAACTTGGAATCGAAAAGAACACCGTGATCTTTTTTTGCAGCGACAATGGTCCGTCGGATGGACTTGCAATAAAAGGCGTCGCATCTGCGGGCCCTTTCAAGGG
>CAZQQR010000141.1:10884-13430 GCA_964595515.1 uncultured Pirellulaceae bacterium
AAGTCTATTTTTTGGCTATCGTCGACTGCATCAAGGCATCGACGGTAAAGCGATTATCTCTGGCAACTGGAAGCTTCTTCAAGAAGCTAAAAAAGACGGTCGCGTGCGTTTGTTTGATCTTACCAAAGACCCCTACGAGAAATACGACCTCTCGACGGAACTACCAGATCAAGCCAAACGGCTTCACGAGCAGCTGAAAAAGATAGAAGCAAGCTGTCAACTCAGTCGCGATGGTGCCGACTACCGCTATTGAAAAACTTTTCAAAATCAAGAATTCAAAATGGCAAAAACTCTCTCAGCAAACCGCTACACCAATGTCATCATTTGGCTCGCAATCACCTGCATCATTTTGTCGTTTCCATCGGTCAGTTGTGCCGACGAATACGATGTCTATCTGCTTGCTGGGCAATCCAACATGGACGGCCGAGGACTTGTCAACAAGCTGCCTGAGGAGCAAAGGAAACCGGTTGATCAAGCGATCATTTTTTATCGGAATTCATCCCGCTCCAGCAACGGTTGGCAACCGCTTGCTCCAGGATTTAGTGTGCCCCCGAAATACAAAGGGAATTTTCCATCACCGACCTTTGGACCTGAAATCGGATTTGCACGCTCGATGTTGGTTGCCGATCCCAGTCGGAAACTGGCGCTGATCAAAGGCTCCAAAGGAGCCACGAATTTGCGTTCTGACTGGAACCCCGGTACCCGCGGTGATCTTGAAAGCCAAGGTCCCCGCTACCGCGAGTTCGTGGAGTCCATTCGGATGGCAACCAATCAGCTCAGCCAACGAGGTGATCGTTTTACGATTCGCGGACTGTTGTGGCATCAGGGTGAGGCAGATTCAAAGTCCGGCACGAGTACTTATAGTCGCAGACTAAAATCTCTCATTGACCGGATTCGCGAAGACGTCGGCGTGGCCGATCTTCCAGTCGTAGTCGGCGAAGTTTTTGACAACGGAAAACGCGACAAAGTTCGAGCCGCGATTCAATCAGTTGCTGCGGACAGCCCAACTGTTGGGCTAGTTACATCAAAGGGCACTAAAACTCTCGATCCTGGAACACATTTTGACGCGAGTAGCCAATTGATTCTGGGTGAGCGTTATTCGATTGAAATGCGCAAGCTACCTGTTCCCAAACCTGGAGAAATGCCACCCGAGTTAAAACAACGCCAACCTGACCGGACCAAAAAAAGTAAACAACTCAAGCAAGGTGATCGGCCCAACGTGCTATTCATTACGGTGGATGATCTCAATGATTGGGTCGGATGTCTCGGCGGAAACCCTGATGCGAAAACTCCGAATCTCGATCGGCTCGCCCAGCAAAGCGTCCTGTTCAATAACGCGCATTGTCAGGTGGCGCTGTGTTATGCGTCACGAGCGTCTTTTATGACGGGCATGTACGCTTCGACCACCGGTATTTACAACAACTCATCAAAGGGAGCCAGCGAAGCATGGTCCAAAGCCAAGCACATGCCAGTTTGGTTTGGCGAACAGGGATACCGAACCATGTGCATGGGCAAAATTTATCATAACGATCATGGCAAGAAAGCTTACTGGGATGAGATCGGACCAAAGACGCTTCGTTGGGGTCCCGAACCACCAGATGGTAGACAATTTGCGAAACGGTTTGGCAAAGATGCGCAGGACTCGTTGGCTTGGGCTGCACTCGACATCGAAAAAGGCGACATGCCCGATGAGCAAATCGCTTCTTGGGGCATTGAAAAACTTAGCCAAGAATATGACCAACCATTTTTTCTGTCGCTAGGTTTCTATAAACCGCACACACCGATGACAGCCCCAAAACGATACTTTGATCAATTCGACCGGAACAGCCTGACACTACCTACCGTGCTAGAAAACGACCTGGATGATGTCCCCGAAATTGGACGCAGGTGGGTGCTCGATCGCAGCAAACTGATCGCAGAGGATGCTGTCGCTCAGTACAGTCCGACTTATCGCCGCGAACTTGTTCACGCCTATCACGCTTGTGTTGCGTTGGTGGATGACTGCGTTGGGCAAGTATTGGATGAACTTGACAAAAGCCCCTACGCCGATAACACGATCGTGGTTCTCTGTTCTGATCACGGCTGGCATCTGGGAGAAAAGAACCACTGGCGAAAATGGATGCCCTGGGAAGAATCGACTCGCAGTTTGTTGATTGTGCGGGCACCCAAATCCGATAGCGGCAGAGTCTGTGATCGAACGGTCGGCCTGATCGACATCTATCCGACTTTGGCCGATCTTTGCAGTCTTCAGCCGCCTAGTGAGTTGCAAGGATTAAGTTTGAAACGGCTTTTGGAAAATCCAAATGATTCATGGGAACGGCCGGCACTTACATCAACCAAAGCCGGGAACCACACCGTTCGATCAAACCGCTGGCGATACATTCGGTATGTCGATGGTTCCGAAGAACTCTACGACCATAACAACGATCCCAACGAATGGCACAATCTCGCGGATAATCCATCAATGACCACAATCAAGAAACAACATGCTGCTTGGATTGATCGATTGACCAAGCCAACAAAATGATGAATCGCTCGATAGTGGT
>CAZQQR010000142.1:0-6516 GCA_964595515.1 uncultured Pirellulaceae bacterium
ACTCTTCATCCGCACACGGTGCTGAGTCCCGGAAACTCGTTCTCTTCCATTCCGGCGAAATATTCACGGTAGTTAAGACGCCGATATTCGGACTTACAGGTAAAGCACTCCCACTTTAGATTTCAGCCACGTTTTCTTGGGAAAACGGCCTTCTTTTTGCCTATGATGAGTCCGAGCACAATCCGATAGAAGTTAGAGTTCAATCCACTTCCCTCATCGCTCGTGGGCATTTGGGCCAAATCCATTGACCGGAATCAGCTCTTGGAATTTCTAGCTTCTTCGCACTAACACGATTGCGTCTTCAATGAATTTTGACAAGTACGAGATGCTCCCTGGCAACTTCGATGAAACATTCGAAAGCCCCGGGAAGCCCCGTAGCACGTGCGCGCCATTTGCATCGCGATTGCAGGCGCTGACCGATGAAGAACTCACGACTCGCCAAGAGGCAGCTGAGTTTTTGCTTCGTGACCTTGGTATCACTTTTACCGTTTATGGCCATGAGTCGGGCACGGAAAAGATTTGGCCCTTTGATTTGTTGCCACGGATCGTCGATGGAAACGAGTGGGACGAAATTGAAAGAGGACTCAAGCAGCGAGTCGAGGCGCTTAACCTATTCGTTGACGACATTTACAACGATCAAAAGATTCTGCGAGACGGCGTTGTTCCCGAGGCACTTCTTAAATCGTCAAAAACCTACCGCGAACAAATGCAAGGTTTCCATGCTCCCCAAGGAGCTTGGTGTCACATCTCGGGCGTTGACTTGATTCGCGGAGGTGACGGTCAGTTTTACGTTCTCGAAGACAATCTTCGCTGCCCTTCGGGTGTTTCCTACGTTCTTGAAAATCGAGAGGTGCTCAAACGAACGCTCTCCAATGTGTTTGAAGGAATGAAAGTTGAACCCGTCACCGATTATCCGGAACGATTGCTGGACACACTGCTAAGTTGTGCTCCTGACCAAGTCGAAGATCCGACGGCCGTATTGTTAACGCCCGGTATTTACAACTCGGCTTATTTTGAGCACACGTTTCTGGCTCAAAAAATGGGCATCGAACTCGTCCAGGGTTCGGATCTGGTGATTCACGATGAGCACGTCTACATGTGTACGACTCGGGGGCTTAAACAAGTCGATGTGATCTACCGACGGATCGACGACGACTTCCTTGATCCCAAGTATTTTAACGAAGATTCCGTTTTGGGCGTTCACGGTTTGATGGACGTCTATCGCGCTGGCAACGTAACACTGGCTAATGCACCAGGGACCGGCGTTGCGGACGACAAAGCCGTTTACACGTTCGTGCCTGAGATTATTAAGTACTACCTCGACCAAGATTCCATCCTCGCCAACGTCCCAACGTTTCGCTGTGGCGAAGCGAGTGAGAGACAGCATGTTTTAGCAAACATGGACCAGTTGGTTATCAAACCCGTTAATGAGTCGGGTGGTTACGGAATCGTAATGGGCCCGCAAGCTTCCAAAAGCGAGCTTGCCGAAGCCGCTGAAAAAATCAAAGCCGATCCTCGCAACTGGATCGCTCAACCGATGCTTCAACTTTCAACGGTCCCTACGCTTGCTGATGGGAAACTTCATCCTCGCCACGTTGATCTTCGTCCGTTTGTATTGTGCGGCAAAGAAACTTATGTAATGCCGGGTGGTTTGACGCGGGTGGCACTGCGAGAAGGTTCGATGATTGTGAATTCATCCCAAGGCGGCGGCAGTAAAGATACGTGGGTGTTAAGAACCGATACCCCGGCCAACGAAGTTCCCAAGTCCAAGATGACGAACTTCACCAGTCAAAAAGCTTCGGAGGTGGAAAATGCTTAGTCGAGTTGCTGAGTCGGTTTACTGGGTAAGCCGTTACCTTGAACGAGCTGAGAATGTCGCAAGATTCGTTGACGTCAATTACAACCTGACGCTTGGCGATTCCGCGCCGCTTGCCGATCAATGGTCGCCGTTGATTTACACCACTGGCGATCAAAATGATTTCAATGAACGGTACGATTCGACGACGCGAGAGAATGCGCTTCAGTTTTTGTTGTTCGATGCGGAGAATCCGAATTCAATTTTGTCATGCATTTCCAACGCCCGCGAAGCTGCAAGAACGGTGCGTGAGGTGATCCCTTCTTCGGTTTGGGAAAACCTGAATCGATTTAAAATGTTGGTCGAAAACGCAGCCAAGTCTCGTGATGCGTTCGAGCAGCCGCATGACTTTTGTGACTCTGTTCGAACCACCAGCCAGTTGTTGGCGGGCATCGCCAATTCTTCCATGCTGCGAGATGAAGCTTGGCTGTTTTCACAGATGGGGCGCAACATCGAACGTGCGGATAAAACGTCCAGGATCGTTGACGTGCAGTATTTTTTGTTGCTGCCCAAAGCCCAAGACGTTGGTACTTCGATTGACGTGAATCGATGGTCCAGTCTTTTGAAGTCAGCGGATGCGCTTGATATGTATCGGCGGACGCACGGCCGGATTGTTCCTAACACGGTCGCAAAATTTTTGATACTTGAACCGCTCTTCCCTCGCTCCATCCGGTTTTGTGTCGAAGAGGCGGCCAAGCGGTTGCGTGACGTCAAACAGCAGGATGAACGTGAGGTTTTACCTTCGAGCGTGTTGATGAAACAGCTCGTTGCTCGAATGGGCTCGATTACGATCGAAGAAATCGTTGAGCAAGGCATGCATAGTTTCATCGATCAACTTCAAGGCGCACTCAATGGATTGGGTAACGCGATTTACGAGGACTTTTTTAACACCAGCAATCAACAGAAAAAGTTCATCGCTCAATCACAGTCACAAGTGATGGGCAGCATGATGCAGCAGCAGTCGTGAAAAAGGCGGAGCGAATGACGCTCTGGAATTATTCGCGGAAACAATCTCCTGGCAATTCGAAACATGGTTGTGCGAGCCATGCTTGTGCATCGAACCAATTAACTACGAGCCGTGAAAACCGTCTGAGATTTTCACTTTAAGAAAAACAACATGAGTATCAAAGTCGCTCTTCAGCATCACACCAGTTATCAATATGACCGGCCAATCACGGTTGGTCCGCAAGTCGTTCGTCTCCGCCCTGCCCCACACAGCCGGACTCCGATCGAAAGTTACTCGCTCCGCGTAACGCCAGAGAATCATTTCATTAACTGGCAACAAGATCCACACGGGAATTTCTTGGCCCGGATTGTGTTCGAAGAAAAAGTTACTCAGCTTTCGATCGATGTTGATTTGGTGGCGAATATGTCCGTCATCAATCCGTTTGATTTTTTCGTAGAAGACTACGCGGAAAATTATCCGTTCAACTACAACGCGGAAGATCAACTGGATCTAAAACCGTATCTGGTCACTGAGCCTGTCGGAAACGGACTGGAGAGTTTTCTCAAAACCGTTGACCATGATCACGAGCGGACGATCGACTTTTTGGTTGGCATCAATCAGCAGCTTGAAAAGAAGATCGACTACGTTGTTCGAATGGAACCGGGCGTTCAGACTTGTGAGGAAACACTCGAGAAAAGCAGTGGTTCGTGCCGCGATTCTGCTTGGTTGCTGGTTCAAGCTTTACGCAATTTGGGTCTGGCGGCGAGGTTCACGTCTGGCTATCTGATTCAGCTTAAACCAGACGTTAAATCGTTGGATGGCCCTTCAGGCACGGAGGTCGATTTCACTGACCTGCACGCTTGGACAGAAGTCTTTCTTCCTGGTGCTGGCTGGGTGGGACTTGACCCAACGAGTGGGCTGTTGACTGGCGAAGGTCATATTCCACTGGCTGCAACGCCGAATTTTTCTGGAGCGGCCCCGATCACCGGTGGCCTTGAGGAATGTGAAACCGAATTTGATTTCGGAATGAGTGTTCAACGAATTCACGAAGACCCCCGCGTCACGAAACCATACAGCGAAGAGCAATGGGCTGAAATCGACGCGCTCGGCCAACGGGTCGATGAAACTTTGGCCGCTAACGATGTTCGTTTGACGATGGGCGGTGAACCCACGTTCATTTCGATCGACAACCCTGACGATCCACAATGGCAAACGGAGGCGATTGGTGAGCAAAAAAATCAACTGGCCAATGATTTGATGAGCCGAATGAAAAAGCGTTTTGGAACAGGAACGTTGATGCATTATGGCCAAGGCAAATGGTACCCTGGCGAGCCAATTCCGCGTTGGGCCAAGACTTGTTTTGCCCGCAAGGATGGAAAACCGATTTGGGAAAACGAAAAACTGTTTGCGGCAGAAGGAGTCGCGCAAGGCCACGTTGCCGAGGACGCAAAAAAGTTTGCAGCTGGAATCGCGGATCGAATGCAGGTCGGAAAAGAAAACGTGACCGATGCATTCGAAGATTTCTTGTACCACCTTTGGGAGGAACAACGTCTGCCGACGGATGTCGATCTGACCAAAAAGGATTTTCGAGACAGTCTTGATCGTCAACGTTTGGCGCGTGTCATCGAGCAAGGCGCTAACCAACCGACAGGTTTTATCCTTCCATTGATGTATCAACGATGGTTGAGCGAGCCAAGTTGGACGAGCGGACGGTGGAAGACGAGAACGGATCGAGTGAACTTGATTCCGGGCGATTCGCCGATGGGGTATCGGTTACCGCTGAATACACTTGTTGGAATGACGAAAGAACAGGCGGAGCTTTACCAACCGCTTGATCCGACTGTCGCAAGAGCAGCCTTGGCCGAACCGCAGGAAATGCGAATTCAGCATCAGTTGAAGCAAAAGGCGGACCAAGTTCCGTCAGGAGTTGGAACGGTCTCAGGTGCAGATCCGGCATTCGGTCAAGCAGCAGAAGCGGACGGCAGTGGCGGGAATTTATTGCTCAAACGGCGAACGACGACTGAGTCTGGCGATGGGGATAGTGAGGCGGTAAATATAACTGGCGGCGAATCGCCCTCGCGGCACGAGAAAAACGGACATAGCAAGAACAGCCTGCTGGAGCAGTTTGCGGCTGCGTTTGGGAACGGTCCACTGACAGATGATACGGCCATCCCGTTTGCACTTTGTGTTGAGGTCAGAAATGGAACGATCCACGTTTTCATGCCGCCAACCGATCGGCTTGAGCAGTACCTTGAAATTTTGGCTGCGGTTGAAGACACCGCGTCAGATTTGAATTTGCCGGTCATCATCGAGGGCTACAAACCACCGACGGATCATCGTGTTCACAGTTTTAGCATTACGCCTGACCCGGGTGTGATCGAAGTCAACGTGCAGCCGGCCCACAGTTGGGAAGAGCTAAAAGAAATCACGGAAGGGCTTTATTCGGACGCCTACTACAGTCGGCTTGGGACTGAAAAATTTGAGCTGGATGGAAACCACTCGGGAACGGGTGGTGGCAACCATGTCGTGCTTGGCGGACCAACGCCGCTAGACAGTCCGATGTTGCGGCGGCCGGATTTGCTGCGAAGTTTAGTTGGTTTTTGGCAAAACCATCCTTCACTTTCGTATATGTTTTCCAGTCGATTCATTGGCCCGACCAGCCAGGCTCCTCGTGTCGACGAAGGCCGTGCGGATTCGCTTTATGAACTCCAAGTCGCGTTTGACGAGTTGGATCGGCATTCGGAATGTCCGCCTTGGATGGCAGACCGGTTGTTCCGGAATTTGCTGATCGATGTGACAGGGAACACTCATCGAGCGGAATTTTGTATCGACAAACTTTATTCGCCCGATAGCAAAACAGGACGTTTGGGATTGCTTGAGTTTCGTGGATTCGAAATGCCGCCTCACGAGCGAATGAGTTTAACGCAGCAGTTATTGGTTCGAACGTTAGTGGCTAAATTCTGGAAAGAGCCGTACCGGCAGCCGCTGGTTGACTGGAAAACAAGGCTTCACGATCAGTTTATGTTGCCGCATTTTGTTTGGCGTGATTTTGAGGACGTGATTGCGGCTTGTAACCAATCGGGTTACGAAATGAAATCGGAATGGTTCGACGCTCATTTCGAATTTCGGTTCCCGCATGTTGGCAGCTTTGTTCACAATTCTGTGAAGGTTGATTTGCGTCAGGCAATCGAGCCCTGGAACGTATTGGGCGAAGAGACAACGGGAACGGGAACATCGAGATACGTTGATTCGTCGGTTGAGCGAATGCAGGTCAAAGTTTCCGGGTTTGTGGACGAACGTTATTTAGTCACTTGTAACGGAAACGTGTTGCCACTGCATCCCACTGAGACCAAGGGTGAATATGCTGCGGGCGTACGATTTCGGGCTTGGCAACCGCCAAGCTGTTTGCATCCGACCATTCCGGTGGACGGACCGCTAACGTTTGATTTGTACGATCAATGGTTGGGCCGAAGCGTTGACGGTTGTCGTTACCACGTTGGGCATCCGGGCGGGCTTAATCCTACGACGTTGCCGGTAAATAGTTACGAGGCGGAAAGTCGTCGGGCAGCTCGATTTTCTCGGCTGGGACATGGCGGGACGATGGTTAGGCCGAAAGAAGTAGAATTGAATCGTGAGTTTCCGATGACGCTCGATTTGCGTCGTTGTAAATCGTAAGTAGGATCGCAAATCTTCAGTAGGATCGAAATCGTAATAC
>CAZQQR010000142.1:6616-13269 GCA_964595515.1 uncultured Pirellulaceae bacterium
ACGCACCATTGACCGCTTTTTAACTCTTATTTGCCCACAACGTGACAGAAGAAAAACAACCTAACGAACCGCGGCCGAATCAAAATCAGCAGCAGCAGAACCAATTGCAGCAACAACAGCAGCAATTTTCTTCGTTGCCTGAGATGCAAAGCTTGATGCCAACGTATGCGCCGATGGAGTCGCTTCCACCAATGGGCGATTTTTTTGCGGGCTATCCTTCGCCTGATTCGGCCTACAACGAAGTGCTGGATCCAGCTGGAAATATTCGCCCACATTGGAGCCGGCTTAACGAAGGACTAGGGCGTATTGGTTTTGCGGGGATGGAACGTCGATGCCAACAAATCCGGCGGATGAATCATCAAAACGGAATCGCTTACACTGCCTATGGTGATCCGACTGTTCGTGAACAGCATCTTCAGTTAGATCCTATTCCCCAGTTGATACCTGAAGACCAATGGAAAATCATCTCTGCTGGACTTCATCAACGTGCGACTTTGTTGAACATGGTTTTGGCGGATTTGTTCGGACCGCGAACATTGTTGACCGGTGGCGTTTTGCCGCACGGAGTTCTGTTTGACCATCCGCATTATCAGCTGGCTTATCAGGATTTGCCCGTTTCAGGCGACCGGCATCTGCATTTCTATTCGGCAAAACTTGTTCGATTGGCGACGGGTGAATGGTGGGTCATGTCGGATCGGACCGACTCGCCGGGCGGTTGGGGATTTGCTTTGGAGAATCGGATTTCCATCTCTCGAACGTTGCCCAATGAATTTCGCCAAGCCAATGTAAAACGATTGGCGTCGTATTTTCTAGCGGTTCGAAATCAGTTGGTTAGTTTAGCCAAGCACAGACAAACCGATCCGAATATTGCGATTTTGAGCGCGGGCACGGGCAGTCCAAGCTATTTCGAAGATTCGTATCTTGCCCGTTACCTCGGGTTCACACTGGTGGAAGCCAACGACCTTGTGGTGCGCAACGGACAGGTGATGTTGAAGACGTTGGCAGGGCTGACTCCGATCGATGTTATTTTGAGGCGTCGATCTGGCTTTCATCTGGACCCGTTGGAGCTCGGCGGAGTCGGGCCTGGTATCGCGGGATTATTCCAAGTCATTCGTGATGGCAATGTTGCGGTCGCAAACGCACCGGGAAGCGGGTTGATTGAGTCACCGATCTTTATGGCGTTCATGCCGCGGATCTGTAAGGCTTTGTTGAATACCAAGTTGGAATTGCCGGGCGTCGCGACGTGGTGGGGTGGCGAAGAACAAGGGTTGGAGTTGATTCTTGATCGTGTCGATGATGTAAATTTGGTTCCTGCGTTTCGTCGACGAACGATCGACGGCAGCGGTAGAACTGGAAATAATGGTTCGGCTCAACCGAATATTGATCCACAAACGTTGACTCGTGAGCAGCGAATTCAGTTGGTTAGAGAGAACCCGAAAGACTGGGTTGGCCAGGAAAAGACAGAGGGTTCTTCGACGGCGGTTTGGGAAGACGGATCGCTTCGCAGTGGCCATTTTTCGATGCGAGCGTTTCTGACTGCTTCGGATGATTCATGGCATACGATGCCGGGGGGACTTGCTCGTGTTTCAGAAAAACCGAACGCGGCGATCACCAGTCATTTGAGAGAGGGTGGAACCAAAGACATCTGGGTGTTGGCGGACAAGCCTGTCGAACAAGTCAGTTTGCTTCAAGCGCGCGGCCGGTTTGATAAATCGAGTTCACAAGGATTTCTTTCCAGCCGAATCGCAGACAATCTTTGTTGGTTGGGGCGATACATTGTCCGGGCGGAATCCGGAGCGAGATTGCTGCGTAGTGTGGTGTTGAGATTGCTTGGAGAAGCGGAGCCGGCTGAATTGAGTGAGTTGCCGCCGATGGTTCGCGCGATGGCGTTGGAAGGCAACATTGAAGTCGGCTATGCAATTAAGGAACTTGCCCAGCAGTTGCCACGGTTGGAACAGCTTCTGCCTGTGTCTGCGCTAGATCACCGTGATCCTTCTTCGCTTCGATCACAGGTCAACCAAGTCGTCGGTTTGTCGGCGAGAGTCCGCGAGCGGTTGTCGAGTGATGCCTGGCGTGTGATTCAAGACGTTAACGGGAATTTCAAAAGTAACGATCCAGACAATTGTGATTTGAATGACTTGCTTGAAATCACAAACACATTGATCGTAAATCTGTCTTCGTTCAGTGGTTTGATTTCTGAATCCATGACGCGAACGCACGCATATCGGTTTCTTAACATCGGTCGTCGCTTGGAATACTCACTGCAGATTGTTGGGCTGTTGAGGGTTTGTTTGACGGATCCGGATAAAGTTTCGGCGGAAATGCTGGAGGCTTTGCTGGAAATTTCAGACAGTATTTTGACTTATACGTCACGACACTACGCTAATTTTCAGATGCCCGCCGTATTGAATTTGCTGCTACTGGACGAAATGAACCCGAGATCGTTGGCGTTTCAGTTAAGCAAGTTGTTGACCAACATTGAGTCTTTGCCTGGCGGTTCCGATCACGACGCAGACCTGGCAATCAAACGATTGGCGATGGATGCTTTGCATTCCGTTCGGATGTCGGACGTTGAACAGCTTGCTCATGTGAATGAATTGGGTGAGCGGGCTGGGTTGGTAGAACTGTTTGACAAAATGGATGAACAGATCCCTGATATCGCGACTTTGATTAGCAATCGGTTTTTTGTGCATAGCCGAAGCGTGAAACAAATGATCGCCGACGAATTTGGAATTACCCGTTGAAATTGAAATGAACTACGACGTCACACATATTACTGAGTACGAGTATGGGGATATTGTTCCCGAGTGCTTCAACATTGTGAGGCTGTATCCTCGTCCAATTTTTGATCAAGTTTGCAAGGTTCATGAGCTGGAGATCGAGCCAAAGCCACGTCAGCTTGTTCAGCGAAAAGATTTTTTTGGCAATTTGATAGAACAGTTTTCGATCGACTTTCCCCACGGCAGTCTCAAGGTCACGTCTCGTAACCAGGTTGCTGTGACGAGTAGGAACTATCCGCAGTTCAGTGATACACCGGCATGGGAGACGATTGCCGGTGCGGATCTGTCCGGCGATTTACTTGCGTCACAATTGGCTTGGAACTCACCGCATGTTCGGCGCAGTGAAGAGTTTGCTCAGTACGCAAAAATTTCGTTTACGAAAGATCGTCCGATCGCCGAAGCGTCTTTGGATTTGACGCACCGGATCTTTCATGATTTCGAGTTTGATGCGGAGGCGACCACGGTGAGCACTCCGGTCGAGGAAGTGTTTAAGCAGCGAAGAGGCGTTTGTCAGGATTTTGCTCACTTTCAAATTGCCTGTTTACGGTCTTTGAATTTGCCAGCCCGGTATGTGAGCGGCTATTTGAGAACGATTCCTCCTCCCGGAAAAGAGCGACTGGTCGGAGTGGACGCCTCGCACGCTTGGGTCAGTGTCTATTGTGGGTCAGGCGGTTGGTTTGATTTTGATCCAACCAACAATCAGGTTCCCGAAACCGATCACATTTCGATCGCATGGGGCCGAGACTACGCAGATGTTTGCCCGATTCAAGGCGTGTTCACTGGTGGCGGGAACACCGTGATGAAAATTTCGGTTGACGTCGCACCGTGCGATTGAGCTAGATCCTCGGTGCTTGCGTAAAATTCGATTTTATTCGCGGGGTAGCCGAGTTGAATTTGGGCCTTGCGGATGGCGTTTCAACGGAATCAAAAAGTTGATTGATGTTGATATCGATAAGGCGATAGAATCAGTGCATCATCAAATTTACCACTAAAGATTCGATCATGAATAAACTGATCCTTGCTCTTATTTTGATCTTCATCTCGGCAGACTGCCTGTCGGCTCAGGTGAATCGTGAACGTGACATTATTTATCAACGGCTCGAAGGGGTCGCGCTGACGATGGATGTTTTTGTTCCTGAGAATCCAAACGGAATTGGAATCATCAAAATCGTCAGTGGTGGATGGAAGTCGAGGCATAGCAAAGTCAAGAATAATGAATTTGGAAAACCCTACACGGACCAAGGGTATACGGTCTTTGCTGTTTTTCATGGTTCCCAGCCGCGCTATCAAGTTCGCGAGATTATGGGTTTCATGCATCGAGCCGTTCGCTTTATTCGAACGAACGCGGACCGATGGAAAATTGACCCGGATCGAATTGGCGTCACGGGTGCGAGCGCTGGCGGGCATCTAAGTTTGGTCTTGGCGACCAAGGGTGGTCCTGGCGATCCGAAAGCAAAGGATCCCGTCGATCGTGCGAGCAGCGCCGTTCAAGCGGCGGCTGTTTTTTATCCGCCCACCGACTATTTGAATTGGAGCGAAGCGGGTGACGATTGCGTTGGGGTTGGCAAACAAGAACGATGGCAACCAGCGTTTGGTGACGAGTCAAAAACGGCCGAGGGGAGACAGACGCTCGGTCGACACATGTCATCGCTATACCACATCAGTGAAAAAACGCCGCCAGTTTCTATTATCCACGGCGATGCCGATCCAATCGTGCCTTTGTTTCAGTCAGAGAGTTTCAAGAAAGTCGCCCAATCAAAGGGTGTTCCAATCGAGTTGGTGATCAAGGAAGGTGCCAAGCATGGTTGGCCCAACAGACAGGACGACGAAGTTCAGTTCTTGAAATGGTTTGATCAGCATTTGTTGAATGTAAAAAACGACGACAGCGAGAGAAACGATAGCGAGATGAGCAACAGCGCGATGAGCAACAGCGCGACGATTGACAATGAAAATGTTGGTTACAAAATCGGCACTTGCGATTGGTCGATTCAAAAACAGTTTAGCAAGGAGTCTTTCCAGTACGGACAGAGCGTTGGACTATCAGGGATCCAGTATTCGTTCGGAGCCAAAGAAGATGGGCTTGATTTGCGGATCGCTGAAAATCGTGATGCGATTCGTGCGGTGGTCAGAGAAACCGGCGTCGGTATTAGTTCTTTGGGGCTTGGGATCTTAAACAAGGTTCCGCTTGCCAGTACGGACGAAGGCGAACAGTTGGTAGTCGAGTGTATTGAAGCGATGGCGACGCTCAAAGAAGAAGCGGCGAAGCTGGAAGATCGTGAGCTGGCCGCCAAAGTCGCTCCCAATATTGTGCTGCTCGCCTTTTTTGGCAAAGGCGACATCAATGGCAAACCAGATTTGATTGAACGCGTCATTGCAAAACTAAAACGTGTTGCTCCGGCGGCAGAAAAACATGGAATTACATTGGCGATCGAATCGCTTCTTAACGAGTCTGATCTTCGGCACATCATGAAACAGGTGGGTTCGCCGGCGGTGAAGGTTTACTATGACACTGGCAACTCCGCGAGGATGGGCTATGACATTTATGAAGAGATCGAAAGTCTCGGTGTTGAGAATATTGCCGAAATTCATCTCAAGGAAAACAAAGCGTTATTAGGTAAAGGGCCAATCGACTTTTCGAGGGTCCGGTCGCTCTTGAAGAAAATGAATTACAAGGGCTGGTTGATCATCGAAGGCTCCAATCCGAAGGGAATGGATCGTTTGAAAGCAACTAAGATCAATGCGGCTTATTCGCTTGAACTTTTTAACAAGCGATGATTTGCCGGGTTAGAGCAGTCAACTAAGTCAATAAACTAAATTCAGAGAGTTCGTATGATTCCGTTTTTGAAGTTGAAAAACCAAATTTGCTTCGTTGCCACCTTAAGTTTGTTGTCGTTTGCGGCGGCTTGCCCGGTCGGCGCTCAGCAAACCGTTCCTCAAGGGTTAATGGGCGACTGGAGTTTGGATTTAGAATCTGATGAACCTGGCTGGATGAGCATCGTCGAGAAAGATGGTAGTCCAGTCGTTTACATGCGAGTTTATATCGGTTCTTACGGGCCATTCAAAATTTCTGAGATGAAGAATGGACGGATTAAATTTCCGATCAAGCCAATCGGAAAAAAGAAAGCCAAGCTCTCGACTGCGAGAGAAGTCGAAGTTGGGATGGCTGATGGAAAGCTCGCTGGAGTGATCGTTCAAACGCCAAACGATGGTAGCGCAGTCACGCAGGTTAAGTTTTCTGGCAAACGAATTCCGCCGATGCCGAAATCAGCTCCCGATTTATCTACCGTCAAGTTCGGGCTTCCGATTTTACTCTTCAATGGGAAAGACTTAACGGGATGGCGGACACATGAGTCGGATAAAAAGAATGGTTGGAGTGCGACCGATGGAATGTTGGTGAACACGACGACGAAGACTGATTTTAGTCCAACGGGTGCTTATGCGAATTTGCGGACGGTTGCTGAGTTTAAAGATTTTTGGTTTCACACCGAGTTCTTGGTAGAAGAGAAACGCAACAGCGGAATCTATCTGCGGGGGATGTATGAGGCACAGGTCGTTGACCGCGATAGTCGAATGCAGGGTCTACAGGGAGTTGGAGCGATTTTTGGGAGGATTGCCCCGACGAGTAATGCGGGAAATCCTGGCGGACAATGGCAGACGTATGATATTACGCTTGTCGATCGACATATTACGGTTGTGTTGAATGGTGTGAAAGTCATCGATAACAAACCGATTATTGGCCCGACTGCAGGAGCGATTTATACGGATCCAGCGGCACCCGGTCCGATTTATTTGCAGGGCGATCATACGACTGTGAAATATCGGAATATGTATCTTGCTCCGGTGGTGAAGTGATTTGAAGTTTGATTTCAGATT
>CAZQQR010000143.1:0-4243 GCA_964595515.1 uncultured Pirellulaceae bacterium
GGGTTTTTGACAGGATGAACAAGATGAACTGGATGTTGTAAATTCAAAAATCCTGTTTCATCATGTCCATCCTGTCTAATTTGCTCGCTTAATTGAAGGCGATCGAAGCACATGCACGCATCTCAAACAGACATTGCATCCAACGCCTTGGCCACGAACTTCTTGATTCGGTGTTGATCCTTGGTTCCTGGAACAGACTCAACACCGCTGGCCACGTCGACTGCCTTGGCACTTGTCACCTTGATCGCTTCGGCAATATTCCATGGGTCAAGCCCGCCAGCCAGAATCAACTCGCGACCTGATTTCTTCACGAGCTCTGGAACGCTATTCCAATCGACTTTTTCACCCGTTCCGCCAAACGTCCCGGGGACTTTGGCGTCGATCAAAATCGACACATTTTCAAACCGGCTCCACTGCTCAATTAAACCAACGACACGATCAAACTCCGACGTTTCATTCGAAACGGTTTCATTCGAAATGTTAGCGTTGGAGTTAACGTTGGATCGAATGGCCCGTACAAAGTCCGTCGTGGCGAATCGATCACCAAGCAAATCACGAAACTGATCCAGGCTGGTCGGTTCTTCGTCCCCGTGAAGCTGAATTCCATTTAGCCCTACAACGTCCATTGTTTCAATCACGTCTTGGGGCGTCTCATTGACAAACACGCCGATCTTTTTTGCATTGGCGATCCCGCAATCGTCGACGGCCGCACAGACAGCCTGAGCTGCGTTTCGATCGACGTATCGGATGCTCTTTTTGTAAAAATTAAGCCCGATGGCTTGAGCACCAGAGTCCAGCGCGCATTTGGCGTCGTCAGGAATAGACACCCCGCAAACTTTGATTTGAAATGGAAGCATTGACAACGAGGCGATAAACTGACGAACTGAGAACTCGGCTGATTCTAACGCCAATTGAATAGCGGCATAGGCCTGCCGCCGAGTAACCGTATCAAATCAGATTTAGTTTTGGGCATTTTCAAAAGAGCATTGAACGAATCAACCGACCAACTTATTCGCAAAGACATCTCCAAATTGGTGGAGATGCGCCGACCGCGTTTAGATACGTCGAGCGGAGTTTGCTCGCTGGATGAAAGCCACCTGCCGTTGTTGGTGACTGGTGTCGCTGGAGTCGCTGGCTACAACGCGTTTTATCACTTTCGAGAACGCTTTGGAAAAGACGTGATTGGAATTCGGCGTCCCAACAATTGGCCTCTCCAAGTCGACGGAGTGGTTCCATGTGACGCCGACGATCCAGAGTCAGTCAAACGTCTGTTTGAAAAGTACCAGTTCAAAAGCGTTTTGAATTGTGGCGGCTCTTGTGCGCTAAAAGCCTGCGAGTTGGATCCGGTCATGGCGGAGCGCGTTAACGTGACTAGCCTCTCTAATATTCTCGATGCGATTAAAACCCGCGGGTCGGCGCTTATTCACCTGTCGATTGATCTTGTTTATTCTGGAACAGGATCTGGTTCGCACGTCGAATCAGATTTGACGGACCCCGTCACTGTTTATGGAAAAACAATGGTGGCTGCTGAGCAAATGATTTTGGAAAGATTGCCTTCGGCTTGCATTTTGAGAATTTCGCTGCCGATGGGAATCAGTTTTAACAACCACGCGGGAGCGGTCGATTGGATTCAATCTCGGTTTGCAAAAAACAAACCGGCGACGCTTTACTTTGACGAAGTCCGAACGCCTACCTATGTAGAATGTTTGAATGAGACGATCGAAGAAATCTTTTGCAAATCAATTTCGGGTTTGTTCCATGCTGGCGCTCGGCGCAAATGGTCGCTCTATCAAATCGCTCAAATTGTGAATCGTGTTGGCGGCTACGATCCAAGCTTGCTGATCGGTTGTCCAAGAATCGAAGCTGGCCCGATTCCCCCGAGAGCTGGCGACGTCACGATGGATTCCCAAAAGCTTTACCAAAGGCTTGGCCGAATACCGTTCAAAGATTGGCCAATCAATGAAAATTTCATGCCGACTTCGCCGGATTGGCATCTGGAAACGTCGAATTGGGCTGGAAATCCGCAATTGATTTTTGATCAGTTGTATTTGCGGCCGAGGTGATCAGATCGGGCTTTGCTGTCAAATTTGCCGATTATGTCAGGAATCCACCCCATTCGGTTAGAAACCGTTCAGATCACCGCCATTTCCAATCGGCGGAATTGATTAGGAATCCCTAGCTGGATAGACTGAGGGCAACGGAAGACGGTTTATGTTTGGTGGATGATGGATAACTTTTCTTGGAGCACACACGCTGGCCGATGGAATGGGATCCCGGTACGCATCCATATATTTTTGTTTCTGTTTGTCGCCGCGATGTTTGGCGCAGACTGGAATCCTGGCACATCGAATTCCAACTTCTTTGTTGGCACCGCGATGGTGACGACCCTTGTCTTACTGATCAGTATCGTTATCCACGAACTCGCGCACGTGTTTGCGATCAGTAACCTTGGCGGCCATGTCAACAATTTGGTCTTTATGCCTTGGGGAGGAAACTCAGATTTCGTTTACCCAAAAGGCGGACAAGCGAGAGCGGTTGTGCATCTGGCTGGACCGTTTGCCAACGGAATGATTTTTCTGTTCGGAATGGCGCTGCTGGTCCAATCGGAGCACTCAACACTCGGGCATTTAATCAGCCCGCTACAGCCACACTGGTTCAACGCAGCGGATTGGCGCGTCTCGTTGATTGAGATTATTAGTTGGGTAAACTTTCAATTGATGCTCGTCAACTTGCTACCCTGTTTCCCTTTTGATGGAGCAGCCTTCATCCGTTCGATGGTTTCTTCATTGAATGTCGATTTGCCTCGATACCGCGTCGAAACGGGTATTAAGCTTATTGGAACAGCGACTGCATTTGCGTTCATGGGCATGGCTTGGTTCATGAGGAATTACGAATCACCGCCAGGGACCAGTTCCTTGTTCGATCCGGCTTGGTTGCCATTGCTGGCTTGTGGCATCGCACTATTTTTTAGTGCCAGGTATTCGCTCAACGTAGAGACGACAACATCACCAGATTCAAGCTGGGATGAAATGCGCGAGGTCGAGTATGACTCGATCTACAGCGAGTCTTCGTACTTTGATTTCACCGACGAGACTGAGAACATTGCTTATTCTCAATGGCTGGTTGAAAAACAAGAGTCGCGTCGTGAGTCAGAAATTCGTCGTGAAGAAGACGAGGATCGCCGCGCCGATGAGATCTTGAAAAAGCTTCATACGGATGGCTTAAAAAGCCTCACTGACGAAGAGCGTTCTGTACTCGATCGCGTCAGTTCTCGAATTCGACAGCGACGCAAAGAAGGCGTTTAGACTATCTGTCTAAGCTGATCCCATTTTCTGACTGGCGATTTTTGAATCCGGGATCGCGTGGAACTTTTGCGCTGACTGACGGACTCAATTCTTGCCTGGAAAATCAATCTCTGGCTCGAACTTAATCGTCGTAAGCCGTTCGGTATCGCTTTCGACGTCGGCGACTGCGAAGCGTTGACTGCTCGCCTTCGATGAACCAGTATCCACCGAGAACTTTGTAGAAAATCAACAGCACCAACGCACCGCCTGAACCGACGGCAAAACCTTCGAGACTAATGGGCTGAACAGTGTGGTTTGTTTCTGAGAAGTACTGAAGCACAGCACAGCCGATCAGCGTTCCGGCGATTCCCATTAGCACAGTTGCGATCGCACCACCTGGATCACGACCAGGCATGACGGCTTTGGCGGCCAGTCCAACGACCGTTCCGAAACCGATCCAGGTAAGGGCAAGGTTGGCGTAGTCGGCGAGTTGAACAAAATCCATTTTGATTTCCGTCGGTTGAATACTCTTGAACGAGCCAAAGACATTCGCTTGGACATATTGTCTATTTCGGAATGTCATGGCCGGTTTCGACTTAGTATTTAACAAAACGCCGCATTTTCCCCCAATAGCACTTTGTTGCTCGCATACTTGCAATCGAATTTTTGCAAGTAATTTGGACCGCGCGATTGAGATATTTTCGTTGTGATTGGTTTTTGGGGAATTTGGTGAGGAATTAACGGCATTTCTACTGCGAGTTGTAAATCTGTCGGTTTCCGCGTTCCCCTCTCCGCCGCTGAGACGGCGACTCTCCCAAAGGGAGAATAATTTCATGAAAGAGTTGTCTTTCAGCGGTTCTCTAGGAAGCTGGCAGTACTTCGAAGCCGCCAATAAGCTCGAAGTCGCCAATAAGCTCGAAGTCGCCAATACCTCAAAGTCGCCAATAAGCTCGGCCAGG
>CAZQQR010000143.1:4343-11360 GCA_964595515.1 uncultured Pirellulaceae bacterium
CTCAAAGTCGCCAATAAGCTCGGCCAGGAATTGATCGTTGCGGCTGATATGGAAGACGCGATCCGTTTACATTTGGCCGAAATTGTCGGTATCGTGATTTGTCTCTATCTTGTTCCTCACCTAAAATCTCGTCAGGCAAGGCTTAGGCGAATCGCGAGATAATTTCATGATCGAAACCACATACGACTCACGGCAAATAAGAATGAGTCCTGGAAACCGCGTTCGTATTTCCCGAACGTCAATCTTGGTATTCGGAATTGGATTGGCTGTTCTTTTTGGCTACACCCAGCACTCCACTGGCCAAATGATCAACACAACGACGCCGTTCAACTCGGTAAGCGACAGTTTTTTTGAGAACCATGGAGTTAGTTTCGGATTCAGCTTGCCCGGAGGAACTGGAAACGGATCAAGAGTGGTTGGTCTTAGCCCGTTTGGAATCACACCGAATCTCAATTTCAGTCAGGGCACAGCGCTGGGCGGGACACCAACATTTGGCGGATTCAATCCAGCCAACGCCGGTACCTTTGGTTTTTCGAATCGAGGTCGCAATGGTGGTGGATTCGATCTTGGTATCAGCCTTTCCAAAGGCAGTGAGCGACAAAGCTTTACGACGGCGCCCACGTTGACCACTCAAAATGGACTTGGAGGCGGACTAAGCTCCGGTTCAGTCCGACCCTTTGTTACCGGCATCGTTCCAATCGTCGGCCAACGAGGAGCACCCCTTCTCCCAATGAGTCAGCCAGTTCAAGTCGTCGACAACGCAGTGACCCGTGCACTGGGTAGCGGTAAACTTCAGTTGGGCAATGCTCCTCCGACCAACCACGAACCAGTCGGCGGTCCGCTTAACTACAGCAACCCTGGAAGCTCCGCGACCACGACAGACGCCAGCGTTACCGAGATCAAAGCGGCTCGCCAGCGAAAACTTGATGCGGAACGATCTCGAGTTGAAGCGATCGTATTGGCTGGCAAGGCTCTTAAAGACGAAGGAAAGTTTGTCGAAGCTCGGATGAAGCTCAAAGAGGCACTTGGCGAAACCGATGACAAAGCCATCCAGAATCAAATTCAGGCTTTGATCAAATCGTGCTCAAAACGGTAGGTCTGTAAGTTATTGGTCCGCGGTCAATAAAACATCACATCAACTCGCCACGGACTAGTTCCAGTCTTCCGCGAGTCCGGCTAGCCAACAATTCAACGCGTCGCCTTCCACTGCTTTCGTTAATATTGTCGACCGTCAGTTTGGCTTCGACAAATCCCAACCACTGAAGGATTCGCCAAAGTGCTTCCGGACTATTGGGAAGCCAAGCCAATTCGTAGACGCCCGACATGACCGCTTCCTTGGACTCCATGGCAATCGTCATTCCCATTGGATTGTCTCCAGGCAACGTGCAAGCCGTATTGAGCAGCAGTAGATCACGAGTATGTTCAGCAGCGATTCTTAAACCAGTGACTGGATCCGGCAGGTGATAGAAGATGCCGCTAAAGTACGTGAAATCGAATGGCTCAAGTCCACGTTTAGGCAAATCGTAAAGATCGGCCACCTGAAGCTCAATTCGATCAACCGGCTGGACGTCGCAGTTTTCAAGAACCAGCTTCCCCTGATTAATCCAGTGTGACCTGACGTCGAAACCGACCGACATTTCTGCGTCGAGTTGTCTCGCCAGAAAACAGTAGCCACCCCCATTGCAGGCACAGTCCAAAAACCTGACCCCGGACATGGAATCCGGATAGACAGCGTTCATGATCCGAAAAAAACGCTGGTTGGGTGAGATCAGGCTGACGCCCTGATTGTCTTTTGGCATCAAAGTCCGTTGTGGAGAAAACACCAATCCGGACGAAATCTGTTTGGTAATTTGAATGTCGTGATGCCACGGTGCCAGACCACGAATTTTCTGAACCAGAGTTTTCTCGACGTCTGATAGTTGGGTTTCATCAATCATGCGAACGATCGTAGCAAACTATCGACGAAAAATATGCGCCGGCTTTTGGGGCCACTAGTCTCCAAATCGTAACTTGGAAACGTATGCTTCCCATTCCTTTTGGAACTGTCGAACATCATCACGCCCCAAGACTTGTTTCAAAGTTTCGTAGCCGGTTGGATCCTGATCGGAATTTTTCACGAAGTTGTGGTAGTAGGAATTCAGAAGCCCACGTTGTTGCAGGTAATAACATAGATATCGAGCTTGGGCATAATTGGTTCCATGCCCATCGTAAAACTCGCGTGTCGACGTCGAACAAAGCTCTTTGAATGACGGCAAACGACCGTCTGCGATCGCCAACTGCAACCCTCGCAAACGCCAATTCGTCAGTCCAATGATCCTTCCGTTCTTTGTTGAACTTTGCTCGTACAGCGAAGCCAATCCTTCGTTGAACCAAGATGGACAATCCTCGAAATTGCTTTCCATAAACGGATGAACAATTTCGTGCACCAAAGTTCCACCGCCGGTAGAAATATTCATCACAAGCACGCGGTTCCGCGGCGAGTAAAACCCGTATGGCGTTCCGGGTTTGTTGTTGAACAACTCAACGTTGTGTTTGTCGTAGCTTTGTTTGTCCTTAAATAGCCAAATATCAATGATGTGATTCGGGTCTTTGGAAAAGTAATCCTTTTTAAGTTTCTCGACGGCCCACTTTACGGTCCCATCCGACCAACCCTCCACTTGCTCAGGTGTCCCGTCACCAACAACGACGAAAGGTTTTTGAATCGTGATATGAAAGTCTTTGTGAGGAAGTCTTTTTTTCAAGCTTCGTATATGCAGCGCAAAATCGGCGTTTGAGAACTTCTCTCGCGACTTGGAAATCTTGAGATTGTCTTTATCACACTTTGTTCGCAAACAAATGGCCATTTGGCGATTGCTATTTTCGGATTGAGTAAACAGACAACTCTTAAAGAACTCAACATGCCCTAGCTTTCGATGCGCTCCATCCGACATCGCTGGATCGTGAAAGATCACTTCGTTCTTTTTGAGATCGTAACCAACCACCAAAACGAATTGCTCGGCGTTGTTTTCTTTCCGGCAAACCACACTGGGATCGCCGCGTTTGAGATCATTCAAAATCTGCGTCCAAAGCTGTTCGATTTGCTGTTGAGTCGAAACATCGAACCACACCTGCCCGGTTTCAAAACCCATACGTTTTGCGGCGTTGTTAATTTCACTGGCAAGGCAGCCGCGTCCAAGCTCAGGATTAATTCCCGCAGCCTCAAACACAGCGTCTTGATTTGGTTCTATTCCCAAACTTCCCAATCGCATTGCAAAACAAGCTTCTCCACCGAAGTCCGGTCGCTTCTCAACGAACGGAACGTCTTTGACCAAGATGATTGAATCACTTTGGGCGCAAACAATGCCTGGCGTCAAAACCTCAGCCACAACAACGACGAACAATAATGCAAACAGATGCATGACGCGCGAAATGGCAAGGTTCAATAGATCGTTCACCGATTCTCCAATCCAATTCCAATTTTGTGTTCGCCAACCACACGATGTTGACCAATTTCTGTATTTGTCGCGATGCCGATTTACCATTGAGTGGTCCTTTCGCAAGCATTTGAAATGAAATAACATTTCCGAAAGGATTAAGTCCGAGAGCTACTTGTGATCGCCATCTGATGTCGGAACCCATGCTCGCTTCAATTATTGCGTAGCGGCTTTCAGCTTCCACATCGTTTCAACCCACCGTTACAAACCTGTTACATCCAGCGCCCAGACATTGGCCAACTATGTCTCGAAAATTTGCTCAATCTCATCGTATTACCGACGATCTTGCCCTGGCGATCAGTGAACTGTCCGCGGAAATCAAAGCCGAACTCAACGACAATGTTGATTTGGTGTTTGTGTTTGCTGCCGGGTATTCACCTTCTGATTTTGATCAGTTCGCTGTCGGCGTAAAACAACAAACCGGTGCAACGCACGTTTTGGGATGCACGTGTGAAACGGTTGTTGGGGGAGAGTTTGAGTTAGAGCAGACCAACGCAGTTTCTGTTTGGGGGGCGACGCTTCCAGATGCAAAAATCGTCCCCATGCATTTGCGTTACCAACGCGGGGACGGGGACGCGGCGATCGTTGGCTGGCCTAATGCGGTTGATGGAGCCTGGCCCAATGACAGTACGCTGTTAACGCTTGGCGAGCCGTTTGGATTCCCCATGGATGTCTTGCTTGAAAGATTCAACGAAGACCGACCGGGCACACCTGTATCCGGAGCCATGGCCAGCGGAGCCCAGCAACCAGGTCAAGCACGTTTGCTGCTGGACGATCAAACGTATGACGAAGGCGCGGTTGCGATCCGAATTTCGGGAACCCCCATTCGAACCATCGTCTCGCAGGGCTGTCGTCCAATCGGAGAGCCGATGGTTATCACAAAAGCCGAACGCAACATCTGCGAAGGACTGGGCGGCAAACCAGCGTTTACGGTTTTGCAGGATTTGTTCAAGACACTTCCCGCCAAAGAACAAGCCATGGTGCAATCGGGACTTCACCTTGGCCGAGTCATCAATGAGTATCAAGACAAATTTGAGTACGGCGATTTCCTGATTCGAAATGTGATCGGAGTAGATCCGGAAAACAACTCGTTCTCAGTCGGCGACTATTTTCGAGCAGGCCAAACGGTTCAGTTTCATATTCGCGACCACGAATCTGCTTCGTTCGAGCTGTCTCAAATGCTTGATCAAGCCAAAACGAACAATGCAGATGCTGATTTTGGCGGAGCCCTGCTGTTTACTTGTAACGGACGGGGCCTCAACATGTTTCCTGATCCGCATCATGATGCCGCGATGGTCCAAACGAAATCTCCCTGCAAACTCGCGGGATTTTTTGCAGCCGGAGAGATCGGGCCTGTCGGCGATCGAAACTTTCTCCATGGTTTTACTGCCAGCTTGGTTATTTTTGACTAAGCCGAATCATACTGGTCACTCAATTGTGACCAAGAATAGACATCTCAAGAATCACGTCTCAAAATCCATTGAACGAAAAAACAAAATCAGTCGTCGTGACTTGTATCAAGTTCGCTTTGTCGATCGCGATACTCGCATACTTGTTTAACACTGCCAGCCAAGACGCTCAGTTTGACAACTTCTTTTCGACTCCAAAAAAATGGGGTTGGATCGTTGCCGGGTTCCTAGCGTGTTTGGCTGCTCACATGATCGGATTTTTCCGTTGGCAAATGATGGTTCGGGCGTTGGGATTGCCATTTTCGGCAATCGACGCCGTTCGAATTGGCTTCATTGGATTATTCTTCAACCTGTTTGCGTTTGGAGTTATTGGAGGTGACACGCTTCGTGCTTTCTATGTGACGCAGCAGATGAAGGATCGAATTCCAGAAGCAATTTCGTCGGTCGTCGCTGATCGGGTGATTGGCCTACTAACAATGTTCACGATTGCCTCGGCGGCATTCCTTTGGTTCGACGTCAACAACATGCAGACGGAAAATCCGAATGACTTGCAATTGATCAAGTATGTTTGCCAAGTCGTAATGGTGCTGACGCTGGTTGGATATGCGGGGATCGCAGTTCTGTTTTGCGCGCCTTGGCTGACCAAATTGGGCTGGTATCAGAAACTGATGAAGCTGCCAAAAGTCGGCAGCATTATTGAGCGGTTGACGGAGGTAGTTTCGATTTACCGTAGCCGTCCAGGCGCAGTCATCATGGCATTTCTGATGAGCGGCGGCGTAAATCTGTGTTTTGCCATTACGATTTACTCTTTGGCCGCGGGTTTGACGTCGAACTTCCCCAGTTTCACTGATCACTTTGTGATTGAACCGATCGCAATGGTTTCCAATGCCGTGCCTTTGCCGGGCGGGATCGGAGGAATGGAATTGGCGATGAAGTTCCTCTACCAAGCGTTCTCATCACCTGCCGGCGTCATCGTGGCGTTCGCGTTCAGGTTTTCGCTCCTGACCGTTTCGGCAATCGGTGCGATATTCTGGTTCACCAATAAGAGCAAAGTCGAAAATGTGATGGAAGCCGGAGCTGAGGATTTGAAGGCCAGCGAGTAAAGAATTGGTCGTATTCGTGGTATCCCAAATTGGTATTCAACCCGACTTACTTTTAAGCGATCATCGGGACAGAACTTGAACGAATAACGCCATCGAAACCAAGAAGCGAGCCCTGATTCATGCAACCTGGAGCGAAAGCAAATTCGAGCTTCGCCAATCCAGATGTTAACGATCGGGATGTTAACGATCGGGATGAGACCGACTTAGACGCGGCGATGTTGAATGGCGATCAACCGTCACCCGAATCATCGACGCCACGTCCGGGCTTTGCAGGCTTTTTATGGACTGCAATCGCCCTGTTGATTGGCGGACTCGTAGTTTTCCCACTAGACACAACGCTCGCGGAACCAGACGTTTTCGCATCCATTCCAGGTGATTTAAAAAAGTGCATTGGCCTCTCCGAAGCATTCGCGCATGGATTCGGAATCGTCGTGGTCGGAATCGGAATTTGGTTGCTTGCCAGTGACAAACGACGTTTTATTCCTCGTATGATTTCGTGCGCGATTTGGCCTTCGCTGGGCGTTCACTTGATCAAGTTGTTTTTTGCCCGGGCCAGACCGATGGTCTATTTTGGCGAAAGCTGGCGGTCAGACTTTCCTGCCAACATCTTCGAAACGTTTATTGGGTTCATGCCGGAAGGAAAACTCAACACGACCATCCAGCTTCAGTCATTTCCGTCAGCCCACACGGCAACCGTTTGGGGATTGGCGATCGGGATGACGTATTTGTTTCCAAAGGGCAAATGGCTTTACTACGCCATTGCATTGCTGGCATCGATTCAGCGAACGACCGCATTTGCCCATTGGTCGAGCGACGTGTTCTTTGGAGCGGCCATCGCGTTTTTGATGGCCGGAGCGCTTACGCAAGACTGGGGCCTGGGATGGCAGCTGAAGCGATTCGAAAATTGGTGTCGCGATCGCGAAAGCGTGTAGCGTGTTCAACCAAATTTCATGACTTTCAAAGCGTCCAGAACCTTTGATCAGTTCCACTTCACATCTCGGAAGTCTTGACGACGTCCGCTACGTTTTTGGT
>CAZQQR010000143.1:11460-13235 GCA_964595515.1 uncultured Pirellulaceae bacterium
CGACGCCACCTTCGCCTATAAGGCTTTCAAAGAAAAATGGTTGATCCGCCGAGGCTTCAACGCTAAACTTTGGCGGGGCGATCACGTTTGTGAAGGAACAATGATGCAAACGATCCATTCATCTTGCCACATTCTATTGCGGCTAACTCTCAGCTTTCTGCTTTTTGCTACGATCATGATGGCGACCGGTTTCGCTCGTCCCCAAGTAGGCGAAATTGATCTCGAAAACCAACGGGACGTTGGCGATTATCGGGATGACCTTAAAACGTTCATGAAGTTGTCAAAGAGCGACACGCCTGAAACTCAGCGAAGTGCGATTTTTAATCTATGTACTTTGCACGACGAGCTTGTCCGAGACAGTCGTTACTCTGAAAATCCAACGTTGCAAGGATTCCGAGCAACTACGGCTAGGCGATTGGAGTATTTTGCAGACGATTTCGTGAAAGCCCAAAAACGTCTGGCGCGTGAAACGAAGCGGAAATCATCCAGGTCTTCCAAGTCTTCTCAGGGCTTGGCCAATCAATCTGGTGATTCGCAATCGAAACTTTCCGATGTAGATTTTGGAGCCGGCGACCAAGTTAACGAGAACAAGCTCGAGGGCGTTGGCTTAACTTCCGCCTCCGACCAAGCCTACCTTCACGCTTCGGATTCTTACCATTCGACCGGCCAACTGACGGGCGGACCTAGCCAGTTGTTTAACTATGCCGGGGGTCGTTTCGCTCCGCCTTGGGATCACGGACCAGAGCTAGTGGCGTTGATCGAGAATACAATTTCACCTGCGAATTGGCGGAGCAATGGCGGACCAAATTCGATCCATTATTTCCAACCGCTTCGTGTACTTGTGATCAGTGCCAGTCAGCGGACGCACGACGACACGATCCATTTGTTGGAACAACTTCGACGTTCTAACGGAATGCAAAGCATAGGCTCGCGATACTGAGCGGATGGCCCCGCTTAGCAGGCTTACTCAGGGCATCAAAAGCGGGGTAGTTTTGGCCAGAATTAGGCTAAAAACCTGGCAAATGGACGTTTAGACATTGAAGATTTAGGGCGTTGTTAATTATGATTACATCCGGTTAAACATGGCGAGGCAGATGTGTCTCGCCAGATTTTTTAGGTCGCATCGACCGGTTTCGCGACCTTGTCTTTACCCTGCATGTTGCAGTATCCCTTTCTTGAGAAAAAATAATGAGCACAACCGTGTCGACAGAGTACGTATTCACACCAGATGTAAAGAACGGAATTGACTACAAAGTCCGTGACTTGTCTCTTGCTGAGCAGGGCCGAAAAGAACTCGACTTGGCTGAACAAGAAATGCCAGGCTTGATGGCGCTTCGTGAAGAATTCAAAGGGCAGTTCCCTTTGAAGGGCCAGCGAATTATGGGCTCGCTTCACATGACCGTTCAGACTGCGGTTTTGATCGAAACGCTCGCTGAACTTGGTGCCGACATCCGTTGGGTATCGTGCAACATTTTCTCAACCCAAGACCCAGCCGCGGCCGCAATCGTGGTCGGCAAAGACGGTACACCGGAAGACCCAAAAGGCATTCCTGTTTTCGCTTGGAAAGGCGAGACGCTTGAGGAGTACTGGGCTTGCACCGAGAAAGCCCTTGATTTTGGCGACGGCAAAGGCCCGACTCAAATCGTTGATGACGGTGGCGACGCGACGTTGCTAATCCACAAAGGCGTTGAGTTCGAAGCCGCTGGAGCAGTTCCTGGCCCGGAAACAACCAACAATACTGAGTACAAAGAAGTCCTGAAAACTTTGGCATTCAC
>CAZQQR010000144.1:0-3837 GCA_964595515.1 uncultured Pirellulaceae bacterium
TCAGAAGAAACAACAACCGGCGTCAAGAACCTTGTTAAGTTCGAAAAAGAAGGCAAGCTTCTCTTCCCAGCCATCAACGTCAACGACTCTTGCACCAAGAGCAAGTTCGACAACGTCTATGGTTGCCGTCACTCATTGATCGACGGTCTCAACCGTGCGACTGACGTGATGATGTCCGGTAAAGTCGCCGTTGTTTGCGGCTATGGGGATGTTGGAAAAGGCTGCGTTCAATCGCTAGTCGGTCAAGGCTGCCGAGTGATCGTTACTGAGATCGATCCGATCTGTGCTCTTCAGGCTGCGATGGAAGGCTACGAAGTTACGACTCTTGAAGAAACACTGCCTTACGCGGACATCTTCATCACAACCACAGGTAACTTTAACATCATCACTGCCGACCACATGGCACAGATGAAAGACAAGGCTATCGTTGGAAACATTGGTCACTTCGACAACGAAATCGAAATGAACAAGTTGGAAGAAGTCACCACTCGAACCAACATCAAGCCACAGTACGACATGTACACTTTCAAGGACGGCCACAGTGTCCTGATCCTTGCGGAAGGACGTCTGCTGAACCTTGGATGTGCCACTGGTCACCCAAGTTTCGTCATGTCGGCTTCATTCACCAACCAGACAATCGCTCAGATCGACTTGGCGTACAACGCTGAGGGCAAAGAGACGCTTTCTGGCGAAAAGTACGAAAAAGGCAAGGTATATGTCCTGCCGAAGATTCTGGATGAAAAGGTCGCCCGACTACACCTCGACCAACTAGGCGTCAAATTGACGCAGCTCTCTGCTGAACAAGCAGAATATATCAGCGTTCCTGTTGACGGACCTTACAAGCCTGATCACTATCGATATTAATCCAAATTGAAAGAACGGGAGGACTCAGAGTTCAAACGTTCGAACCAAAAAAAACGCAGTGAGCTTTAAACTCGCTGCGTTTTTTTATGTGCCCATGGAAACGGCCAATCGAGTCGTTTGTGGCGCCGCGCCCACGCTTGCGCAAACAACTGAATCGCAAACAGCTGACCCGATTATGTCCTATGGTTGGTAAAGGAATCCAGCGAATTAGGGGATGGATGATATTGCGAGCGAACACAACAAAGGATCAGAGATACGACACTCCAGATCGAATTGATTACACAGGATCGAAATCTTTGTTCCAGGCTTGGTGGCTCAATTGCGAATTCCTCATGCTTGGGTGGGCACTCGGCTTTAATCCGCGAAATCACGTGCATTGGCATATCGATTGCTTTCTCTTCCAATATCAATTGGACCCAAATCAGGAGAAACTCAAGATGGTTTCGAACATCAGCAAACATACAGACCAAAACAATCTTTTCCGTGCACTCTGTTTCGGATCAACAATATTTGCACTCGCAATTCTCACCCACACCGCCAACGGGCAACACGTTGCACCGAACTTGATTCGTCAACACACGGAGTCATTGAAATGTGCTGCCGATGTGATGAAGGACGAAATCAAAGCTCACCTTCGAGGTGTTCGCGGATATGGGAAAATGATTGGTGCCAATGCAGTCGTGAAATCGCGAGCATCATCAATCAACCGCAGGATCAAACGCGACCCGTGCTACCGAGGTTTGGATCGAGACATCGAGAAGCTTAACGATGCCATTTGCAAACTTTCACGTGAATACGCGGAGATCTTGAAATGCCGACCAGACCTGGCGGCCTGCACCTGCCACATCGCATCGCAGTTGGACAAAATGAATCGGTTGGTGGACTGTATCAACTCTGGGCACCAATCAGGATCAGGCTTTGTTTTGGGCCCAATCATCGAGGTCCAACATCCGGTCGTGGCACCTGGACTACCTCTGGAGCATGGATTGCACCACAGAGGCCACTCAGGGCACAGCATTCTTGACCGTTAGTCTTTGGTTTTAACGACCAATAACAACTTGTTGAAATCCACCAAGAACCGCCACACAGGCGGTTCTTTTTTTGCGCCCAACGCCACCGTTCGACAGCGACGAGAAAAACTGCTAGCAATGCGTACTTGATTTTGAAAACGCGTCAAACATTGCTTGAAAGTAACTCATGGCTGATATCCAGGCATTCCGCGGACTCCGGTACGACCTTGGCAAGGTTGGCTCTCTGTCCGACGTGGTCGCTCCACCCTATGACGTGATCGACGCTGATTCTCAAGAGAAGCTTTACCAGCTCAACGATCACAACGTCGTTCGACTGATCTTAAACCGTGGTGATGACCTTATTGGTGATCAAACAGTGTACGACCGGGCTGCGGAGCTGCTGAAAAAATGGAAAGTCGATGGGGTACTGCAAACAGAGAATGAAGGCGCTGTGTATGTCTATCATCAGACGTTTCAATATGACGGAAGAGAATACACCCGGCGCGGATTCATGTCGCGAGTTCGCATCGAACCGTTTGGAGAAGGCAAAATCTACCCGCACGAGGAGACTCATTCCAAAGCCAAAGAAGACAGATTCAAACTCATGTCTGCTTGCCAGTGCAATCTAAGTCAGATTTTTGGAATCTATCCTGACGACGACAACGAAATCCAGGAGACGTTGGAGATGGCGATCGACGATCGCACGCCGCTGACGGCCATCGATGCCTGGGGAGTTAAGCACGAAATGTGGATCGTCAACAATCCAGAAGCCATCGCTGCTGCTGCCCAAGTCATGGGACCCAAACCCGTCTATGTTGCTGACGGGCATCACCGCTATGAGACGGCAACCAACATTCGAAATGCCCGGCGAGAATCGGAGCAACTTGGCTCAGATCACGCGGCTGACTACGTGCTAATGATGTGTGTCAGCATGAATGATCCCGGCATGATCGTGCTACCGACCCATCGACTTTTTCGGGGTGTTTCCGCGGTCAGTTCAAGCGAATTCATAAGCAAAGTCGGATCATGTTTTGATTGTTCGATCGCAGGAACGGGGCTCAGCCTCGCTGGCGAAGTTTGGGCAGAAGTTGAGCTTGAGAACTCCCAAAGCACGATGGGTTTCTATTGCCGAAAAGACGATACATGGGTGCTAGCACGGCTTTCCGCTGAGGGCATGGAAATGATGAACTCGATCGCTGGTGACCAAAGCGATGCCTGGCGTTCACTGGGGGTGGCATTGCTTCACAAACTGGTCGTTGAAAAATTGTTAGGCAACACTGAACTCCCCAGCCCAAAGTACGTACATACGGTGAAAGAGTTGGTTGATGGTTTAAGGGATGGAGATTCAGCGGGAAGAGATGCGACTGGCCAAGAAGGTAGTGGTGAAGCTTTTGAGCTTGGCTGTTTGGTGATGCCAGCGACCGTGGATCACGTCAAAGAGATCAGTGAGAATGGCGAGCGAATGCCAGCCAAGAGTACGTACTTCTTTCCCAAACTGTTGAGCGGGCTCGTGATCAATCCGTTGGATTAGTTTTTGCAATGTGTGGGTTAAGCTCAATATCTTGACCCAGTTTATTTGGGTTTGGCGGAAACCGATTTTCACGCCTGTAACCAGCCAATAGCGATCAGCTAGGAATGTCATGGACCTCGCTTGTTTGCTTTGGACGAATCGAATGAGTTGACCGCGTCATGCACAGCATGACCTACTTCATCGCTCAGCATTCAAGATCACAGTCGCGTGAGCGTCTGGGAAGGAAAACTGAGATCGTAGACAAAAGTTCCACGTGAAACTTTGCGGGACCTGCGCGGTTTATCGAGACAGCAACTCTTGTGCTACTGTTCCACGTGAAACTTAGCTCAGCAGCCACTTGTCAAAAAGTAGGTCATGCTGTGCATGACGTGATCAACTTGTCCGATCCGCCTAAAGCATTCCAGTCAAGAGTAGGTCATGCTGTGCATGACG
>CAZQQR010000144.1:3937-10717 GCA_964595515.1 uncultured Pirellulaceae bacterium
GATCAACTTGTCCGATTTGCCAAAAGCATTCCAGTCAAAAGTAGGTCATGCTGTGCATGACGCGGTCAACCCATTCGATTCGTCCAAAGCATTCCAGTGAACTTCCATTTGTCTGCGAATGCAAACTCACGAATGCGAGAATAACCTCTATTGGTCTCTTCTCGTGCAAGCGGTTTATACCCTTTGCCAGCACAACCAACTTTGCCATTTGAGCCGTTTCCTTTTGGTGTTAACTTTGGGACATGGAAGAGCGCTTTTTCTTTGCAACCATCTGAACGCAAAACAAGCGAAGCTTGAATCGAAAACATGTCGGTAACAAACGCCCGAAATCGCCGATTCACGGTTACTACTCCTAAAAAAACCAACAAATCGACGAACCAAGGATGGGATCGTGGCCAGAACGCTTTGTGTCGCCAATCAGAAAGGTGGAGTGGGAAAAACCACCACATCCATCAATTTGGCTGCGGCGCTCGCACTTTCTGGGAAACGAACGCTCCTGGTCGATCTCGATCCGCAGTGTAACGCGACTTCTGGCGTGGGATGTGAACCAGTAGAACGCCACCCGCTCATCGTCGATGCACTCATTCGTCACGCTGTTGTAGAAACAGAACTTCAAAATCTCAGCCTGCTTCCAGGCTCACGTTCGTTTCGCGATGTCGATGTGCTAGCAAACGCGGGAGACGAGCAAAGCAAACTGGTGGTGGAGCATCTTGCTAGCGGTTCCGCCCAATACGATTATGTCCTAATTGACTGCCCCCCGTCTTTGGGGCATCTAACCCGAACAGCTTTGTCTGCATCCAACGAGATCTTCATGCCCATTCAATGCGAATACTTCGCGATGGAAGGATTGGCTCAGATGATCGAAGTCATTCGTGGTGTGATGCAAGACCGTCCTGGCCAGCTCACGTTTGGCGGGATCCTACTAACGATGTATGACGAGTCGCTTGAGTTAACGGCCGAGGTCGATGACGAAGTGCGAGAGTTTTTTGGAGAAGTTGTTTTCGATACCGTTGTTCCTCGGGACGTGAATGTCACCGAAGCTCCAAGTCACGGCAAAAGCGTACTTGAATACGCGCCGCGATCGCGAGGAACACGAGCCTATATAGAACTGTGCATGGAGGTGCTGGAACGTGACTAGAAAGAAACGATTGGGACGTGGATTGGACGCGTTGTTGAATGCAACGGTAGCAGCAGAATCTGATGAAGTCGTAGTAATGACGGATCGGTTTCGAGCAGAAGACATCGCGCCCGTCCAAACGACCGTTGCTCCTGCTGCGCCTGCTGAACCAGTCGAAGGCGACATCGTCCACATCAACGTTTACGACATCGAAGACAACCCATTTCAGCCCCGAAGGATCTTTACCGAGTCAGAAATCGCTTCGCTTTCTGAAAGCCTAAAAGAACACGATATCCTTCAGCCGATTTTGGTACGAATCGTTGACAACCGTTACCAATTGATCAGTGGCGAACGTCGTTTACGGGCAGCGATCAAAGCGAATTGGCAAACGATTCCAGCCAGAATTCGGGTTGCTGATGACCGACTGGTTTCCGAACTGGCGATCGTGGAAAACTTGCAGCGAAAAGACCTTAACCCAATTGAAAAAGCACTTTCGTTTCGTCGTTACCTCGATGAACACAGATGTACACAAGAAGGTCTGGCGAGCCGTCTCAAAATCGACCGATCAACGATCGCCAACCTGATGCGATTGCTTGAATTGCCAGCTCCGATTCAGGAAGCGCTCCAAGAAGCCAAAATCTCTGCGGGCCACGCGAGGGCATTACTGCCGCTTGGCGATGAATTGGTACAAATGGAATTTTGTAACCAAATCATCACTGAGGGAATGAGTGTTCGGGCAGTTGAACGGGCGGTTTCAAACCGAATCATTGAAGAAGACTCATTGGGATCCAGAACGAAATCCAAAAAGCGGCGAACCCGTGACCTCCAAGCCGAGTCACTACAGCAAGAACTGAAGGAAGCTTTGGGTACCAAAGTCCAAATCAAACAGGGAGCGAAACAGCGAGGACAAATTGTGATTCACTACAAGAATCACGAGGAATTCGAACGCCTACGAGCTCTCTTGATGGGCGAACCTTCGAATCGCCGAGCGGCTTGATGTTTTTTTTAAAAACCGTGCTTTCGTTTGGTCTCGGTTAGACCAACAAGGTGGTTACTTGGATTTTGAAGTCCCATAAGGTGGCGAAAGATTGAGGTCGTGAAAATCTAAGGTGGTCGAACTGGTCAAAAGTTCGGATTTTGGGGTCGAATCAAGCGTCTTGCTGACTTCTACCATCTGAGAATGAACCAACAAAGAAACTTGGAATTCATTGCAATTTATGGGCTAAAACCCGATTGCAACAATTTGGATAGATCGGTATCCTTGTGGTTTGAAATTTGGGGAAGGCAGGGTCGAAGATTGTGATCGGGCCATTCCTTGTTTCACGCAGACAACGAATTCAAAAACGGGGTGTAGCGCAGTCTGGCTAGCGCACCTGGTTTGGGACCAGGGGGTCGAAGGTTCGAATCCTTTCACCCCGACTTTGAATTCGTTTACAAGTTGAATCAATGATGATGTCAACTTTGAACGTTCCTTCTATGGACTTCCGAATGGATTCCCCGCTCTACTTTGATGAGATACAAGTAGGAGCAGTCTGGGTTTCACCCCGTCGAACGATCACCGAAGCAGACGTGATCCAATTTGCGACGATGACCGGTGATTTCAACCCGTTGCATGTCGATTACGATTTTGCTTCCAAGAGCCACTATCGCCAGCCAATCGCACATGGGCTGTTGGGCTTGTCTTGGGTTGCAGGACTGGGCAGCTATTTTCCACACGTTAATACGCTGGCTTTTACAGCGGTTCGGAATTGGGAATTCAGTCGACCACTTCATTTTGGGGATACGGTTTTTGTAGAAACTCAGTGCCGTGAAAAGACGCCATCTGGACGACGAGCAGGCAAAGTCGTTTGGTTTCGAAAGCTAGTCAATCAATCCGACCAAATCGTACAACAAGGTGTTTTTGAGACACTCGTTGCGACCCGGGCTCAATCATCAGACCCAAAAAGCATTCCGCAACCAAACACCAATCACGATTCATTCCGAATCGACCACGGCGGTTCTGGTGGCGGGCTTGATCACGGCCCGTCTGTCGGTCAGCGCTTCGTTGACAAGCAGTAACGATACGACAATCGGTATCCACGACGGGTAACGATGTTGAGCTTGCCGATGATATTAACCTCGCCAGCTGGCAATGGAAAAGCTTTCGAGGATCTGCTCACAATGTTGGTTTGGTGTCGGAACTTTCTTTTGATAGGTTCCACTACCTTCGTTGCCGCTCTCGGAACTTTTGACAAGTTCCGCTACTTCCGTTGTCTTGGTGCCCACACGCCATAGTGAATTCGCTGTTGCGACTTCCTCTACGCACCATCGCAAAAAGAAGTTCGTTTCACAGCTTGCTATCGAAACTTTCGATGATGCGACAAAGATCCCAGGCTGCTAATCTCTCGATCCAGCGTGAGTCTGGTGAATTCCGACCTGAAATTGCCAGCCTTTCACCGCTAGCAGCACGATAATCCATCCAATCGTCAAACATCGTTCAAGGATCAACTTTCATCAAGACGAAGAATCCGAATGATGCACCATCAGGCAGCCAATTTGCGCTTTTCTTGAACCGGTACGAAAATGTTTGAAGATCCATTTAGCGTTAGTCAGTTGATTTCCAGCACAGCCCTTCGGCGGCGGCTTGCGGCGTTTCTCGTCACAGGCTTGGCCGTGTTCTTGGGAATGTGTCTTGTTTGGCCAGTTTCAGTCCAAGGGTTTCGTTCCGTTGCTGGAATCAATGTCGGGGATGGAGCGGACCACAACTCGCCCGCTGATTTAAAGGCCCTATTGGCCTACGCGATTCGGCAGGAAACAAAAGAAGGACAGATCGAGTCTGCCATCCAAGAAGCCGAACTTAGAACCGAACTCGAATCCAAACCGCTGGAGTATCGGAACTACGAGCAAATCGTCAACTCGATTCAAATGGGCGTCGAAGCCGCAGAGGATGGCTATCAGTTGCAAATCGCTTACCTCGGACAAGGCACCGACGACGAAAAAGAGTTGCTCAATGTATTGGCGGAGCGCGTCGCATTTCGAATTTCGACGGGGCGTTCGGCTTTATCAATTACCAATGAAGACCAACTGGCCGAAGACAACGTAGGCCTTGAACCTGAAATGGATCCCGTCGCCGCGTTTGAGCAAGCTGATTGGGTCCTGAATCAAATTCAAACAGATCTTGCGGGCGTGAATCACGCTTTGACAGAATTGGAAGACGAATACTCAACGCAGCTATTGCCAAGCCTTGATCCTGCAGCCAACGACGACAACGCATTCCAGTTGGCGTCTAACAAAACCGTGACTTTCCCAGCAGTGGATGAAATCAGGCGATCGGTAGAATCAATCGACGTAACGGCGCTTCGAAACCTGCTTCACCAAATTCAGATCAAGACAAAGATCACCAAGAAAGAACCGATTTCCATCTTGAGTGTTGCAAAAGGTCAGTCCTTTCCTGTCAACGGAACACCCAAGCCCGGCAATTTTTTGTTGTTATTGTCTCTGGCTGGATTGGCGGGTTCGATCGTGGCTTGGCACTACAATCCATTCGAACAACGAGGTTTCCAAGACGCCTTTTCGGTTTCGCAGCAACTGGGAGTTCCCGTCGTTGCCTTGGTAAAAACAGACCTCCAACAGCCAGCCGCTCGAGACCACCGCTGGGCAAACTTCCTGGCAAAAGCAGCTTCGTTTTTCCTCGTGGCTTTGACACTCGTGGTGATCGTTTTCATGATTGCGGACGGAAACATCAGACGAGCTTTTTTGAACAATCCATTTGATGGCTTGGCCCAAATCGTTCGCGCGATGGTTGGCTACTAGTGGATGACAACGCTTGCGAACGGACTCGCTGGCGTGAATCGGTCTTTTATTTGTGTTGCGACAGGATGTCGTTCTTATGTACGAACAAGTTTATAACTTTCAGTCTCGCCCTTTCACGTCAACACCTTACGTGAAACACTATTTTGCTGGCGAAGCGATTCATTCGGCACTCGGACAAACTCGAGTTAGCATTGACCGGGCATCTGGCCCTGTCATCGTTGTCGGAGGAATTGGAACTGGCAAGACGCTGATGCTGGCGATGCTGGAAGAACAATATCGCACTCAGTTTACTGTGGTCAATCCGGGCTGCGTCCGGTTGAACACGCGAACGGCTTTGCTGCAGGCAATCTTGTTCGAGCTGGATCAATCGTTCGCTGGACTGAATGAAAGTGAACTGCGATTTGCGCTGATTGAATACTTGAAACCGAACGAGCGCTGTCCCAACGGGGTCCTGTTGTTGATCGACGAAGCTCACTCGCTCAGCATCGACTTGCTGGACGAACTCCGATTGATCACCAATTTCGTTCGCGACGGGCAACCTCGTGTTCGTCTGGTATTGGCAGGCAACCAACGCCTCGAAGACACACTCAGCACACCGAAGCTTGATTCTTTCAATCAACGAATCGCCTCACGATGTTATCTGCGAAACATGAATCGCGAGGACACGTCCAATTACGTTCGGGAGCATATCCAGCGGGTTGGTGGCGATGCAGAACAACTTTTCCCTGAGGATTCGCTTCGTGCGATTCACAGCGTTTCCGATGGCTGTCCTCGCCTTATCAACCAGGTTTGCGACCACGCTTTGATTCTGGCTGCCACACACGGCATGACAACTATCACTGATGAGTGCGTGAACGAAGCTTGGGCTGTTGTGCAAAGCATTCCAGGTGTTTGGAACCCCGGCTCAGCAGCTCAGGGCCAGCAACAAACAAACGAATCTGCAACAGATGAATCGACAGGTTCTTCTAGCTCATTGCAATCTGATGAAGATTGGACCGTGATCGAATTTGGAGAGTTGGACGACGACGAATCGTCAAGCGAAACGACTTATGAGTTCGGGCAAGCAGAACCCGCGGGAGCTGAAGAGCCGACGACGCAGCCAGAAACCGAAGACCAACTACAGACGCCTTCCCCCGCAGATTTGGAAACCGAAGAAGACGATTCATTGGCCAACGAGTCTCTGTTGAGCCGAGCTTTGGCGGCAGATCCTATCGACGAATCAAGCGAACAGGTCGTCGTCGAGATCATCCCAGACGAAGAGCAACTTGGACTGGGAGCAATCACATCCGCTGCTGACCTACTGAATCAATCATTCGCTGATGAAAGCTACCAAGAGCACGACGAGCAGCCATCTTCTGCACAAGAATCACTGTTGGCGGAAATGGATGGTGATGCCTCAAGCCATGAGATGGAACCTGCCTCAGAAACGATCGCTGAATCAGAGACATTCGTGACTGAAGAAGCTTTAATCGAGAAAGCCCTCGGTTTGGCAGATACCGAAGAAGCAAAAACGGAAGAAGCAGTCCCTGCGGCGTGCGAGGATTCCACTGACGCAACAGAAAACCTCGGAAGTTTTGCTGAAGAAGCGGCCGCAACACCGACGGCTTCAACACCTCCAACTCCGACGGCTTTTGATCCGTTCGATGAGGAATTCGAGGAAGAAGAGCACTTGGTCGACCGATATGCTCCCTTTGTTGCCTACCAAAACAAGACATCGTTGGACGTCACATCTGAGGAACTTCGTTCACTCAAGCCAACCGACGAAATTTCTGATCTTGATTCCGTCGCCACGCTTTCAGTCACGGAATCGACCACGCAACCAGAAGACACCAGTGAGTATCAAGAAGCCAACTCGGAGCAGCCTTCGCCCC
>CAZQQR010000144.1:10817-13205 GCA_964595515.1 uncultured Pirellulaceae bacterium
ACCAACGAACCCGTTTCACATGAAACAGAAAATCCGGCTTCAACATCAGCTTCAACACCAACTTTGAACGCCGAAGTTGCACGCCAAACCGAGGCCGTCGAAGAAACGCAAAAAATCCTCGACGAAATTCTTCAACAGAAACAAATCTTGGCACAAGAGACTCAGCAAACGCCAATCGATAGTGAAGAATCCGTCAGCCTTCAATACCCCGGCACAGAAAACACCGATCAACGTCAAGACGATCGTGAAATGATCTTTGTCAACCAGATGAAGCAACCCAATGAAACACCCAAGTCAGACGAAACGGTACCGTTCGTCGACACCCCCATAACAACCGGACGCGCAGAACGAATGGACTATCAAAAGCTGTTCGATCAATTGCGTGATGCTTCCGATTCATCTCAATAACCCACGTTGCACTTGGAAAACAGAACGACCATGAGTCAAAATCCAACAACAAAAACGATCAACCGTAGCGTCCCTTCCAGCAGAAACGGGCGCAACTGGCTGAATGGACTGAGCAAATCTCCAACAGCCTCGCGTGGTTCATCGGCTGCTACGGAAACAGTATCCATTCCCGATCTTAGTGCCGAAACCGCGGCCAACCCCGTGTCTACTTCGGTAGATCACGAGACGTTGTCACAGATTTTGGGCGACGCCAGCCGAAATCCGGCAACCAAAAATGCACAAACCGACCGATTGGCAATCGCAGACATTTCAGAACGTCCGACTGAGTGGACCGAAAAGGCGCCACCAAGCGAAACGGACGTAAAACGAAAACCACCTGAAAAAGCCGGTGATCCCCACGAAAAAACTGAATCCAATGAATCGATCGAGCACTTATGCAGCAAAATCCTTGAGAGATTCCCGCTGAGTGGACCGGCCGTTCTATTGTTTGTTGGCTCGGAAAACAATCTTCACACGGACGAGACTTGTGCCAAAGTCAGCTCGTGTCTTGCTTCGAAAAAAATCGGCAAAGTACTCTTGGTGGACTCTTCCATCGACAAACCAGAACTTACTCAAGCCAGTGGCTTGCTAGGTCAACCTGGAATCAGTGACGTCGTCAACAAAGGCAACGACTGGGAGCCTCTCGTTTACGGAGGTGCGGAAATCAATCTGGAGTTTATGCCCGCCGGTGGTGTCCGGCTCAATTGCAGTGCCGGAGCTGACAACCTTCGCAAAGCCGTAACAGAAATGAAAACCAAGTATCAATTTATCTGCGTCTCTGCAGGTGATGCCCATCTCGGTTCTGCCAAAGCATGGTCGCAAGTTTGCGATGGAAGTTATCTGTTAGTCGGTTTAAATTCTACCAATGAAACCTACGCCAAATCAGCCATTACAGAACTTCAATCAAGCGGTTCTCGATTGCTTGGCTGCATTGTGACTGATCAGGTTTAATCGACAGTATTCATCGTCCACTCACGCCCGAATCCAAGAGTCAACCATGAACGTTCTCGTGACCGGTGGTGCCGGATACATCGGCAGCCACACTTGTCTTGAACTTTTAAAAGCAGGACACACCGTCTCCGTCGTTGACAACCTCTCGAACTCGTCAGAAGAAGCACTCAATCGCGTTTCCAATCTAGCGAACTGTGAATTGAGTTTTGCGAACGTCGACATCTTGGATGTTCCTGCGCTGGAAGAAGTCTTCGCGGCTGACAAATTTGATTCCGTGATTCACTTTGCCGCGCTCAAAGCAGTCGGCGAAAGCGTTGCCCAGCCACTTCGCTATTACCAGAACAATATTACTGGCACGCTCAATCTCTGTAATTTGATGCAGCAGTACGGCGTCAAGAATTTTGTGTTTAGCTCGAGCGCGACCGTTTACGGGATCCCGAAATCACTTCCGCTTACGGAACAATCGCCAACGCCCATCAGCGAAGTCACCAACCCTTATGGCCGCACAAAATTGATGACGGAGTATCTGCTCAGAGATTGGCAGATTGCTCAGCCAGACATGAACGTTGCCCTACTGCGATACTTTAATCCTGTCGGTGCCCATGAGTCGGGCGAAATCGGAGAAGACCCCAACGGAATTCCAAACAACCTTCTCCCTTACGTCTCTCAAGTCGCCGTCGGTAAACTGGAAAAACTTGGCGTGTTTGGTGGTGACTACAAAACCAATGACGGAACGGGTGTTCGAGATTATATCCACGTCGTCGATTTGGCGATTGGTCATGTGCTTGCCTTGGACAAACTGGCAACACAACCGGGAGTAGTGACTTATAACCTTGGGACTGGAAACGGCTACAGCGTCCTTGAAGTAGTTCAAGCGTTTGAAAAAGCCTGCGGCAGCCCGATTCCTTACGAGATCGTTGACCGCCGCCCTGGTGATGTGGATGCCATGTACGCCGACCCATCACTGGCAGAAGTCGAGCTTGGTTGGAC
>CAZQQR010000145.1:0-1332 GCA_964595515.1 uncultured Pirellulaceae bacterium
GCTTGGACCTGCATGCGGAACAATGTTCCGTCGTCCCCGGCAAGAATGTCTGAGGACGCGTTATTGAGGGGGCTTCCGTCGAGCACGGTTACGTCAAACGAGCATTTGAGTTTGTAGTTTTGCTGAAGTGGGTACCAGTTGAGACCAGCCGCATACTCGGTGCCGCCTCCGAACAGGCCGTCGACTTCCGAATAGCGAAGATTGAAATCCAGTTTTTGCGGAACAATGAACCTGCCGCCTTCAACATAAAAACCGTGCTGCATCAGACTATTGACCGGCAGTGCTCCGTTGGACTCAAAATTCTCCAACCATCGAAGGAACACCTCCGAGTTGATGCTCCATCCACGCCATTTTGCTGCGGCATCGAGTCCGTAATAGAAAACGTCGACACCGGAAACTGTGGTCCCAGGGCTCAATGCTCCAACTTGATTTAAACGGGTCCCATCAGCCAGACGGATAAAATCTGTTTCGGCCAGTGGATTTCCAAGTGCTTCTGAAGTCGTTGGAGAGTACACAAACGAGTGACCAAGCCGAATCAGCGGAGCACCACATGTGTAATCGAAATCGACAAGCTGACCACCGTAGTCGCCGTTGGGATCGAAATGCTGGCTGAACGCATAAGTTAGCTGATCATCGGTAATGTTGTTCGGCAAATTCGAAGTCCGGTACCCGTTGCCAATCATGGCTTCGTAGCTTCCGGTTTGACCGACCTTGCCTCGTGCCCAAAGTCCAATGGTTCGGTCAGGACGGAAAAAATCGTTGGCCATCGGACGGTCGATAAATCGAGTCCTTCTCGCACCAAGAAGCCATTGGCGACTACCGGAAACTTTTCGTTTACCAAACTGGACGTTTAATCGATCGCTGAATTTCCACGCCCACCAATAATCGAAGAAATCGACTCCATGTCGACCATCTGTGTCGCCATCGAGTTGCAAAAAGTATGTCATGCGCGGATCAAGTGCTGTTCCTCTAAAGGTAAGTCGAGCACGTTCGATATCAAAAGCATTTCGATTTCGTACCGCACGAGTCACGCCCGCATTGTCAGTCCAACTATCAACGTTGCGAGCAAAACCATGCTGCCGAAACTGAATCCAGCCGTTGATTTTCATATCAAACGGGGTTTTCTTTTTGTTGTAAGGAACAATTGCGATTCCTTTGTCGTAGGTCGCAAAATAGCTCAGCTTTTCATACGATTTTTTGGAAGCTTGGTCTCCCGGCTTTACGGTCTCTTCAACGATTACGGGAAGTCTTCGAGTTTCATTTTCGGATCCGAGGTTAGTTTCTTCCGGTTCGAGTCCTTCAAAAATCGAAAAGTACGCAGGCGTCTCTTTT
>CAZQQR010000145.1:1432-4710 GCA_964595515.1 uncultured Pirellulaceae bacterium
TCAGGATCAATCGTCAACGTTTGGTCATTACTGAATCTCACGATTTCACCGTGACTGACGTTGTCGGTCCATTTGGAAACGCCCTTGGCAGGGGTGATGTTTTTCCAACTTGCGAATGCCGAATTAGGCGTGACTTTGAGCGGTTCCCATTTTCCGTCTAGCCGTTCAGCTTGGTAGGCCTGGAAGTATCGTTTGCCGCTTGCTTCGACGAGTGTGATGAACTTATTTTGATCTTTGATTCGATAGGTGTGACTGGCTTCGAGAAAGTTTCCAGTAAGTGCGATTTTACAGTCTCCAAACCCGTGGGGAAAATCTTCCAGTTTCGTTTTCAGTCGCCACATTTTTCCATTGAGGCTGGTCAGAAACAGATAGGCGTTTTGTTGATCGCAGATAATCCAGTAGTCCAATCCGCCTTTGACACGCGGGTCATCGTCACCACCATCGAGCATCGGTTTCGCTTTTGTCCACGAGTTGGGATCGTTGATGTTTTTGGTTGTCGAGTAGGCAACCCACATCTTGTTGGCGCCGGGCATTTCCGCCTGATAAACCAAATACCATTTTTTATGCGGGTCAAAATAGAAAACTTGAGGTGCGCAAAAATACTTACTTTCGCAAATCGGCAACAAAACTCGTTTGGCTTGGTCGGCCTGACTCCACTGCTTAAACGAAACGTATTCGATGGCAGATCGGTCGGGTAACTTGACCGTCATGAATAGATGCCACGCTCCTTCGTGAAACACGACGGTCGGATCTTTTTGGGCGTAGCTAGGTTCGCTGCTACGCGATTCTGGGGAGATCAGTGGGGCAGAGTATTGCCAGCGAACCGGCAACTCAAATGTCGCCGTGGTTCCTTGTGACCATCCGTTGGCTACCCAGCAAAATTGAACCAACAAGACAATGACTACAACAATGATTGACCGGTGTGTTCCGATAAGTTCTTTGGTCAAACACATTCGTAATTCCAGTTTGTTATTTTTCGCCGCTGATCGCTTCCGCAATGTTAAACGAATGATCTTTCACACGAGAGTAGGCGTTTAGCGCTGCAAGATAGGCCACGCTGATTTGAGGTGGAATGTTGTCGTTTAAGAGATTCTCTAAATGCTTTTTACGGTGTTGTTTGATGTCTTTCCGAATGCGATCGACCAAGGCTGAAGTCTGGGTAAAGACATTTCGATCGCCTTGAGAGAGTGCCACATTGATGCTCTTCAAATATTCCGCGAGCTGACGATTGAGGTGACTCAAAGACTCACGCTGAGAAGGTGTGAACCTGAATCCGTTGCGGCGAAGCTTGCGGTCAAACTTGTCCAAGTTCGTAATGTAGTCGCTGATTGACTCATACTCGTCGACCATTCGCAGTTGACGGCAAGCTTCGTCAGCGACTGAATGCGGGATATCGCCAGACACGAGATCGGTGACGAATTCTGTCACTTCGTCCTGCATTGAATCGAGCACTTGCTCCCGTCTGGTCAGCCGATCGGCCAAAGCGGTGTCAGGCTCGTCTTGTTGCATTAAGTCATTCAACCAATCCAGCATTTTTTCACAGCCATCAGCCATTTTTTCAATTTCAACCCGCGACTGCTCGATCGCCAATGATGGTGTTCTTGTCACTCGCATATCGAGATCGGTTAAACGAGGTTTCTCTTTGAATTCTTTTGGAGCCACCACTCGCTCGAGGATATTTACAAACCAAGGCAAGAACGGCAGGAAGATCAGCGTGTTGACGATGTTGAAAATGGAGTGCGTTGCAGCAATCCCCAAGGTCGTTTTTGGATAAGTTGTAATGCCATCGATCACCACAGGATCACTCACGCCACCACCGATCATCCATTGAATAAATCCGATGTACCATCCAAAAATCAACGTGATCCAAAATACGCCGATCAAGTTAAACACGATATGAAAATACGCTGCACGGCGAGCGTTGGTCGTCGCTCCTAGCGAAGCCAAAAATGCGGTGATCGTGGTGCCGATGTTTTCACCCAAAACGAGCGCGGCGGCGGTTTCAAACGGAATCACTCCCTGGACAGCAAGTGAAATGGTGATTCCCAGTGTTGCCGAAGATGATTGGACAAGCGTCGTTAACACGCAGCCAACCAACGCACATTTGAGGACGCCAAAATACGAGTCCGCCTGGAACTGGTGAAACCAAGCTTCGAAATCAGGCATCTCTTTGATGATGGCACAGGCATCCTTCATCAACTCGAGGCCAAAGAAGATCATCCCCACGCCCATGAGTGCCATGGCCCAATACCGTGTTCGTTCTCCCTTTGAAAAGAGATAACCAAACGCAGCAAAACCAAGTAGCGGCAAACCGTACTTTCCAATCTTCAGCACCAAAATCCAACCAGTGATCGTTGTGCCGATGTTGGCACCCATGATGATGCCGATGGCCTGGGCTAACGTCATAACACCACTGTTAACAAACCCAACAACCATGACGGTCGTAATGGAGCTGGACTGAACCACGCAAGTCACGAACACTCCACAAACGGTGGCGAGAATTCGGTTGTTGGTTACGGCACTAATAATTCGCCGCAAGCTTTGACCCGCAACGGCCTGCATTCCATCGGACATGTTCTTCATGCCGATAAGAAACAGACCTAGTCCACCAACCAACTCGCAGATCAACTGTACTAATGATGAAGCGTCCAATGGGCTGTCGACTTTGCTAGAAAAATGGGAAGGGCTCTGTTAAGATCTTGTTAAGTTTGGGTTAAGATCTGAATGAGGCGTTATTTTTACCACCCTAGTTCATTGAAACAACCCGGGACCAAAAGGAACTATCGAAATGGATTCGAAGAGGTGGTCTGTAGGAGATTGGGTTATCTACCGCAAATCCAAACGAAGCACCTCACCAGGACGCCGTGCTCAAAATGTTACGCCTGCTTCCAGAGGCGAAACTTACACGTACACCGTTGATAAATACTGGATCGTAAAAGCGATTTTAGAAGACGATCTTTTATTGGTGCAGACGCTTGGCGGCAAACAGCACAAGCTGTCGGTTGATGATGCTTCTTTAAGGAAGCCGCGGTTTTGGGAAAATTGGTTGTTGCGGGGTCGTTTTCGCAAGATCGAAGATTCACTAAAAAATTAACTGACTGCCAATGCGCAGAGCGGGTTTGCTAGGCCTTCGTTCTTTTCCGGTTTTTTCGTTCCAATGCCGAGTGCTCATATTTAGCCAACGACCGGGACTAGCGATGTGTGCAAGTGATAAATTGGCTTGAACTTCGACTCAAGTTTTTTGCGAACGTCCACCGGCACGTCATCGTCGAAATCTA
>CAZQQR010000145.1:4810-9526 GCA_964595515.1 uncultured Pirellulaceae bacterium
CTTTAAATGCTTCAAGCTGATCCACTTGGTCAAGCGTTGAGTCCAGGTCGATGTTTAGCGATTCAAGGTTTGGCAAATTGATACTCAAATTCAGTTTCAGATTTGCCAATTTTTTGGCTTCTTCCCAGTCCGTGTCTTGATCTTCATCGTTGATCGTGTGGTAAACCCAATCGTCTGAATCAAAATCGATGGACAGCTCGTAGACGTTTGCTCCATCAAATCTTGAGAGCATTTGTTGTCTCAGTGTGTCGAAATCCATCACATCTAGATTGATTGAAAATCCAGAATCGATCGCGAGTTCGATTATTTGATCAACGTCTGCTGTTGTAGATGCATCAAGCGACAATTGGACTTCTCCTGATTGCACTTGAAAAAAGAACGGTGTATTTCCTCCGGGAAATTTGCCGTGATTAAAAAGCTGCGATACCACCAAAGGAAAACGAGTTTCGCGGTCAGTATGAAAGAAGATATGACCAGCAGCGTCCCATTCGTTGAGAGCGTCGACGACCTCTGCCGTTTCATTCATCTCATTGAGTTCGTAAACGCCCCATGCGAATAGAGTTCCGATGATCGTTGTTGCGATCAACATTGATCGAAGCGAAAAATTCAAAAGTCGTTGATAGCGGCGAATTCGAAATTCGCAGTAGGCAATAACCAGATAGGAAACTAGACCAATCAGAACAAGGTTTAGCAGCAGGCCGAGATAGCGTGGCGACGAATGCCTACCAGACCCCCAGAGCGGCCAATTTCTTGATACCGACCAATGCCCAATTATTTGCCAGTTTGCTGGTTCTTGATCTCGGTGGAAACGGAGGTCGAGTTCAATCGCTTGATTGGTGTCAGTTTCCTGTCGCTCGGAAAAATCTCTAGCCATTTTGCTGAGCGTCTGGCTGGAAGCTTGTCCTGGTACGATTTTTCCGTTCCGAAATGAGCCGAAAACATAAGCTTTTGTGGTGTAAAGATGAACAAAGGGCCAACCATGCCGCATGGTTGAAATGTTGACGCCCGAGGTGCCTCCACCTCCACTAAAGGTTCCCGGAACGCCGATCAAAATCCAAGGCAATATGACGACGAAGAAAACGATCACCCAAGTTCGTTTGTGAACGCGACGTCTTTTGGGCTTGATTGCTTCAGGTTGTTTGATTGCCTTGTCGGTCATCTAAGCCGTTCTTTAGTCGTTCGAGTAAATGGACCCTCGTCGTTTGATCTCAATCTTATGAAAGTCTGGAATGGTCTGACCAAATTAGAGGTCTGACTATTCACGTTCAAGTTTGAAATTCTTGACTTTTACGGTTCCGATATCTTCGCCAAAAACGAATCCAATCCGGTTGTTACCTTGGACTGTGTTGGTCGGCGTGAATTTGAAACTGTACTCCTGGAACTCTTTGCCGGCGTAAATTTCTTCATGCAGTCCAAGGTTGCCCCAATCTTCTTGATCAATCTGAGCCATCAAATGTACGAGCTGAGAATCTGACGCACTCATTTCGAATGAGACTTGGTAACTAACACCTTCTTCGAGATTCAAACGAGTCTGATAGGCTTGGACATGCCAATTTTCTGTACCGGTTTCGGTGGTCGTGAACTCGATGGCGTCTCCGTCGACCTTCATACTGCCTTTGCCATTTTCGAGTTCTTGAAAACGCCAAGACGAAAGTTTGTTGGTTGGTTTTAGTTTCCCGTCCGCAATTCTGATCCGCCGATACTCAAGCTTTCCTTGATCGCCTTCGACACCGATCGGGCCAGATTCAGGAATCGCGAGTGCTTCTTCTAGTACCTCGCCATTGCAAGTGCACTTGGCGGTTGTTCCTGTAACTACGATTTCCAGTGTGTTCCAATCCTCTGCGTTGAAGTTTTTCAGATCCTTGTAAGGTCCAGCATTCGGATAGTCGCGACATTGAAGTTGCTTTCCGCGAATGAAGACGCCGCTGTCGGCTTTGTTGGCGGCGCGGAATTCAAGTCGCAGAATAAAATCGGTGTCGAACTCTCGCAACGTATTTAAATTCTGAATTTTGCGGCCTTCCTCAGGCACCGTCACGACCAAGTTTTCGCCTTCTGCAACAAATCGGCCGTCGTCTGTTTGAGGTTTGCCAGAAAAATCAATGGTTGATTCCACGATCGGCCACGGCGGAGCGTCCTTGTTGTTTTTTTGCCATCTCGCCCGGGATTTTTTCTGCTGTTGCGTGGTGGGGAGATAACTCCACCCGGTGAGATCCTTTCCGTTGTAGAGCGACTCGAACCCTGGCTCCATCTGGAACTCATGCTCATCAACCGTTGTTTCTTCTGCTGTCTCTTTTGTTGTTTCGGTGGTTTGTGCAGTCGCCTCAGTGGATAGAAATTGCAGGCAACAAAACAAAGCACAAATCAACAGCTTCGTTGCGAGATGGTTTTTAGGCAGCAAGGTCATGACGGTCCGATCAAATAAGTGTGACTGAGTTAATAGGATTGTAACAAGAAATGTTTGCACCTGCCTCGTTTGTGAGTGACTGGTTTTAGGGGTACCATTTGGTCGTCGCAATTGAATGCGACGGGCCGCATCAGGCCGCCTAAAAAACTCCAACCGATCCGTCATCGTATGAAGCTTCAACTTGATCCACAAACGCTTCAAGACAAAACCTTCTGGTTAAAACTTTGCAACGGCTTTTCGATTTCAGAGGATCAGCCACTGGGAGGATCTTTGGCGAAACGCTCTTCGTCCAGCAACAAGCTTCGTGATGACGATTGGGAAGTCTGTAAAATTACGATGCACCAAGACGGTTATTTTGCCTATGACTCTTGGTTCGACCCTGAATTGATCGAGCGTATGGCGGCAGTCATTGAGAAGCTTACCTCAAACGACATCCCCCCGATTTTTTGTTTCGTGTTTGATGAGTTCTGGGAAGTGCTGACTCAGGTCGACCCGATGATGAAAGATCTGGTTGGCGAGTATTGGTTGTTGCCGGCAGTATGGGCTTGGCACGTGACCGCCGACAATCAATCTGGTTTTGCTCCGCATCGAGATCAAGTTCGCGATGTGGGCGTGGATGACGACGAGCACCTGGACTATTTAACGTGTTGGATTCCGCTGACTGATCTGAATCATTTAAGTTCTTGTATCTCGCTCTTGCCAGCTTCCAAAGACGCGGATTATGACTCAGGGACGCAAGAAACTCGGGTCGAGAATTTGCAAGACATTCGAACGCTTCAAGGAAAAAAAGGCTCTGTGTTTTGTTGGACAACCGGTGTGATTCACTGGGGGACTTCGCAGTCAAGACTTGGACGTCCCCGGATCAGTATCGGGTTTTATGTTCAAAATCCAGAAGCCGAATGTTACGATCCGCCGCCAATGGATTTAGAAAAACCGTTGTCGTTGAGATCGAGGTTAAGTTTGATTGGACAGCAGATTATCCATTACTCGCGAACCGCTGATCACGAACTGTTGAAACTTGCGAATCAGTTGGCGGAATTGGAAAGTTGAAAGGCGTCGTTGGATGACGGAGCAATTGAGCAGCGAGTGGTCAGTCAAAGGTAAAGTTTGGGTAGTGGACGAGGCTACGAGTCCTGTCGAGCCAACAAACGCAAGGGATTCGTAACCTCATCCACTACGGTCAATCCGAATTTTTAGTCTGGATGAACCACTATGTTACCTTCCAATGATTTGTCGAACCCCATAAGTGTTAAACGTTCCGATGCCGATGTTTCCAATTTGCTGCTGTGGCGAATGACGAAGGATCAAATAGTCTCCCGGTTGAACGGTCAAACGCTGAGCGGGATTTCGGTACGCTTCGTTCATGTCGATTCTGAAATTCAATTGGGAACCGTTGGGTTGTTTCCTCAAAACTGTCAACTCCGTCGGCTGGATCATGGGCACTGGACCGATGCCGGAACGATTCACTTGATTGCCGCCTGCGAGAGCGACGGCTTCGAGAATGTCCAGCGGTCGGTCACGAGGAATCGGATACTCATTACCGTTGAGCAAGCCGCCTGTGTAAAAGACCTCGGTCGGCTTGGGATCGATGACAACGATGTCGCCGTCTTTTAACTGACTTAATTGTCGAGAACGAGATAAAAAGCTCCGTCCGATCGAATCGTAAGTTCCATTGGTGGGCTGGTAGTTGCCGGAGCGGTTGGTACGACTACGTGGAAAGGGGCTGGGCTGATTCTGTTGAAACTCGTTTAGAGCAAACTCGTTTTGAGAATAAGAGCGTTGCACTGGAGAAGGCGTGGTTCCCCCACGATAAACACGAATGTTGTCTTTCGCGTTCAAACCCGGAAGACCACCAGTCAGGGCAAGCGCATTCATAAGATCATTGTCACCTACTGGAAGCCGTAGTCGTTCAACACGCTGGCTGAAATCGGAACGAGCATTGACGGCGCGGCTGGATGTGCCTCTGCTGCCGGCCGCGAAACGCGAATTCGATTGATCACCTCGAATCACGATTACTCCGACCGTCCGTTTTCGCATCAACGACACCATGATGCGGTTTTGTTCGTTGACGATTTCAGATTCAAGAAACCGTTTCTTGATCAGGTCTTCGGCTTGAATCACCGTCATCCCTCGGACGGGGATAGCTTGAACCAACGGAAGCGAAACGGTTCCGTCTTGTCGGACGACAATTGGATACCCGATGCTTGGTCCAACATCGCTACCTGGTTCTGGGTAATGGACGGGCGGCATCTCATTGACTTTGCCAAGAACGCCTTCGACAAAGACTCCCAAAACATCGCCTGAGTCAAGCA
>CAZQQR010000145.1:9626-12992 GCA_964595515.1 uncultured Pirellulaceae bacterium
AATATCGTTGCTGAAAAGCTCTCGGCAACATGAATTTTTATTGCTGGGGAAAGCACTGAATAAATTAGCAAAATAATTTCCCGTTTCGTTCCCTAAGTGGTGTCTTTAACTACAGATAGGTTGCGAATGTCATTGGAAGTCCTTTGATCCCAGCAATCTCATTATAAGCGATTTTCGCGATTACCGTGGTTTGAGGAATTTGGGAGATTTCCATGAACGAAGTATCATTTTCGCGGGCCCGCACGGAGAAACTGCATCGAGTTCGCTCTGCACTTAATTCACTCCGGGACGCCCGTCTATACGCTCAACGCACAGGCTCTGATGTCTGGGATTTTGCCGTCGAGATCAACGAGTTAAAGGTCCACGGTCTGACGACAAACGACCTCCGATGGCTTGTCAGTGTCAACGCAATCGAGCATGCCCGAGACATTTCACAATCGTCGGACCAAAAAAGGGTCTTTGAGCGTTGTAACAATCTTTCATTCGGCGAGGACGCCTGTTTTATTTTAACGACACGAGGGTTGGAGATTATGAGTTCGGAAGGGTTTGATGAACGTGATGATGAGCGAAAGGACTTGGGGAGTGCCGCGAGTTCCAAAGGGCAGAACGGACAGCCCTATAATGGACATTCTGGACAGTCCAATAACGGACAGCCCAATAACCACCTCGGCGAAAATGAGAATGGACACACCGATTCAGTCCCAACCTGGAATTCTGCCAAACGGGAACTAATGTTTATGGGGCAAGTCATCAAGCGGTTCAAATGGCCGGCACCCAATCAAGAACTGGTAGTAAAAGCATTCCAGGAAGAAGGCTGGCCAGACTTGATTTGTGATCCGCTTCCACCGCACGATCACGTGAATCCAAAAACGCGACTACACGATACGATCAAATGTTTGAATCGAGGCCAGCTGGCGGAGCTAATTCGGTTCCACGGAAATGGTGACGGAAAAGGCGTTCGCTGGCGTAGAGTCACCAAGAGCTAACTCTCACGCGGAATACCAAATTTGATAGGAATTGGGCACACAAAACACACTACCCGGCTTTGAGCGATCAAAGCCGGGTTTTTCTTTTGCATGCACTGCACGAAATCGTCGAATTTTTCAAATCTAAGCTGGTTAAGCTTTTCCGGTTATGCCGATAACTCCGCTTAGTCGAACTATTTCGATAGTAGCGGCTGTATGTTCGAGTCACTCCCCCCATGATTTGAACGTCTTTCGAGTGGCAGGTTTTTCCTGTGATTCTAGAGATCCGTAAAAAGAACCGGAGTGATTCCCAATGTATTCTCTTAAGGCAAACGCCTTATTATTGTTGCTTAGCGTCTTCGCTTGTCATCCTGCCCTTGTTGCGCAGACATTTCAAAGTCGACACTCCGCAAGTCCTGCCCTCTACGCCCCTGCTGGGAATCAGTATTCCTCCCACGCTGGATACCAGCAACCGCTGCAGTTTGGTCCCGCCACCGTCAAGCAACGAGCGGAAGAACTTTTAAGGCAGGAGCAAACCAGCGCCAACGCGGGAAGGCTGCAGTTCAACCAGATTCCAAAAACGATTCGTCGAATTCCATCCGGTTCAGCGGGTTATCGCCGGCAGCAGGAAGATCCTTTTGGCGAAGGGCAATTGATCGATCCGTTTTCCGACAAGCCTTCAACGCGTCCGGCTCCACAACAAGACAATAATCAATTTGATCCGTTTGCTGACCCTCCCTCTCAGCAGCAACCCGTATTGCCGCCACCCACACAAGCTCCCAAAAAACCGTTTGATCCGTTTGCTGACCAGGCTCCAGAAACCAAGCCTCGTCCAACGCCAGCGGAGTCCAATCTGCAGGGAAGAGATCCGTTCGAAGATCCTCCTATGCAACAGGGCCAGGACCCAGTGCTTCCCAACGATGCACAGTTCAATCAACCCAACCGGAATGAGCCCAACCGAACTGACCCAAGACCAAACAGGGAGCCTGCTCCACGGGAACCTGAGAGGCAGGAACCAGAAGTCCAGCCGAAGGATCCGTTTAAAGACCAGACGCCGGCCCCACGACCCTACACGACGCCACCGGAATACCGTTCACCGGCGGGCGTTTACCGGCCACCGGCAGAACAGTCGCTTCCGCCGGTCATGCAGGGAAGAGACGCTATGCAACGAGGACAGGCAGAAAGTTATCCTTCACCGCACATGCAACAGGCTCCAATGGGTTCGGTGATGCCCTATCAGAATAACGCACAAGGTTACCCTACTCCCACGCAACCTCGAGTCGTTCAGCCACTCTATCAACCACCCTATCAACCTATTGATCCAGCACCGATGACCGCGCCAAGAATGACCCCAATGGCACCCCAACAGTCCGCGCCGGTTGTGAATAATTATCAGCCAGCTATGTCTGCCCAACCAGCGATGTCCGCCCAGCCACAGGTTCCCACCGGCAGTGTTTACCAAGGCGTGATTCCTTGTGAGTCGGGTCCGACCTGTCCGAGCAACGGATGTGCAACCGGAAACTGCTTCGCCTGCGGAGACACGAACCCGTCTGGCTGCCCCAATTTTTACTTCAGCATTTTTGGAGGGTTTTCATTGCTGGATAACATCGACAATCCGCTGGCCGATCAAACGTTCAACACGGACGATGGAAGCCTTTACGGTTTTGCCCTCGGTCGACGCAACGGACGCAATCTTCGAACTGAGCTCGAATTTGCAGTTCGCGACAATGATGTTTCGGCGCTGAGTGTGGGCGGTTTAAGCCAAGCGTTGACCGGAGATGTTCGGGCAACCAGCGGCATGGCGAACGCGTATTGGGAAGTCATCGACGTTCCCAGTCGTTGCTTTAAACCTTACGTCGGAGCGGGAATTGGATTCGCAAGTATCGAAGCCAATCTGCGGGACAACCTTGGAAGAAGCATTATCCCCGCAGGCGAAGAAAGAGACACAACTTTCGCGTTCCAAGCCATGGCGGGCGTCAACTACAAAGCGTATCGAAACATGGACTTGTTCGCTGAGTATCGCTTTTTCGAAGCCGACACCTACCGGTTGGTGACCTCTGCAGCCAGTGGCCAGTACGACTACCGCGCCCACAACGTTCTGTTTGGACTTCGCTGGAAATTTTAACCGTCGAACAAAACCTGACGTTATCGGTCCACGAGCGAAACAATCAACCGAATGTTGTTAGGCAACCTTTCGTTTGCGGGAATGGTCAGCAACTGTCCGGCGCGAAGCAGATCCGGAAAGCGGCTTGTGCTACCGGAACTCATTCGCGTTGTTGGAATCGTGGAAACTGAAATCGCGGAAACAGAAAATGAAACTAGAGATTCAGTTATTGTTGATTGGACTTGGCGGGGCACTGGGGGCAATGTCCCGCTTTGGAATCGCGACAATGACAAAATC
>CAZQQR010000146.1:0-12982 GCA_964595515.1 uncultured Pirellulaceae bacterium
AACTTCGACAGCTCAAAATTTTTGCTGGCCGCGGAACCTCCGGGCGGACTCGAGATTATCGCTGCCCGCGAGTCAGCAAAGGATACCGATGACGTCGTGGTCATCGGCCGAATCGGCGGCAGCCTCAACCCTTGGGTCGACGGACGAGCAGTATTTTCGTTGGTCGACTGCTCCTTACTCGCTTGCAGTGATGAAAAAGAAGATGGCGAAGAGTGCAGCTGCAAAACACCTTGGGACTACTGTTGCGAGACCCCCAAACTTCCCGGTGCAATGGCACTGGTAAAATTCGTTGACGACGATGGCTCGGTAATCAAGCACGATGCACGTGAGGTCTTTGATGTAAAGGAACTTGAGACAATCGTGGTTCAAGGTAAAGCTCAACGCGATGAGGCCGGAAATTTAACCGTGCTCGCAACGGGCATGTACGTTCGCAAATAATGACGACGAAAATCGGATAAACACGGCCACGACATGTCTCAAGTTGACCTTTCAGAATTAGCGATCGACAGAAGCAACGCTTCTCCGGAGTCGCTACGCTTGCGCCGAAACGTATTAACTCGGTATGTTTTACCTGCGCTGTTGATCCTTGGTTTTTTGGCGCTGGTCCTCTGGGCAAGCCGTGATTTTTTGCTTCCGCCAACTCCCGTTAAGGTCGTTCCTGTCATGGCCACTCAAGCTGAAATTCGCAGCGAAGGAACCTCCTTGTTCAACGCGGCAGGTTGGATTGAACCTCGCCCAACCGCAATTCGTGTCGCAGCACTGGCGGAAGGCGTCGTCGAGGAACTACTGGTCGTTGAAGACCAAGCCGTCGATGCAGGCCAAGCGGTCGCTGAGCTTGTCAAAGACGACGCGAAGCTTGGATATCAACGAGCGATCGCGGACAGGCAACTTGCCGAAGCTGAACTGGAACGGGCAGAGGCAGTTTTGGAAGCTGCCGAAACCAGATTCAATCAACCTGTTCATCTCGAAGCCATGCTCGCCGACGCAGACGCGGAACTTGCAAAACTTAACACGATGCTCAAGAACCTGCCGTTTGAAACCAAGCGAGCAGTTTCACAATTGAGTTTTGCTAAACGAGATTACAAACGGAATATCTCGGCTGGAAACTCAGTCTCGACCCGGGAAATTGACGAAGCCAAAACCGATTTCGAAACGGCGGAGGCTTTGCTCAACGAACTCAAGAATCGAGACGCTTCCTTGGTCGCTGAAAAAACTGCCATCTCTCAACGCCGAGAAGCTCTCAACGTTCAGCTCCAGCTGTTGGCCGACGAAACCGAAGCCAAGGACAGGGCTGAAGCTCAGGTCAAAGCCGCCACTGCCCGCGTTCAGCAGATGACGGTTGCCGAAGAAGAAAGTGAACTACGATTGCGACGAATGACAATCCGAGCTCCGGTTGCCGGAAGAATCTTCCAGCTCATCGGATTGCCAGGCGCTCGCGTTGGTGGTGGCGTAATGACGGCAATGCAAGGCCACGATGGCGGGACCGTCGTGACGATGTATCAACCTCAGAGTCTTCAAATTCGCGTCGACGTTCGCTTTGAGGATATTCCCAAAGTCAGCCTCGGGCAAAGCGTTCGGATCGACAATCCCGCACTCAAGAACCCAATTGTAGGTTCCGTTCTTTTCATCAGCTCAGAAGCAGACATTCAGAAAAACACACTGCAAATCAAAGTCGCGATCGACGACCCGCCTAGTTTCTTCAAACCTCACATGCTGCTAGACGTCACTTTTCTGGCACCCAAACAAACTCAACAAAATGCCGCAGCCAAAGAAGAGCTGCGTTTCTACATTCCCAGTCAATACATTTCTCAATTCGAAGGCCAAGACGTTGTCTGGGTTGCCGATCAATCGGAAGGACGCGCACGCCGTGTCGATGTCGTGACGGGCATTAAAGGTAGCGAGGGGATGGTTGAAATTGAGAGTGGTCTAAACATTGGCAGCCGAATCATCACGTCCGGCTGGGATCGTTTAAACGATGGAGAACGAATTGTGGTCACAGAAGACAATTGAATTGGAAAACGAGAAATCGGACCGAACTGATAGAATCGAACAACATGGCACTCGTAGAAATCAAAAATGTATCCAAGCACTACCACAAAGGTGGTGAAACGATCAAACCGCTCGATGGTGTTTCGCTCGATATTCAGCAAGGCGAATTTATCTCGTTAATGGGCGCAAGCGGTACGGGAAAATCGACTTTGTTAAATGTGGTTGCGAGCATTGATCGACCTGACGATGGCAACGTTCTGATTGACGGAAAAGACATCACGACCATGTCACGATCTCGATTGGCGGGCTGGCGAGCTGCCAACATCGGATACATTTTTCAAACACACAATTTGATTCCAGTCTTGACGGCTTTTGAAAACGTGGAGATGCCATTGTTCCTATTGCCAATGAATCGACGGGAACGAAAAAAGCGAGTCGAAATTGCCCTACGTGCCGTTGATGTCCTTGATCGAGCCGACCATTACCCACGGCAAATGTCCGGCGGTCAAGAACAACGTGTGGGAATCGCGAGGGCTATCGTTGCCAATCCTAAGGTCGTTGTCGCCGATGAACCGACGGGTGATCTTGATCCGGAAACGTCGAACCAAATCCTTGAACTGTTGAAACGATTGAACAAAGAACTTAACACCACGCTGCTGATGGTCACCCACGATGCGGAAGCAGCCTTAATCGCCGATCGAAGATTCAAATTAATTCAAGGCAAACTGGTGGAACAAACGAATGTTGCGACCGCAGCTGGATAAATACGACGACACTGTTTTCGCCCAACGACCAAACTGAATTTGATGTCTTATGAAACTTTTGCCCTACATCCTGAAAACGCTTTGGCGGCATCGCTCTCGGACTATTCTGACGGTCAGCGGATCTGCAGTTGCCCTATTTGTGTTCTGTTTTGTTGGCAGTGTTCAAGAAGGAATGAATGACCTTCAAAGCCGACAATCGGAAAAGCGTTCTTTGGTTGCTTTTCAAGCAAATAAGTTTTGCCCTGCAACGAGCCACCTTCCGCAAGACTACGAATCCGAGATCATGGATCTCAATGGCGTTCGTGAAGTCGTACCGATTCAGGTGTTCACCAACAATTGTCGGGCAAGTCTCGACGTGGTCGTTTTTTATGGAGTCCCACCCAAAAAACTTCGCACTGCACGTCCAGATTTCAAAATGATTGGCGGCTCTTGGGAAGAGTTTGAAAAGAATCAGGATACCGCGGTCATGGGCCGCGCTGTTGCCAATAGGAGACAGGTAAAAATCGGCGATAAATTCTCCATTGGAAGCTTGAGCGTGGTTGTGGCAGGGATCTTTGATGCCGACGATCCTGCGGAAGAAAATTACATCTATTCACATTTGGATTTCCTGCAGCGCAACAAGGGCATGAATCTTGTTGGGACTGTTACGCAACTGGAGGTTTTGCTAAACGAATCGGCTGATGCTGATTTGATCTGCCGAACGATCGATGAAAAATACAAATCAGGACCTGTCGAAACAGATACTCGCCCCAAAGGTGTTTTTCAGGCCAAAAGCTTGGGCGATCTTACTCAACTGATTGGCATGGCGCACTACCTCGGTTTCGCGTGCGTCGGCTTGGTCCTGGCTTTGGTGGCGACAACAACTGTGATGTCGGTGCAAGATCGAATCAAGGAGCATGCGGTACTTCAAACGTTGGGATACTCAGGTCCGAGCGTATTCATGATGGTGATGGCCGAAAGTGTTCTACTTTCGCTATTTGGCGGACTCGTTGGTGTCGCGACTGCTTTGTTGGTTCTAAAATTCAGCAGCCTTTCTGTTGGTGCCGAAGCCGTCACGATTGCGTTTACTCCCTCACTAAAGCTTGCACTGACGGGCGTCTTGGTAGCGCTGATAACCGGAATTCTGGCTGGCGTTTTCCCTGCCATTCACGCAGCCAGAACTGAGATTGTTCCGGCACTTCGACATTCCTAAAGATTTTGGTAAATCCAAACGAGGCAGCCCTACGACTGGAACGCCAATCGAACCTCACTGGGAATCCGGGTTAGAGCCAACGTTTTCAAGTCGACAAATACCCAAGTCGTCTCTGCTTCGGCAAGCCGCTTGCCATCGGACGCACGAACGATTTGGTATCGACGATCCGTAGAGACCTTTTCCATGTTCGCGATCCAAGTCTTGATGGCAATTTCGTCCCCCAGTATCGCCGGAACTTTGTACTTTATCTTGTGTGCCCGAACTATAAAACCAAAACCCGAGTCACGATATCGCTTGGACGTCCAGCCGACATCTGAAGAGTGAGCAACCGCAGCCTTCAAACACCATTTCAAATAGCGAAGATTGTTCACGTGCTTCATCTCGTCAAGATCGTCTTCGACGACCATCAGTCGATGCTGAAAAATAATTGGACGTTCGACTTTCATTATTTCAACGCATTCGGTAGTGAATCACCGTTGGTCGTCAAAATTTGAAAATGGTGGATCCCTTTTTTCAAACCAGTAAACTTCCAAACAATTTTCTTATCTGGCGTGACTTCGAATAGCTTCACCTTGTCATCTTTGGCGTGATAACTGGTAATCACCGTATTTCCGCTTGGCAACCGCTGGACGCCACAGGCATCATCGATGATCGACTCGCCCAAATCATCATTGTCGACACTCCAGACAATTTCTCCCTTGCGATCGACTTCGATCACTCGATTCCCATTGGTGCAACCAATCAAAGTGTTGCCGCCTTTGAGACGGATTGCCGTAAAAGGCCAATCCTTTTTATCGCGTCCACGCTCGTCTGTTTTGATCTCTTTGATCACCTTGCCAGTTTTCGGCTTGTATTCTTTGACTGCAAAATCCAGAAGATGCGGCGCGATATAGTTTCCGTTGGGAAGTGCTCTCAACATACGGGTTTGCATGTGAACATTTGCTTTTTGACAGTCAAACGCCATTTCGCTGAGAACCTCGCCAGCTCGATTGATGGTGATCGCCCGTGGGTTGGCTCCAAGTTCGGCAACCAGGTACTCGTCGTCTCCGATTTTCTGAACGGTGCTAATCTCTTTTTGGGTACCAACGTACTTCCAAACGATTTTTTTTGTTTCTCGATCAATTTCGGCGACACCGCCTCCTTTAAAACCTTTACTTGGATAGATTGCTGCCAGAACATTTCCGGTTTCCAGCATCCAAACATCGCTGGCGGGTCTGTTAACATGCCACTCAGTTTTTCCGTCCTCGTCAACGATTGAGATTCCGCCTCGGCCTGCCGTGATAAAAGAGTGGGCAATTTCTAGTGGCGGGGTATCGGGAAGCGTTCGAAGTTTGATGTTCTTCCAACGGGCTTGGAACGGGCCAGCATTTTTCCCAATTCCATGCACCTGCAACCCGATGAAACCTTTGGGGTGCGAAGTGTAATTTCCTTTGTGAGTCAAATTCGCGATTTGTTGGCCGTTAATCCAAGTTTGAATATTGGGCCCGTTGGCCAGAACACGAAACGAATTCCATTGCCCGTTCTTAAAATGTTCGGTCTTGATCAGGTCTTCTTTTTTGATCAACCAACCACCAGCGGCTTCTCCGTAAATATAGCCAGCTTCACCGCCTTTGGTTCCGCCGCTTGCCTCGACCTCAACCTGTGGTCCATTCACGCGTCCAAATTTATCACCTCGCTTTTTTTCGGCCGCGTTTAAGGGCTTGGTTTGCGAGCGAATCTGGACGCCCGAATTAAGCTCGTCTGAAACCTTAGTCTCAAACGTCAGCTCAAAATTTCCGTATTCTTTGTCGGTGCACAGAAATGAGTTGGGGCTGCCTTTTGCAGTTGTACCGCAAATCACTCCGCCGTCTTCCAACGTATAGGTCGCCGTGCCATTTTTCTGAGTCCAGCCAGTTAGATCTTTCCCGTTGTAAAGGTCGATCCATCCTGAATCAGTTTTTGAGTCTTGCGCGTTCAGAGACCCAATCAAAGAGAAAAAAAAGACAGACAAAAAGCAGGCGATTTTTTGATGCATCGTTGGCTCAAATATTGGTACTGATTAAAAGCTCGAGATTAAGCGATCCCAAGTATAAACCATCAACCAACCCTTGTCGTTTTATCGATAGAATCAACCAGAAATCGCTCCACTCACAAACCGCAACGAAAACTGGGCGTGCAGAGCTTTGGATTTGCGAAACAACGTTGCCGGCAGGCCTTGGTCGTAACCGAGTTTTACCCCGAAACAGAATTACTGCCCTTACTCGGAAGGAACAGTTTCCGAGATCCGTGTCGCTTCTTCAGTCAGCTCAATCTCATGGCCCATTTCGGCCATCAGTGTTTCAATCCCGCGATCGATCTCTTTCCCGAGAACTTCTTTGTATCGGATGATTCCATTTTCATCGATCAAATACACGGTGGGCCAGCCTTCGACATTCCACTGGTTCGAAATCGGACCGTTGGTACCCTTGGGGCCATTCCAAAAATGTCGCCAACCAAGACTCTCATCAACGACTGCTTCTTTGACGGTTTCAAGTTCTTGATCACTATTCACACCCAGTAGAACGAATGGTTTATCCGCCAGCATTCGAACGATCTCTTGCTCATGTGAATACATCGCACGACATGGAGGACACCAGTGCCCCCAAAAATCAAGCATCACGACTTTGCCACGATAGTCGCTGAGCTTGAACGGGATACCATCGAGATCATTGCCTTCCACCTCTGGGGCTTCCATACCGACTTGTAAGTGTCGCAAATCGAACAATTCACGCTTGGCCAATTCGGCATAAGTTGCGCGGCGAAGTTTAAGCTCACCGTATTTTGAAATAAGTTCATTGAGCACACCGGCCAACCGATCGTCTTGCTCAGCAGTTCGCTTCGCATTGATGTAAGCCAATTGCTCTTTGGGAAGGCGACCTGCAATCACGGGATTGATCGCCAACGTTTTTTGGAAGGTTGGGAACTGACTAATGTATTTCGCATAGTCGTACATCACGCTTGCCCGAACCGAATCCTTTTCTGCATGCTTGATCATGAGAAAGTACCAGTCTTCGATGTCTTGGCTGGGAACCTCTTTTTTGAAAGAAGCTGCGATCTTGTCCAAACGAACTTTGGTTGGATAGTTTTCTAAGAGATGAGTCATCGCTTCGTTCTTTTGGGCGCCCTTGGTTTGCCCAACGGCGAACAGAACGGCTCCAACCGCAGATTTTGTACCGGGGTACTTTTTTGCCAACGCCATGAATTTTTTGGCAAACTCAGGGGCTGGATTTTGAGTCACTAACAATTCAGCTTGCTTGTCTTTTGATTCCGCATTTTTTACACGCTCACGCAGCTGAGCAATCGCTGCCTGGAATCCTTTGTTAAGCGCGTCGAATTCTTTTTTGGCTTCTTCTGATTTAACATCATCCGAAACGGACGCCGAAGTTCCCGAAAGATTGTTGCTGGTACCAGGCTGGCTCAAAAAGAACGATCCGAATAACAAACAAGCAAGAAATCCGATTCGAAGCATGGCTGGCTCCCGTGAAGTGCGAAACTGAAAAAACTGGCGATGAAAACCAGTCTACATAAGACTGACTGCGTCATGTTGACGACGCACCATTTTGGCATAAACATCGTCTTTTCGCATTAGTGATTCGTGATTTCCTACCTCAAGAATCTCACCATCTTCGATAACAACGATCTGATCCGCGTGCGTGATCGTAGACAGCCTATGTGCGATAATAAACGTTGTTCGGTTCTTGAGCAGCGTCGTCATGGACTGCTGAATTAACTGCTCGCTCTCGGTATCGAGATTGCTGGTGGCTTCATCCAAAATCAGAATCTTTGGATCGGCCAGTAACGCTCTGGCGATTGAAAGCCTTTGTCGCTGCCCGCCAGACAGCTTCACCCCGCGTTCGCCGATAATCGAATCGTAGCCCTCGGGCAAATCTTTGATGAACTCTTCTGCATTGGCTCGCTGGGCCGCCTCGATCACTTGCTCGGGAGAAGCCTCTCGATTGGCGTAGGCGATGTTCTCAAACACCGTCCCGTCAAACAAAAAGACTTCTTGCTGAACGACTCCAATTAAATCTCTGTACGAATTTAGCTGATAGTCTCGCAAGTCACGACCATTCAGCGTAATTCTGCCTTCGCGAGGATCATAAAACCGGGCGACCAAATCCGTAATCGTTGTTTTTCCCGCGCCACTTTTTCCGACCAATGCAACCACACTTCCACCGGGCACCGTCAAACTAAAATTCCGAATCACGTCTTTGGGCAGGTCGGACTGTTGGTCTTCCTCAGTGTCATCGGCGTCTCCCTCACGGAACGCCCCGTCTTCTTTGTAGGCAAACCGAACGTTTTCAAACCCCAACTCTTCGACCTGATTGGGGGCCTCAATCGCATCGTCGCGGTCTGGTTTATCAATCGGAGTCTCAAGCACTTCGAACACTCGCTCCATCGAAGCCAACGAACGTTGCAACTCTGTCAACGATTCGACAATTTGCCAAACTGGATTCAAGAGTAGAAAAGTATAAAAATGAAACGCTGAAATGTCTCCGATTGTCGTTCGCTGATCGACAGGAACATTATTGGCAACATCGTCGAGGTACCAATAACCTCCCGCCCAAGTGATCACCACACCAATCAACGCCATCAAAAACCCCCATGTGCTCCAGAGGATAATTTCACGACTGGCAGCAAACATTCGCATACGAGTAATCAAGTGATGCCCGACGGTATACTCGGTCGACTCACGATGCTCTCCGCCGAATGCGCGAACGGCCCGGATCCCTTGGAACGCCTCGCCTACCCGTCCATCAACATACGAAACGTCTTTGCGAATCGCCCGGTAGATTGGCCGAATCCGTCGAATCGCGATCATGCTCAACAACATGATCGGTGGAATGATCCCAAGCGCAGTCAGCGCGAGTTTCCAGTTAAGCGTAAACAGAATCACGACAGCCAGAAGCAAACGCAAAATTGCGACGCCCGGTGATATCACCGCCATCTGAAGCAGGCCAGTCGTTTTGTTGATGTCATCAGTTAGCCTCGAAATAATCCCGCCGACTTTCATGTCCGAAAGCTTATCCAACCCCAGCCGAATCAAACGATCAAACAAAGCACGTCGCAGTGTCAAAATCACTCGCACGTTTAGCAGACGCTGATTCCAAGCTCGGAAAACTCCAAAAATCCGAGTCAGGATGACAACGACTAAAAATATTGCTCCAACCACGTTCAAGCGGCGAAATTTCTCGGCGGACTCCAGATCCGCGAGCAAAATATTGTCAATAATGTGCCGTGCAAACAGCGGCTGAATCAACTCTAAGACTGAAACACCCACCGCCAACATCGCGAGAACGGCAACCATCTTCCAGTGGGGCCAAAGCTGTTTGATATACAGCCTGAGATAGCTTCGCCTTTTCTTTTTGTCCTCGGCACTGAGCTTTTTCTTGCCGTCTTCCTTGTCTTCTTCAGGCTCGTTTTTGCCTTTAAGTTTGCCGTCGCGAAACTTCTTTAAAAATTCAGCATATCGAAGCTTGGATGTCTTCGGCAGCTTGGAGGGACTGGAATTCATAGCGGAGAACGAGACGCAAACATTGGAAGTGGAGTGGCGAGGACCAAGCTTCAGCCCACGATCAGAAAGGCTAATATTCGCAGCGCTGTTTCAAAGATCAACCGCAAAACGAAATTGCCGGCCAACGAAATTGCCGGCCAACGACAACCAATTGACCACCGAACATCTTCCCAGCTGCTCGTATCCGACGGGACACCTGCTCAGTTTTGGTTTCTGAGGAACGGCGTAGCCACTTCAATACCGGAAATTGCGACCTGCAAATCTTAAATACTGAATCCAATCGAATTCCGTGACGTCGTGTTTGCCTTCGCGGACGTGATACCCAACGGTCTCTCCAACAGACTTATTCACGCCTGGCATCTCCGTCGATGCAACTCCTTTACGACCCAACAACCGGTAAGCCTCACTTGCGTGCATTGCAGCAAGAAACTCACCCTTTGGGTCAGCCCAGCGATCTGCAGAAGCACTGGCAACGTAGACTGGTCGCGGAGCCATGAGACTGATCAACATGTGTTGATCGACCGGCATCGCGTCTTCGTTATTGGAATAGTCTTTGTGTCGTTTACAAAACCAATGCGGGAACACCCGGTTGATTCTGCCAACCGTCTCACCAATCCTCCGCCGAGCAATCGCTGCCCCACCACATCCTGAATTGTTCGAGATCACGACGCTGAATCGATCGTCCGTCGCACCAGCCCACAAAGACGTTTTTCCCAATCGGGAATGCCCCAGCAAGGCAACTCGTTTTGGATCAATGCCTCCATCCAATTCAATGTAGTCCATGATTCGATGAAGCCCCCAAGCCCAGCCTCCAATCGATGTCCAATTGTCTGGCCGATTTTGTAGTTCGGGAAACAACGAATGAACTCCATTCTTAAATCCGTCGTCAAAATCTGGATCAACATCGCCGTAGTAACAGGTAACCAGGCCGTAGCCCCTAGAAACGATTAGACCTAGCGGCCAACGCCCGGCCGATTGACCTCGCGTTTTCTCTTCCGCGATCGCAACTGTCTTGTCTTTTTTCCAAACGCTCGACAATGAGATTTTGTCTGAAGAATGAGTCGTATGATTGCCTTTAAAGTTATAACCTAGGAAAACCGGAACCGCAGAATCTTGTTCGGCCGGCAGAACAATCAACAGTTTGGCGGCAGGTCCGTTTTTGTCAGGGCCAAGATAAAGCGTCACTTCTTTCAACTGCGCTTTTACCAATGAATCGGTTTGCTCCTCTGATTCAACGCTGAGTTCAATCAACTCTGATCGAGTAACGTCGAACTGGGGGCGAACAATTCTGGCTGGAGGATCCGGCATCACACCGTAAACATGGTCCTTAAACAGCTGCAACATTTCACCACGACGCTCTTCCCATCGCTCAGCCGTCACGTCTGAACCGTCGTTGAATTTCAAGATCTGGGGAAGCTCGTATTGGGGAATCTTGGCTTCGTCATAATTTGCGTCTTGAGCATTCAACGATTCGAATTCCAAATTTGAATTCATGACACAGATCATTAGTACTAAGAAAATTTGCTTCAACTTCATCGGTTCATTCCCAGAAACGTTTTTTTCATCTTAGCACTAGCTACGCTGACCTGCTGTGCACCGACTCAAATTTCATTCGCGTACAGCATCCAGTCTCGAGTGTCAAATTTTGTTATTGAATTTGGTTATCACGAAGTCGCAAAAGTCTCGGAGGGGAATAAACATAATTCGCTTGCTTCTCCTTTTGATTAAGCATTACGATGAGTGCAGGAGAACGAGGCCCAATGCCAAGGAAGATCAATGATCCATTACTCATGCGACCGCTGCAGACGAGCGATTCATATCGACGAAGAACTTCGGTACTCCGTCTACATAGAAATCCAAGTTGCGCTTGATTCGACGGAATTCGAAAACGGGGATGAACGCGAACATCTGAAGGAACTGAATGAAATCCTGGAACGACTTGATGATGATGACTGTGCAGAGATCAGTGAACACGCGTATCAACGACGAAAGTTTGATCTTTGCTCAAATTGTCACCGAGAGTACATCAAAAACCCATTGGCAATGGATCTGACCGCCAATCTTGGGTTCAGCGACAACTAACGGATGCTGGCTTAAAGAGTTTGACAACAGTTTTGGATTAACGGCTCATCGCGAACAAGGCCTTTCGGGCTTCTACAAATTCCGTTGCAGGACTGTGTAGGCTTGTCGGCAACCGATCCTGGTACTTTTGATAATATTCATCCCGACCTGACTGAATGAGATGATGAGCCCAGTCTTCGGGAAGGTTCAATTCATTCAACGGCGGATTCGTCGCAAACGTTGCCATCAGGCTAGGGTTCTTTTTTCGCGTTGACTCATACCGCATCCAGTTTCCTCGCAGGTCCTGCTCCGACTGAACAAATCCGATCGCAGCTCGCCTCGCAAGTTCGTCACCTTCGAGATGTACGGGAACCAGAAACGCTCGACTCTCATCGAACGTGTCTTTCCAAGCCCCGAAGACTTTTCGTGATCCCGTTGCACGGCATTCAATCTTCAAGACGCCGCCCTTCCACGATTTGGGAACACGATAGGCCAAAATCAATTCGCGGCCTCCTTCAAGCGTTTCGCGCTGGGATGGATGAAATCGAAAAAACGCGCCGGTACCTCGTTGAACAGATCCGCTGGCAACCAGCACTTCGTGATCGGGGACGACTTGATAACGTTTTGTCGTTCCTTGCCGGTTTGAAAGTTCAGCCTTGGCTGTCCCCGTCGCACCGACTGTTTTTCCTATCAAGTTAAAACCAAGTCCAGCGTTTCGATCATCCGAAGTCTCAATCGAAACCAAACCTTCAACCTCGCTGGTCGTTTGTGTGCGAGGTCCATAATCGGTCATTGGATAAGCGTTCCGGTTCCAGTAGACATCGATTCGAAACTCTTCAACGTTTTCGCGGTCGTTGGCACGAACTTCTGTTGAAATTGGAATGACGACCTCAACAATTTTTTCGTTGCTGGATTGATTGTCAGACATATTAGCCAAACCAAGTTTTGGATCGACTCGTTCGCTGACGCAGACTAACGCGGGCACATCGAACTTGATGGCAGGCTGATCCGCGCTGGCTGTTTCAGAGAACAATCCCGCAGAAAAAAGAACAACAGAGGGGACAAGAAAAACGGGCACAAAGCATTTTTGGCTTCGCATGGGTGCACTCCAACAATAGACGTTAAGAAATGCTGAGCTTCCTCCTGATGAAACAGCAAATCAGAACTATAAACTCCTTCATGGAGTGCGGCGTTACGATGAACGCGAGGTGAAATTTGAATCTCTCCAAATCGCACCAAGAGATGGGTCATGCAATAGTACGCGCGGCCATCAAAAAAGTTCGAACCAATTCTGATTAGTTCGCGATTTTGCAAAAGTTACACGATAGCGCGACGTAAGCACGCTGCCAAAGCGGATGGGCCGGAGCCTCCCCGTGCTTGAGGCACGACCCTCCCGCAAGCGAGAGGGTTTAGTGATGTTCGGACGTTCGCTGTACGCGCCTT
>CAZQQR010000147.1:0-8424 GCA_964595515.1 uncultured Pirellulaceae bacterium
GTGCGGGCGGCAAAGGTGAAGAACCAGCGAATGATCGCCCTGCAAAATTGTTGATTGCTGGAGAAATTTGCGAGTGGATTTCGGAAAGCGGAATCGTTCCGGCTGATTGCGACGACATCAAATTACTTGGCAGGGTCGACAAGCTACAAGAGTTTTATCGGCAAGTCGACGTCGTCGTGAATCCAGTCGAGTTTGGGACTGGGTTAAAAATTAAAAACGTGGAAGCGTTAGCACATGGCAAACCGCTAATTACGACTCTTCATGGAATGATAGGATTGCCAGTAAATTCAGAGAGTGCTGCGGTAGTGGTTTCCGATTCCGATGAAATGTTGGCTGCGATTGAGAGTCTGAAGAACAATCAAGAGAAGCTGCGGTCGCTGACCGAGGCGGCAATTGAGTTGTCCAGCAGGGAGTTCTCGAGTAACCACGTTTACAAAGAACTCAAGAAAGTGCTGGTCAAGGACGGTAGCTAGGCCACAAAACGGTTTTCTGCGCGACAATTTTTTGTTTTTTCCCTAAAAGTTTGCCTTATTGGAACGCCTTTCTTAACCGCGCGTCATAATTGATGTGAGAAAGTCCATTTGACCGAGAATACCATGAAGCGAAAATCAGGATTCACATTAGTTGAACTGTTGGTCACGATTTCAATCATCGGAATCTTGATTGGAATGTTGTTGCCAGCGGTACAGATGGTTCGCGAAGCAGCACGTCGCACTCACTGCATGAACAATCTTCGGCAGCTCGGAATTGCAATCCATAATTATGAAGGTGCTCGGCAACTTTATCCGCCTTCCAGAGCGGCGGATGAATTCTTGACATGGCCTGTATTCTTGATGCCGTTCTTGGAGCAAAACAACCTCTATGACAAACTGGACAACCGTAGGAAATATCAAGATCAAGATCCTGAGGTCCTCAAGATTCCTGTTCCGGCACTGTTATGTGCTTCCCGTTCTCGTCCTGACGTGCCGGTAAGTTTTTGGGAGTCCAATGGCAAACCTGTCGGAGCTCTCGGAGATTACGCTGGCAATGCCGGTAGCCAAATCAACTTTCCTTACGATCGTTGGGCTTTGTTTGACGAGCCTGTTGATGGTGTATTCAATTCTGGTTTCTCACGTGACAATCCAGTTGAAAACGGACGATTGACTTTCAATGAAAAAGGCCGCTACTCTCACAGTTCGATGCGAGACGGTCTGACGAACACGGTCTTCATTAGCGAAAAATACACTTCGACCCACGGCTTTCATGAACCCCATGGTTGGGGAGACGGTTCCATTTACAACGGTGACGAACCCGAGACCTTTATGCGTTTGGGTGGCTACGCGATGGGCTTCGCGACCAGCGAAACTTTGATTCTGTCACCTGGTGAGTACCCGATTTTCGGAAGTGCACACATCAGCGTCGTCAATGTATTGATGGGCGACGCCAGCGTTCATCCGGTTTCCAACCGAATGGAAGAATCTGTTCTCTACAAGCTTTGTTCCCGCAACGACGGCAATCCTGTCTCGTTGGATGAATAAAACCCGGTCATGTCTCAGCCTTCTATTTTTTTCGTCGGTAGCCAAGCCGAAGTAGCACATCATGCTGCCCCGATCGCTCAGAAAGCGAACGTTGAAATAGTTGGTGCTGGTGAGATTGTTGGCAAAGCAAATCCGGGTGATCTGGCGATCTTTTTCTCCGAGCACTTCGATCGTTTCCGGGACGCCTGTCAAACATTGAAATCCAACAACGTCGCAACGTTGTACATGGTCGATGGGATTTTGGAGTGGCGAAACGCTTGGGTCAATCGAGAGGACGAGGTTGCTTGTCCCTACGCCATGCGTCCGGTGCTGGCACACAAAGTCGCTTGTATCGGTGACTCCCAAGCCCGTGTTTTGGAAACGTGGGGCAACGTTGGGAAAACAGAAATCGTTGGCATCCCGCGGTTGGCAAATTATCAGCCGCGATCTGAGTATGAACCTCAGCAGCAAGATGGACGACAGGGAAATTCCAGCGAGCGACCGTTCCGCGTTCTCATTATGACTGCCAAGACCCCGGGGTTTACGCTGCAGCAAATTGAGACAACCCAACTGAGTCTGCAGGATCTCGCTGAGTGGCGGAAAAATAATCCGACGCTTAACGGGAGGCCGGTTGAGTTTACTTGGCGAATCACTGGTGGACTTGAAAAAGCGATCGGTGTCGAAAACAAATTGTCTGATCTCACAGGCCTCGAACTGTCCCAGCAACTAGCCGAAGTCGACGCGGTGATCACGACTCCATCCACTGCCATGCTCGAAGCCATGTTGCTCGATCTTCCAGTTGCCGTCCTCGATTATCACAACTGTCCACACTACGTGACAGCGGGCTGGGACATTTGCACGCAAACGCATATTGGTCCGGCTTTGGTTCAAATGGAATCGCGATCAGAGACGCGAATGTTGTTCCAGCGGGAGCAACTGAATCAGTCTTTGATGTGTGACCCAAATTCCAATTCGGTGGATCGGTTTTGCGAGTTGATAGATCGAATGCTGAAGATTTCCGCGCATTGTCTTGGAAACGGCTTGCCTCTAAACTTCCCCTCGAACATCTTGGCGACTCCGAACGAACTGCGGCCGCGGCTTGATCATCGGTCGATCTTTCCAGACGCGAAAGAGTTTAAGGATCAGGAGGCGACCGTACTGCAGGTCGAACTTTCTCATGCCAGAAGAGAGATTGAACATCTTCATCGTGAGTTGGCCCAAGTGCAATCAGAGCTTGATCAGGCTCATCAGATTTTCGAGCAAATTGAGAAGCACCCCATCGCAGGTCCGATTGTTCGTGTCCGGCAAAGAATGCTTGATCTAATGGCAGCCATTAAAAAGCGTAAAACCAAACTGGACTCTACTTCACAAACCCATCCGCCACGTTCCGGGGCGGAATCGTCAACCAATTGATTGAACGATTGAATCAGGTGGCATAATTAGCTGTGATTCAAGAACTTAAAAAATCACTCTCGACCTTTGATTCGGTTTCAACAACCGACCCGATCGTGCTTTGCGCTTCGGACGACAATTATGTCATGCCGTTAGCGGTCACGCTTTATTCTGCGGCGACCAATCTCAATCCTGGAAATCACCTCCACGTCCTGTTGATGGATGGTGGGATCAGCGAGCAAAGCTGGAATGGTCTCAAAGAGACTTTGTTGGACCTGCCGATTACAGTCCATGTTCTGAGGCCTGACAAAAGAGAAATCGCGGATCTTGGAATCTCGCACCACATCACCCATACGGCTTATTTTCGATTGTTGGCCGCTCGGTTGCTGCCAGAGTCGATCGACAAAGTGATTTATCTCGATTCCGATGTGCTTGTCAAAGGGGATCTGACGGAGCTTTGGAACCAAGACGTTGGTGATAATTACTGTCTGGCTGCCGTCGATATTTCCTGTCCGTTCATCAACGCGTACGAAGCCCAAAAAGAGCTCGGCAGTCTAAAAAAATCACTACCGTATCTGAACGTGATCACACCGATTGGGAACTGGCGAGAGCTGGGTCTCAAAGGTTCGGATCCGTATTTCAACAGTGGTGTGATGGTGTTGAATATCGCGAGATGGCGCGAGGAAAAGATCGACCAGAAACTACTCGCCTGTCTGCGAGATAATCCGGCCTTTGTTTGGTGCTGGGATCAGTACGCGCTCAATGTTGTGTTCTCGGGTCAGTGGGGCAAGCTTCCTGCCAAATGGAATCAAGGAGCCCACACGTTTGAGTATCCTGACGAGTCGTTCGGGCCGATTGATGCTGCTGAGTTTGCAGAGATGCGTGATCGCCCCGCAGTCGTTCACTTTACAACCGAATTCAAGCCTTGGAAGTTTCGCCCGTTTCATCCTGACCGCGAAGCATTCTATGAGCAGCTTGATCAGACGGCTTGGGCGGGATGGCGACCAACCAAACCTGAATTTAGTTTGAAGCGTTGGTGGGACCTAAAAGCGGTTTATTGGATTCGCAAATTCCTGGTTGGCTACCGTAAAGTCAGAACGGTTTTCCAATGAATCAGCATTCTGTTCCAGTTTCAAAAATCGAATCGGCTCTCGCTACCAAAACAGCGATCGAGGCGTTTCCCAAGGTCACGATTTTTACGCTCCCGAAACCATTCGATGGCGGCGCCGATTTAATCCAAAAGAACGCGATTCGATCCTGGCAACAGCTTGCGCCTGTGGTTGAGGTTCTCCTGCTTGGCGATGAGGCGGGAATCAAAGACACGGCCATCGAGTTGGGCGTTCGACACGAGTCTGGCGTTCGCCAAAACGAACATGGAACGCCATTGATTAACTCTGCATTTGAGATCGCAGCGGCCAGTACGAGTTCGCCTTTCCTTGCCTACTGCAACAGCGACGTAATCTTGGGGGATGATTTCGCCAAAGCGGTAGAGTTGATCGAGGAGCTGATGGATGGCAAACCGTTTGTTGGGATGGGAAAGCGGACGGATCTATTGGTGGAAGAAGAAATTGATTTCGAGAACCGTGCCGATGTTGATCAGCTTTACCAGCGTTGCCGCACGCATGGCGTTACAAACTCTCAAGTCTGCAAAGAGTATTTTCTCTTTAACCGAGGACTTTACCAAAACTTACCCGCGTTTGCGGTTGGGCGCGGTAACTGGGACAACTGGATGATTCATTCAGCTAAACAAAGCAAAGTCCCGGTGGTGGAATTTTCTTCGGTCGTTACTGCAATCCATCAATCTCACGATTACGCTCATACTCAGGATGGTCGATATCAGTGCTATGTTTCGGGAGTAGAAGCCCAAGAAAATATGCGACTGGCTGGTGGCCGACATTTGATTTCTGGATCCACGCCTACGTGGCGAATTACCAGCGGCAAACTAAAACGGGAACTACCATTGGCAATTAACCCGGCTTTTTGGGCGGACGTTCCTCGTTTTGCGCGGCTGATGTTCAGCTTGGTTACAGGTTGAGAATTCGGATCAAATTTCATGCAAACGTTCGCAATCATTGCTGCAATCTCATTGGTCGGTGCCGCGATGGTGCAGCAATGGATTTCGATGGCGTTTCGCAAGAGTTTTTTTAAGCTTCAACCGAAACTGTTGCCGGAGAATCTTCAATCAAAAGCCGCTGTGTTGATGAGTGTTCGCGGCTGCGACCCATCGCTTAAGAATTCGCTGTTGGGCATCCTGAATCAAGACTATGCCGATTACGAAGTGCATTTGGTGGTCGACCACCGTAGTGATCCGGCTTGGGAGTTTGTACACAAGCTCAAAGCAGATCACGATCATCACGATTTGTTGAAGATCCAGGAGATGCACAATCCTGGTGACGATTGCAGTTTGAAATGCCATTCTTTGGTTCAAGCGTTCAATAGTCTCAAGTCGCAGCCAGAGTACATCGCGCTTTTGGATGCTGACGTGACGCCTCACAAAACATGGCTGGTTGAGTTGCTTGGTCCGCTGCTGACCTCAACGACAGGCGGCGTGACTGGCAATCAGTGGTTTGAGCCGACGGGCCGCGCTGGATTTGGAACGTTGCTTCGCAGCGCATGGAACAGTGGTAGTCTGATTCTGTCGATCAATTTTGCCAACCCATGGGCGGGCAGTTTTGCGATGCGGACCGAAGACATGAAGCGGTCGGGATTGATTGAGACTTGGGGAGAGTCTGCCGTGGATGATGGACCGATTACGGAAGCGGTGCATGGAATCGGAAAACAAATCGTGTTCGCGCCGTCGCTAATCATGGTCAACCGTGAGGCTTGTTCGTTGAGGTACACTGGCCGTTGGGTGACCCGAATGCTGACTTGGTCCCGAATGCATGAAAAAACGTTTTTTATCTCGATCTTGCACGCGGTTTTCAGCAACGCGGTAATGTTGGCAAATTTTGCGATGCTGCTCTACGGGGTGATTGCTGGGAGTTGGTTAATCGGAATCGTAAGTCTTGCGGCGCTTGTCTTGAGCGGATTATTGTCTGCGTGGGCTTATCGAGTTAGTCGGAATTGCGTAGAGCACAGTTGTCAATTACGAGGCGAAGCGATCAAGCCCATGACGATTGGACGTGATCACGCGGCGTTTTGGATGATCGCGCCAGCTCATCTGCTGTACGGTTTTTCAATGGTCAAAGCGCTTATGGCGAAGCGGGTGACCTGGCGCGAGATTCATTATCGCTTAGAAGGCGGAACCCGGATCAAGCGATTGACTTATCAGCCGTTTGATCCGCGCGAGAGTGGATCTGAGCTTTCGATTTGATTGCCGAGATGCGGACTGCTTTTTGGTTGTCTGTGCTATTTTTAGTGAGTAGCCATGTTTGAATAAAGCGAGTCTGGGTGAGTTTCTCGCTGATTCTATTTTTCGTAATTTGTTTCTCGCTGAGCCGCGAAGGCGCAGAGAGCAGTAAGAGTTCCAGTTCAGTTCTTTTTAGGTGGGATTTTTCAAGAAACTGGCCGCGCAAAGGTTTTCGGAGTTCTTGCGACCATCAAGATTTCCGTTAAGGCCATGCTCGACAACCAAATCAAGTCAAATCTTGGCCAATCAAGGCCAACAAGTTCGGCCGAACAACTTGAGGCGAGCTAATCGTAAATTGGAAAGAATGTGTTAAAGGCGGCTTCGCAAAAATCTCCCGGATCATTGAATCGACGGTGCCGATTCAATGCACTAATTTGATCCATCTGTTCTTGAGCCAGTTCGAAATCAAAGATCGATAGATTCTCGATCAATCGTTCTCGGCTGGTGGTCTTGGGAACAATCGAAGTCCCACGTTGAACTCCCCAGCGTAACAGGACTTGAGCCGCTGTCTTTCCGACTGAGGAGGCGATGTCGCCGATGAGTTCATGGTTGAGCAATGACTCGCTGGCTTCCGCCATGTTCAGCGCAAAATACGATTGAGCACCCAATGGTGAAAACCCGGTCACGCCAATCCCGGCTTCTTTGCAAAACCGGATCAGTTTTTCTTGCGTCAGATACGGATGAAGCTCAACCTGCAGCATCGCCGGTACAGTTGAGGTTTGGTTCAGCATGTCGCGCAATAGCACGGTGCTGTAATTTGAAACGCCGATTTCTCGCGTCAGGCCTGCCTTGGCGACTTCTTCCATTGCTTGCCAAGTCTCAATCAATGGCACGTTTCCCGCAACCATTTTGGGCGACTCAGCATCAGGATCGTGAAACCAGCCCGGCGGGTATCGTTTCTCGAAGGGAACAAATTGTTGCGAGATGGGAAAGTGGACCAAATATAGATCCAGATGATCCAGTTTCAAATCAAGCAACGTTTTTTCGATTGCTGGTCGCACATGTTCGGGTGCGTGGTACGTGTTCCAGAGTTTGGAGGTGATCCAAAGATCGTCTCGTGTTACCGCACCTTTGGCGATGGCTTTGGCGATACCCTCGCCCGATTCGACTTCGTTGCCATAATCACAAGCCGCGTCCAAGTGCCGATAACCGCAGTCGATTGCTGTTTCAATCACATCACCGACAACCGCGCCGTCAATTTTCCAAAGCCCAAGCCCAACGGACGGGACCTCTGAGCCGCTTGCCAATTTAATCGTTTCACAGGTAATGGGTCTTCTCCCTCATCGCTTTCGGTTTATCAAGTTTCAAACAAGATAACAGAGTTGAGAACGTGCGAGAACCGAGTCCACGATTTGCAGGCAATTTCGTCCGTGCGCAGGTGGTGAATGCCCGCATTAGAAGTTTGCGCAAGACATCGCAATTTGTAATGAAATCGCAACTTGCGAATGAAACTGCCGTAGGTCAGGCTGTGCCTGACGATGAAGTACGGATCGTGTTCCCTTGATTTACTGCCAATGAAGGCAACAATCGAAACACTTCGTTTACTTGTTCTTCGCAATTGGGAAGTCAAGAATGCCAAACTACAAGAGAGCGTTTGTGCCTGGCGGAACGTATTTCTTCACATTAGTAACATCGGCTCGTAGACCAATTTTTTCGAACCTGACTGCGACTTCAATTTTTGGAGAGGTCTTTCGGGAGGCGAAACAAATATGGCCCATGGAAATAAACGCCATTGTCTTGCTCCCTGATCATCTTCATATGATCTTGAGTCTTCCAAGCGGTGATGACCAATATTCTAAAAGAATAGGCTGGATCAAGAAAGAGTTTACGAAGCGATGGCTTAGTTCTGGCGGTAGTGAGGCACAGGTTTCGACTGCCGAACGAAACGAGCGTCGGAAGGGTGTTTGGCAACCAAGATTTTGGGAGCACACGATTCAGGATGATGACGATTTTGATCGACATTTTGACTATGTTCACTGGAATCCTGTGAAACATGGATGTGCTGTTTGTCCCCGAGATTGGCAGCCCTCAAGTTTTCATCGTTGGGTCAAAGCGGGTGTTTACCCATTAGATTGGGGATGTTCAAAAGGCTATTCGTCGACCACGCCTCCAGCGAACGTCGCGAAAGTCAAACATGCGGGAGAGCCTTAAGAGCCAGCCGAGATAGTGTTTTGTTTGAGCTTCCCT
>CAZQQR010000147.1:8524-12939 GCA_964595515.1 uncultured Pirellulaceae bacterium
GCCTACTTGTCCGTCGTTAGGCTCAAGACAAGTAGGCGACTGTTTTCTCCTACAGCACCGTATTACTTCTCGGCACCGTTCTACTTGTCGGCGACGTAAACTGCCATCGACTTGTACGGCAGCGTGTGGCTTCCGCTGATTGGAAGCTCAGGTCCGTTGAGGTCTGGGTAGACGTCATGCGGGGCAGGCAGTGATGTGTCCAGGAACAGTTTCCATTGTTTCGATTTCGAAATGGTCGGAATCAAAAACCGGCAACCCTGTGAACTGGAATTGATCATCAATAATACGTCGCGTCCCAGTCCTTCCGGGTCTTCTTCTTTGAGCGGTGAAGCCAACAAGCAAATAATCGGCTGCTCCGATTTGTGCCAGTCGACGGCCGTTCCGTTTGGACTGAACCAACTCACATCGGACCATCCGTCTTTGCTGTTAGGTGTTCCAGTCAAGAATTGTTGACGGCGAACAGAAGGCTGGTTCCGCCGGAAATCGATCAAGCTTCGACTGAAGCGGACCAGTTCGCCGTTTTTCTCAACCAAAGACCAGTCAAGCCACGAAATTTCGTTGTCCTGACAATAAGCGTTGTTGTTGCCGTTTTGGGTACGGCGAAATTCATCGCCAGCCACCAACATGGGAACGCCTTGTGACAACATCAACGTCGCGATCATGTTTTTGATCTGACGCAGACGAAGCTGGTTGATGATCGGTTCGTCGGTTGGACCTTCAACCCCGAAATTCTCACTAAAATTGTGATTGTCGCCGTCTCGGTTGTCTTCGCCGTTGGCAAGGTTATGTTTCTCGCGATAGCTCACGAGGTCGCTTAGCGTGAACCCGTCGTGCGAAGTAATAAAGTTAATACTGCTGCACGGCGGACGGCCTCCCGGTTGATAGAGGTCTGCCGAACCGGCTAACCGAGTCGCCAAAGGACCACGAGTGCCTGCATCGCCCCGCCAGTAGCTTCGGATGTCATCGCGATAGCGACCATTCCACTCCGCCCAGCGATCGTCTCCAAACGAACCGACTTGGTAAGCTCCGGCAGCGTCCCAGGCTTCGGCGATAATTTTTGTATCGGCCAACAGTGGATCTTCACCGATCGCTTCGACGAGCGGAGGGTTGGGAACCAGATGCCCGTTGCGATCACGACTGAGAATCGAAGCAAGATCGAAACGGAATCCGTCCACGTGGTAGTTGTGAACCCAGTGGCGAAGGCAATGGAAAATCATTTCACGAACGATCGGGTGGTTCCCGTTGATCGTGTTGCCGCAGCCCGAATAGTTTTTGTAGTAACGTTGGTCGTTCTCAAGCATGTAGTAGACCGGATTCTCAAGTCCTTTGAAACTGAGATTCGGTCCGCGTTCGTTGCCTTCGCAAGTGTGATTGAAAACGACATCGAGAATGACTTCGATCCCGGCTTCGTGGAGGGCTTTGACCATCTGCTTGAATTCACGAACCTGACCACCGGGGCTTTGGTCGTGCGAATAACCACGATGCGGTGCAAAGAAAGCAAGAGGATCGTAGCCCCAATAGTTTGGACGCTCGCTTTTCTTTCCGTCGGCACCAAAGATCGGGAACTCGTGAACAGGCATCAGTTCAACAGCGGTGACGCCAAGTGACTGAAGATATGGGATCTTTTCAATCACACCGAGATAAGTTCCCGGATGCTCAACGCCGCTGGATTCGTGTTTGGTGAATCCACGAACGTGCATTTCGTAGATGATGGTTTCTGAAAGATCACGTCTCAGGTGACGATCGCCTTCCCAATCGAAACTATCGTCTACGACGACGCATTTAGGTGGTCGAATAATTCCGTCGCTGGACTCCTGGAAATTTCCGGCGAGCGCTTTGGCATACGGATCGATTAACCGAGCGCTTGGTTGGAATCTCAGGCCGCGGCTTGGATCGTTGGGACCACCGGCTTGAAAATGATAAAGCTGACCTGATCCAACGCCTGGAACGAAAACGCTCCAGATGTCACCCCAGCGGTTTTTATCTGGATCGAATGTGATGACTTCGACCGGATCGAGATCGTTTACGTCATCGTATAGCAGCAATCGCATTTCAGTTGCGTTACGGCTGAAAACCACAAACTGCACGCCTTGGTCGTGCATGACTGCTCCGTAGGGCAGCATGTGGGTGAACTGAAGTTTTGGATGAGTGTGCCTCATGTCCATTAACATGGTGTATTTCCTCGTCGTGGCAATACCACGTGGTGACTTTTATATGGAGCGGGAATTCACTCTGGCGGAAGGATGATCCAGAGGATTCCATACCTTTTCATCCGCATTTTTGCGGTGGATTATGAGATGTTTTTGGTTTGCCAAAGTCGAAAGATCGACCGGCAGGATTGGAAGGACTGGCAACGGTGTTCGATTCGGCAAAGCTTAATGGTTGACGTGCCTCAAAGTCCCTTAATGAGCGGTTAGTGTTGAAGCTTGGACGGTTGCCCGATTTGGATGAATCGGGCAAACTGTTGGTTCGCTCGGTGACGTGCAACGATGGCCAGTCCGAACACACCTTTTACTACAGACCAAAAAGCCAATGACAGGCGTTTCCTACAAAGATTCCGGGGTCGACCTCGATGTTTACAACGAGGCAATGAAGCGACTACCGCGGTTGATGCATCGAACGTTTTCCCCTCGGGTAAGGCAGCTCGATGGCGGATTTGCAGGTTTGTTTCAGCTTGATTTCGAAAATCCGCTGTTTCGTCGAAACTACAAAAATCCGGTGATGGTCGCGTGTACGGATGGGGTCGGCACAAAACTCAAACTTGCTCAGATGCTGAATCGACACGAATCGGTCGGAGTCGATTTGGTGGCGATGTGTGTCAACGATGCGATTTGTTGCGGCGCTGAGCCCTTGTTCTTTCTTGATTACGTGGCGATGTCACACGATGACCCCGTGGCGCTGGAGCAAATTGTTTCCGGTATTAGTAATGGATGTCTCCAAGGCGACTGCGCGTTACTTGGTGGTGAGACTGCCATCATGCCCGACCTTTACCAACACGGTGAATATGATCTGGCTGGATTTTGTGTCGGTGTGGTTGAAAAGGACCACGTGATCGATGGAAGAACGATCGCCGATGAAGATGTCATTATCGGAGTTGGCTCCAGCGGCATTCACTCGAATGGGTTTAGCTTGGTTCGCAAGATTGTGTTCGATGTTGCCGGTAAGTCTGCTGACGATCAGTTTGAGGGTACGGATAAAACGGTCGGCGATGTGTTGATCGAGCCGACTTTGATTTATGCCAAAGCGATCCGCGCCGTCTTAAACAATTACAAAGTCAAAAATGTTGTTCACGGAATCGCGCATATCACCGGAGGCGGATTGGAGGAGAACATTGAACGCATCACTCCTGACGGATTTGAAATCGACATTGATGCCAACAGTTGGCAGCGGCCAAGAGTTTTTGATTGGCTTCAAGAATTAGGCAAGGTTGAAACGGAGGAGATGTACCGCGTCTTCAACATGGGGCTTGGATTGGCGATGATCGTGAGCCCGTATTACGCCGACAAGATCAAACGCCTGATGGAGCAGCATGGTTACGACTGCTGGATGATTGGCAGTGTCAAAGCGAGCGACGATCCCGGGAAAAAGCGAGTTACCGTTCATAACAAGTAAGAGTCGGTAGACGCGTCTTTTGCGATCGCTGTTTTGTTTTTCGTTGGTGAGGACGCCAAACTGGCGACGGAATTTCAACGTCAGCAACGACGGGTGACGGATACTGAACCGCCGCCTGTAATCGAACCGCCGCCTGTAGACAAACCGCCAGTTAAAGAACCGCTTTGCGAGGCGAAGGCTCTCAGGCGAGCTTTTCGTCTTCGGTAGTCTCGTTCCAACTGTCGGTTCCGTTCTTTGATGTAAGCAATCATCTGGGCTTCGTTTTCTTTCTGAGCATCGTAAGCAGCACGGGCTTGGGTAAGTGCAACATTGGCTTGCTCCGATTTTGCGAACCTTCCCAGGATTCGATAGTCGCGGAAACCACCAGCAGGTGTATGTTTGAGATAGTGATAAAGCTCACTCGTCCCCAAGCCCTCGCTCATCACGGAAGCAAACGTGATTTCCGCCGTCTTTGATCGAGGCGAAACGTGAATTCGTGCGACGACAAAACTGTCTTCTGTTGATTTGGCAAGGCCTCGGTTCTGCTTGGTTTTGGTGAGTTTCGTTTTGCTCAGTTGGCCTTGAATCGTGTCGGCAATTTGTTTTCTGGCTCTGAACAATTCGAGATACTTTCGTTGCTCATTTGTCCGCTCGGTCCGATCTACTTTTTCGATTCGCTCAAGCTTCTTTTCAAGTTCGCCAAGAATGTCGTCTTCGAAATCTTTGTCTTTGGAAAATTCAGATTTGGAATTAAGTTTGGAATCAGAATCCGAAAGAGGCGAGTTGGATACACTGCTCTTGGATGATGGTGATTGATCGGAACC
>CAZQQR010000148.1:0-1249 GCA_964595515.1 uncultured Pirellulaceae bacterium
GAACCATTCTTCGCGAGCGGTACTCGGGCCAAGTCACCGTCGTGCCTTTCCCTAGTGACCCGGCGGCCGCGGTTAAGTTCTCAGCGATGATGTCACTCATGTGGCTGTACGTTCCATACCCGGGAACTTTGATCCAAGTCCCATAGTCCTCGTTGGTGACGCAAAAATTTACCGCCACGCCAACTTCCCTGGCAACTCGTTGAGCTTCGGCGATCCAACCGGGGGTTGAATTTTTTGCGCCCCAAAGATGAATGCCAAGTCGCTGAGCCAGGATGACCGCATCGCGAGGACTACCAACACCGTGGGCCTGAACTTGAGCAGAGTACACGCTCAGGTTTCCGGTTACTTTTGCTGGCCGCCGAGTTTCTTTTGGCCGATTAACCGCCGTTCTTGTTACTGGTTGTTGCGCTTGGTCAAGCGCACCCAAACGTGCCAACGATTCGATCGAGTAGTAAGTCGATAACGGATTGGAAAGCCAGCCTGGCCGCTCAGCAAAACCATGGTCGGCGTTTCGCAAATTTAAAACGTAAGTAATCGCTGCGGTTGTATCCAGCGGTTTTGCGTCAAGCAAATGCAGCGCACTGACCGCTGCATGGGTGTACGTCGCGTTCGTCGGCCTCGAAAAGGATGGGCCGTCCTGCGATGAAGTAGGCTTCCATGAAAAACCGCCATCGGGGCGCTGGCACGATTGCAACCAGTGGATTAACGCTTCGCGAGACTCGTCCAGCTCTCCAAGTAACCTTGATGCTTGAATCCCCCACCACGTCGCGACGACATGCCCATCGCTTTTATCTTTGGCAGGCGTATTGTTGAAACTGGCATTTACGCGACGTCGCTCCGCTAGAAACCTCGCCATCGGTTCTTTCAGATCGTCGATTGGCAAACCAAGTTCCCGGCGGCAAAGTAACGTCGCGATTTGCCTGCGAAAAATGGGGTTCGCGTCTTTTTCATATTGACTCGCATAGGGAATTGGAGCTTTCCATCGAGCGACCTTTTCGTTCCATTCCGAAGTCTCCGCACCAAGCAACTTCAACGTTCGGATTTGCAACAAATCAAAATCGTGATAGCGCTGTTTAGCGGGCTTTCGTTTTCCAGGATGATCTTGGCGCACAAAATTGGCTAGGTCGGCGGTACCAGTCAACTTGATTTGCATCGTATCGCAGCAGCTTACCACCGCGTGCGTGACGACAAGATGCGATCGAGGCTGGTCGCTCCAGCCAAATCCACCATCGGGCTTTCGCAGTCCCAT
>CAZQQR010000148.1:1349-12800 GCA_964595515.1 uncultured Pirellulaceae bacterium
AGAAAATGACGGAAACTCTATTGCCAATCGAAGTCCTCGTTGGCTTTAAAAAATGATCTCACCTGAATAGAGCCAACCATGCCGAAGTGGTGTAGCGGAACGGTCGTTGAAAAAAAAATCTGGACAGATGGATTGTTCACCATCGGAGTCAACGTCCCAGACGTGACGCCGTTCTTGGCGGGACAATTTCTGCAACTTGGGCTTTATCCAGATGGTCACGAGGGGGATGAAAAACAACTCATCAACCGACCCTATTCAGTCGCGTCTCCCCACGGCGAAGTACTCGAGTTTTTCATCGTCCGTGTTGATGATGGCGAACTAACCCCCCGGCTTTGGAATCTCGAAGTCGGTTCAAGCATCGTTGTCTCTCAAAAGGCCGCAGGCAGTTTTACGCTTAAGAAAACACCCAAAGCTGAAACACTCTGGCTAGTGGGAACCGGCACTGGATTAGCTCCCTATGTGGCGATGCTGCGAGAACCTGAGGTCTGGGGGTCATTTCAAAACATCGTCTGCATTCACGGTGTTCGACATTTTGCGGATCTCGCTTACACGGACGAAATGAGGGCTTTGGAAACGAAGTATCCTGGACGGTTCAAATTTGTTCAGTCGTTAACCCGCGAAGAAAAAGAAGGCACGTTGAATGGCCGGATTCCAGGCCTGTTTGAGGATGGACAGATTGAAAACGTAACTGGGTTTAAGTGTCGAGCAGACAACTCATCGGTGTTGCTGTGCGGGAATCCAGCAATGCTCGACACGATGGAAGAAATACTTGGCAAGCGAGACATGAAAAAACACCGCAGCAAATCTCCCGGACAAATTGTTCTGGAGCGTTACTGGTAGAAAGCAATGCTGCGGAGAATGATGTTGGTAAAGAACGTCCGTTGCATCAATAGAAAAAGCCCGGCTTGAAACCAAGCCGGGCTTTGCTCGTCACTCATTATCTATTAGGTCTACCGTTTTGGGTAACGGTAAGCAGGATTGTTTTTGTTGAAATCCATGTCCGTGAGACCGACATTCACCTTGATGTTGTAGTAGGTATATTCTTCTAACAACGCAGGTTTCTGGCCGTTGACTGGCCAATCATAAGCCGCAAATCGGACGGGAACTTTGAGTTCCTTGTCGATAAACACGTGGGCTTTGTGAAATTCATAAGGCTGGCGTCGATCGTTGTGGATCAATTCAATCAACGAACAAGGTCGTTTGTTGATATCCGCTCCGTCGCGATAGTTAACGGTACAAGGGCCCGCATCGCGATCTCGTTCGGCTTTCTCAATCAGTTTGATGATCAAGTTTTCCAAACCAGCTTCGTAGATGGGATACCTTTGCCCCCTCATTGCGAGGAGTCCAGTTGGATCAAGGAAAAACGTTTTCATTCCAATCAATCCGCCGGCTTCATGAACAACAAGCTTGCCTTCGTTTTGCTTATCAACCCAGATGACTTCGCGACCTGCAAACTGCTTAGGTCGCAAGAACTTCATGTAGATACTGAAAGGCTGTTGTGTGCCGTTTGGCAAAACCCTTGGACAGCGGACTTTGATACTCATGTAGCTGGGTGCCGAAACAACGCCGTTAATTTGTTCACGCTTGGCCATTAGAGCCGTGTAGTCGTAAACTTCGGCTCGCATATCGTCCAGAGCGTCATGGGCAAAGTTGACAGCTTGGTCAAGCGGATGAGGTGTTCGCGTGACGACAGCTTTCGCTGGCGAGACTGGAACTTTCACACCCGGAAGACTGCCTGTGCTTGGCGGAATCACTCTGGTTGCAGGTGGAGATTCCAAAACTGCTTTGGTGATCGCTGGAGTTCGATTTGGCTCTACATTGGTGCTGGCGACACGAGCTGGTTTCGAATCAACGGCTTGATTACTAAACCCGTCATTGCCCTGCTGAGATTTCTCTTCTTCTGTTCGTCGATCTTGCTTCGAATCAACCAACTTAGAAACACGGAATACCGGCTCGACCTTTTTCTTGGACGAAGAATCGGGAACTGAATCGGTCTGTGCGTTGACAGCCGAAGTCAGACACATCCCGACAGAAAAAATTAAAACGGAAACGACAGAAGTTTCACGTGTGAGAGTTGTCCAAAATCCTACTTGCATTCGATCCTCCTTGACCCCTGCATTTTTTATTGACCCGATTATCAAACAAGGGTCAGGTCACCCTGGGTTGGTTTGATCGAATGGGCAGGACATCATATCCATCCATTCAATATCCAACAATTGAAGTTGTTTTGAAACGGCGAGTTGCAATAACGCGTCGTCCGCTAGCGTTGCGGGATCCGAATCCCGATGTCCTATGTATCGCCGGTTGGCTGGCATTGACGTCAGTTGAATCCGTTACCCAAACGCCACTAGCGGATTCGCTGGAAAAGTCTGCCACAACAGCCCCAAAAAAACCGACTGCAACCCGCAGAAACATAACAAGCCGCAATCAATTTTTGATCTTTATTTTGAAACAAGCGCGTTAAGAAGAAGCGATTGTTCGGAAACTCTGGCTGAGGCAATTTATTCGTCTCAGAATTCGAATTCTGGGTGAGCCGCTCGACGTCGACATCAATCATTTTTCGCTGGGAGACAACGGCAAAGTCAGAACCAACAAGTTCTCTCCAATCGCCGGCTGACTTAGCTCGATTTGGCCACCATGACCCTCAACCAATTTGGTGCTTAACGCAAATTCAATTCCGCCGAATTGGCGCGTGGTTGAATCGTGGATCTCACTCTCAAGATCTTGTGGTTTGTTAAAAATCTCAGCGCCGACAAAATGAACGTTCAATATTGCATTGTTGTCGATGACGTCCAGCGAAACCGAAACACCATCCCTTCGAGTCGCTTTCGACGCCAGTGACAGAAGATAGGCGATCGACTTGCGGATGTCTGTCTCACTGATCTCACAAAATCGAGACGCAGTCGTGGTCTGGAAACTAATCGAAACATCGTATTCGTCTTCTTCACGGACTTGAAGAATGGCTCTTTTTACCAACTGGACAAGATCACAACGAACTCGGTCAGGCTGGAATGGCTTGGTAAGAAAAATCAAATCAAGCATCATTTGAGAAACCCTGGCTTGGTTTCGCTCAACGACACTCCAACCTTGAGAAACAAGATTCAAATCGCCTTTTTCGAGCCCGGTTTCCAACAAGTGTTGGCCGCCGTTGATTCCTTGAAGAATATTGTTGATCTGATGAGAAAGTAGGGCAGTTGTTTCTCCAACGGCAGACAACCTCCCTTGCTCTACCAATTTAGAAACATAAGCCTCATTCTCAATCACGACCGCCGCTTGATTTGCAATCGATAGCATCAATCGCAAGTGCTCTTTTTGAAAACGAGAGACTTGACTCGACGAGGAACTCTCCAACGTATCAACGTAAAACACGCCTAACAGATCACCTTCAGCCTGAATTGGAACGCACATGACTTCGTTGATCTGATTTTCGGGATCCGATTCGGTCTGGCGAACTTTATCACTGGGATTTCCGCTGAGCACGCCTACTTTTTGGTCAATCACATGAGCAACAATGGACTCACAAATTTGGATACTTCGGTCTTTCCCAGCCGCCCGATTGTTCACCAACTGAATTGAATAACCCTCGGTCTCAGGAGCTTTCAACAAGACACACCCGCGATCAGCAGCCACCCATTCAAAAATCAGGTCCAACAATTCACTCAGCATCTGAAGCTTTTCACGTCGCCGACTGGTAACTCGCGAAGCTTTGTAAATGAACCTTAAGTCATTTTGGACTTGAATAAACCGTCGCTCGCTATTCAAGGTTTCCTTGGATGACTGAAGCGTACTCGAACCAAGAATGACTGAGGCATCAAAATCATCCTGCCAATCGATGAAAGTCGACAACTCATCATCATCGTCTTCCAAAACGCTGGTGGAAAACTCAGGCCCCTGACCAATCAGCAATTTGGTTTGACCGATCCGCACGATATCACCCTTGGCAAGTAAGCAACTCTTAACCCGAACTTCGTTAACATAGGTTCCATTGGAGCTATTGTTGTCCACGATCGTAATTCCGTCGCTGACGATTTTGGCGCGGCAGTGAAAACGTGAGATTTCCTGATCGACAATCGAAACCTCGTTATTGGGATCTCGACCGATTGAAACTTCGTTTGCAGAAATGGAAAAAGACTTTCCCTTTTCCGAGCCCTGTGCGATGAACAACGATATGTTCACTTGTTATCCAATTGCAAAAATGAAATGCAAAAGTGAAATCAGTCGTCTTTTGATTCTTTTGATTCGTTCGATTGACGATCAACTTTGATGTCCATGTCCGTAACCACATTTTGCTGTGGCTTTGGATCTTCTTTTTTCTTGCTGCAACCAGTGATTGGGACAAGCACTAATAAGCAGACGGCGAAACACGCCAATTGCTTACTAGAAAAATTGCGACCGCATTTGTTAATACAAAACATGCTGAACATGAAACTACTTGCCATCCACTCAATCTGTGATTTATTCGTAGAGCTATGCTGTGATTGACCGCCAAAATTGTCAATGGGCAACGTCAGCATCTTCCCCGACGTCAGCATCTTCTCCAACAGGCGGCTCGAATTTTGGAGCCGTGGGCTCTTCATAGTCGTCTTCGATGTCTGAATATTCCGAGATTCGATTGTAAGAATTATCGACACTCATATCAGTCTTGATCGATGATTGGATATCAGACAGTCCTTTACGAAACTGCTGGTAGGAACTACCCAATGATCTGGCCACATCTGGTAGCCGGCTGCCGAACAGCAACACTGCTACGACGCCGATGACAATCAACTCTCCAACGCCGGGAGTACCGATGCCAATGAAAGAAATGATCGGTGATAAGTCCACGCGAAACTCGATTTAAGTCTCAGAAATTCCCAGAACGGATCCAACAACCCCAATTAAGTTGTCTCAGTTATCGGTGCCGTCTTCGATCGCTGTGTCTGATGGTTTGTCTTTGATCCCTTGCTTGAACTCGTTCACGCTGCGACCAAGATTACGCATGAGACCGGGAAGCTTTTGACCGCCAAACAACATCAGGAATATTCCAGCGATGATTGCGAGCTCCCAAGGGCCGGGAGTCCAAGCCAGGAAAAGAACGTCAGTAATACTGTTTGAATCAAACATAAAATCTGCTCACTTTAGCAATCAAATGTGGTGGATAACCTACGTGAGAATCACGAAGAAGCCGCGTCACCACAGTTTTCATTCTAGAACCCACACTAAAGCTGTCAAACCCAACTGAGTTGCCAATCCGACGCTATCCCTAGGATACACGGTGCGACCGTATTATCGCAAAAATTCTCTCGTCGATCCGTTTAAATATCTGCATCAACAAATCCCGATCCTAAACGCTCAGGTTTAAACGCGAGTCGACCGTTCTTGCGGATGTGGCTGAACTCGCATCCCGCCAACACCGGAAGCTCGTCCCGGTGATTCGTACTTGTAACCACCGTACCCGTACTGACCAGAGTATTGGTAAGTCTTTTGATCTCGACGACGAAGTCCGTTGATGATGATTCCGCCCAATTCCACACCCATCGAATCAAGAATCTCTTTCGCACGCGTCGAAGTGCTTTTGACTCCGTTACGAATTCTCATCACAAAGTAAACCAAGTCGACATGGTTGCAGACAATCGTTGGATCCGTGACCGCAAGAACCGGCGGCGTGTCGACCAAGATAAAATCGTAATGCTCGCGCAACTCGTTCATGACTGCTTCAAACCGCGATGACGTCAACAGCTCGGCAGGGTTAGCAGGCACTGGTCCAGCAGGCAGAACCGAAAGATATTTGGGTTGAATAACCTCAATCGCTTCACTCAAATCACACTCGCCCTGAATGACTGAACTTAAGCCAACTTCGTTGGACATTCCAAACATCTTATTCTGTACCGGACGTCGAAGATCGGCATCCATCAACAAAACGCGGCGTCCTGATTGTGCAATCGAAGCCGCCAAGTTGGCGATCGTCGTTGATTTACCATCGCCAGGTGCCGGACTGGTAATCTGAATGACTTTCGCACCCGTCTCTTGGCTGCGGAAAAAGATTGCCGTTCGAATTGCTCGATAGGATTCACTAGGCATCGCAGAAGGGTTGTGGATAGCAACCAATTCCGGTTTCACGTTTGGAAACTGTGAATTGAGTTTGTTACCACGCATCTTCTGAAAGAAATTCACATGACCGATTACGCGAGTGTTCAAGAATCCAGCGATATCATCCGAAGAGCGGAATGTTTTCTCAGCCATGTCTTTAAACGCAGCGAGTAACAACCCAAGCAGACTTCCGATAAACAACCCAGCTGCACCACTCACGGGCAAACTCGGAGCAACCTGCTCACCAAAAGATGGCGGGTCCAGAACTGAGAGATTACGCCAAAGGTGCTCTTTAAGAGCGTTAATCTGACTCAACTGCTCAACAATTGTGTAATAGCCTTTTTCCAAACGCTCGCGTTCACGCTGAAGCGTGTTCAATTTTTCTACGATCGCCGCAACCGAAGTCGATTGAAGCTGCTCATCCTTGATTGATTTCTTCAGTTCGTCTTCTTCAGTCATTAACGTCGCGACTTGGCGCCGCAGCTGCGAAACGTACTCACCAATGATCTGCTCAGGAGGCATGATGTTGGCTTCTGGACCGTTCATTCGAGAGAATTCTTTGGCTCTCATGCCTTCAACAAGCGCGATTTTACTGCGAAGCGATTTGAGTTCCGGGTGATCCGCAGCAAACTGAGACAACAGCTCCTGCTCTTTCACTTTCAATTCAAGATACTGATCGTGAGTCGCCGTATATGCACCAGCCGAATTAACGTCGCCATTTTCCCGAATAATTTCAGAGACCAATTCTTGAGTCCGTCCTGATTGCTGAGCGACCAGAATGTTTTTAACTCGAGAATCAAGCTTCACACGCTCACGTCTGATGTCATGCAAGTCTTGCATCAACATGCTCAATTGCAATTGGTGCGGGTTAACGATGCGTCCTTCAACATTCATGACTTCAGGACTGGAATTCAACGTCTGAATCTCTTGCTCAACGTCCTGTAGACGTTTCAGCATTTCGTTCTGCATTTTCTGAACGAGTTCCGCCGACGCTCCACCAACGTGTCGGGTTGTTGATTTAATATGCTCGTCAAACGAAGCGATGATTTCTTCAAGAACTTTTTGACACTCTTCAGGATCTGATCCACTAAAGGCAACCTGAATCACGCCCGATTTAGTTTTCGAGTCAGCGGGCTTAACAGCCAAAGATTTTCCATCTCTAAGATCACGAAGTACATCATCACATTCTGCAAACGTATCAAATTCGTGAAACTTACCATTGCTGATCGATGGAGACAGAATTTTTGTACTTTTGACAGTCAACATGTACTGTTCGACAGATGTGTCACTCCCGCCAAATTCGCCTTCACCGCTGACGACAGAAGCATTCTTTTCATCGACGAAAATTTTCGCTGTTGATTGGTAAGTCTTTGGAGCCTTAAAAAAGTACAACATCGAAAGCGCGATACCAGCCAACGTAAAGAAAAGGATGATCCAGAACTTACGCTTGATGAGATCGAAGAGATCGAGATTGTATCCACCCTGCTGCGCTGGCGGAGCCTGCGGGCCCGGCTGTCCACCTGGGTAATTCGGGTAATCGACATTAATAAGCGACATCGGGGGAGACTCCGTTGCTTAAAGCAAGATGCAATTCAGATTGGTGGTTAACGGTATTGAGCTAACGTGTAAAAATACGATTCAAATTTGATTACTGAGGAGATTCTGATCCAGGCTTGGACGCCTGCACTGGCGACTGGAGCCGGTCTCTACGAATTCGGTCCAACAATGGCTTGATGCTATGGTTGAGCCGACTGTTTTCAAGTTCACATTTTTTAAGTTGGCGAACTGCCTCATTAAACTGCTTCGTCTCATAGAGACACTTCGCGTACTCGAATCGCCACAGAGTTTTCTCTGGACGTAATTCAAGTGCTTTCTGGTAATGTTTCGCAGCCAGTTCAAACTCTTCACTCAGCCGTTCCGCTTCTGCCAAAAAATAGAATCGTTCGGTTTCGTCGAGCTGCGCCTCAGAAATCACCTGCTTAGTATGGATCAGCAAATACTTCTTGGGAAGGATTAACTCTGAGGGGAAGTATTTCCGCGCAACTGAGAGAAGGTTTTCCGGATTTTGCGGCAAAACCTGCTCGTACAGGCGTTTCATTGACAGCTCCGCCAAACAAAACTCGACAATCGGCCTTTCGAATTTCTTTGTGTGAGGATTGGACAAGCATCTCGCCCATAATTCCACAGCCAAATCCTGCTTGCCAGAATTGAGAGCCAGCAAACCGCACTCATAGAGGATCTGGCTATTCCAAAAGTTCCGAGAAAGTGCGGCAGCCAAGTGCCCCGGTTCAGCGCCAGGCTCAAAATAAGCACTCAACTGAGCTTGTCGAATTCTAGTTTTGAATACGCGCGAGCAGTTCTTTTCAGCTTTTTCATAGTGATCGTAAGCCGATTTCAAGTGATCTTGGATTTTGGGATCGGAAACCATCTGGGCAGCCGCAGCTTTGTTGGAACGCTCAACGTAGCGATACTCCTGATGCAAAAACGAAAGCGCCGTGGTTCGCCAAATGGTCTCTGGTGAAAGATCCTCAAACGGAATCTCCGGTGTTTTGGCCGCCTCTTTTTTGAGAACGTCGTACTCTGATAACAATTCTCTGGCCCACTCCGTTCGGAATTTTGCAACGTGATACTCGCCCATCTGAAACTCTGCTTCAGAATCATCGGGACGAATTTTGATTGCCGTTGAAAGACTTGATTCGATTGCATCGAAAGCGCGTTTTGTATTGTGCCTTCCGATCGGTTCTTCAGACTGATTAATAAGCTTGATCAGCCGAGTCGCATACTGCCGCGATTCGATTCCATACGATTCGTAGACCGCCCAGCAGCTGGAAATCAACATCAGAAACAGAAATACTGGAATCGCGTATGTCGCGATTTTGGCGTTGGGACGAGCGTACTTGTAATTGTCACGACCAACCACCATTCCCATCATGATTGCCATCACGATTGAATTGGCCGGCTGGTAGATTCCGAAATCAAGCACAGAAGCCAGAGCCACTCCGACTAGTGACGCTAAACCGCCAACGCCGAGCGCCTTATCAAAATTTTCGCGCTGCCGGATGAGTCGAAAACAAGCCATCAGTGCAATAAAGATCGCAATTACCAGCAGCGACACCCCGACCAAACCCATTTCAACCACCGTCTCAATGTAGACGTTTTCAGCATGCGCAAAGATCTTCTCAAAAAAGAAAGACTGCATGCTAGATGTCACGTAACGGTACGAACCGGCGCCCGTCCCAAACGCCAGATGTTCGGCGGCGAACGGCAAAGCGTCATTCCAGTGGGCTAACCTAGGTGCAGCAGCCTGTGAGACGTCAGAGAGGCTTTCAATTTTTGCCACGACAGAATCTGATCGTTCAGAAACAACGACAAACGTGGCACCACCGATGAACAGGATTGCAGCCAACGACGCCACCAGTTTCCGGTTCGTTCTGGCCAGAACGACAAACGTCATTAATAGTGTTCCAGCCAACGCCAACATTCCGCCGCGAGAAAGCGACGCAACAACGCCACTGGCAATTACCGTGGTCGCCGCCAACGTATAGAGATGTTTGGGCTGAATCTCGGCCACGAATCTCAGAAATCGCTCGCTCAAGGTTGGCGCATACAGTTCGTTGACTTCGTCCCACTCTTCGCTGTCCAATACCAAACCCGATGGTTGACGCTTTTCGCTCCATTGGATCATTTGCCGGGCGAGGAAAAACATCGCTGCGCCGAGTGTTACCAGCAAAAACCCGGCGGCGTTGTTCTTATTGACGAACGAACCAAAGACCCAACCGTTCGAAACTGGGATCTGCCAGAAGATTTTGCCATTCCAGGACAGACTTTGCACCAAACCAAAAAGAGTTACTGCAACGCCTGAAAAAGAAATACCCCACAGAACATTGACGATTGATTTTCGTTCGGTCAACCAAACCGTTGCTGCCACGAAAAAACCAAAAGCCAATAGCAGCTCAACGAGTTTCTCTCGGGTCGCGGCTGGATAAACTGAAATCGCACCGACGTCCGAAGGTTCGGCCTGTAGATCAATTCCTTTTAGCCCAGATTCTGCGAACCGCTCGGTGTTCACCACCTCGACTGGCGTGCTTAAAAAAGCACTTTGGGGCAACGATTGGAAAAGTACATACGCCCCTCCAAAAGCTACGACTAACCAGATAAATGGAAAGGCCACCAAAGGACTTGGTTTTTTGGGGAGGACCAAAGTGGTCGCTAAAAGTGCCGTGCCCACGATAAGGGCGGCAAATCTGAAAAAGGGCCAGTTACCACCCAGAGGCCACGGAGCGAAAATCGCGGCCATTGCAAACAGGATGCTTAGGATTAATCGCGAGCCTGTCATTATGTTTTCTGATTTTTTCGAAAAATTTGGATACGAAGACTCTTCTAGTGACGCATTCTATTTGTAAGTCATTTCAATCTTCTCAAATTCACGACTTTTGAGTGAAAACACTTGGTTTTTAAGGATTTCCTTGAATTCTGAGTTTTTTCTAACAATCTGAGCGATTTGAATTGAACGATTAGGATTCATAGGTAATATAGGCAATCAGGAAGTGTGATCTTGTAGATGGTTTCGGACATCACATATCACACCCTTTAACAATTCACATAGGATTTTACACATGACCGTTAAGAGATTTGCAGCCTTGTTGTGCTGTGCGGTTCTTACAATCGCAACTCCAGCTTTTGCTCAGGAAACAGCTCCTGAAGCAGTTGCAGGACCGGTAACAGGCTCAGTTTTCGCAAAAGCTGATGGTGAGAAAACGCCTCTACCAACCGCCAAACTCACTTTGAGCCAAGATGGCGTTGTCATTCAGTCGGTAGAAGCCGACGAAAAAGGTACATTCTCATTCGCCAGTGTCGAACCAGGAACATATCAAATGTTCGGTTCTTCTGGTGAATATTTCGGTGGAAGCGACGTTATCGTCGGTTCTGGCGGGGTTGCCAACTACGACATGGGTCTAAGCCAAGGCGTTGCTTACGACAGTTACGCTGCTGCTCCAGCATCAAGCTGCGGTGGCGGATGTGCTGGTGGTTGCGGCGGCGGTGGCGGATTCCTTCGTGGCGGTCGTGGTGGCGGACTTCTTCGCTCACGTTTTGGTCGACTAGCCCTAATTGGTGGTGTTGTCGCCATTGCAACGGGTGGAGAAGACGAAGCCAGCCCAGACGGTATATAACCTAAGACGTTAAAACTGCCCTTTTGGAATTACCCCTTTTCGGGCGGGTTGAATCAGGTAACATATTGGGACTGCACAATTCGTGCGGTCCTTTTTTAATGGACCGCAATCGAATCCAACGTTACTACATGACTTACATCGAGGAATCACCATGACATCACGGCTATTTTCGATCTGCTGTGTTGCAATCGCTTTGTCAACCAGCAGTTTT
>CAZQQR010000149.1:0-12765 GCA_964595515.1 uncultured Pirellulaceae bacterium
CGTCCACCTTCGATAATCGCATCGATCGTCCGCTGGACAAATTCATCATTAACCGCGATCTGAAGCTGAATTTTTCGGCGTAGATTCGCCGTGATCTCTTGCTCCCGGGAACCGTACTCCAAGTTCCCGCCCTGACGACCAAAGCCCTGACAATCCATGATCGTCAAACGGAACACTTCGACCTTGCTCAGCGCTGTTTTGACCCGCTCGAGATGATGCGGTTGAATAATGGCAATAATCAGTTTCATGGCTGCGGTTGGTCCGACCAGACGAATTTGCATCAACTACATTGAGTGCACACATGATGAGCCGAACGAGAAGGCACATGCTTTTAAAGGCAAAACTCTAGAGTGCACGTTACCACAAATAATGTCCAAAATTTTTGATCTGACAAACGCGATCCGACGTGAAAATACGTCACGACATCAAACCAGCCCTTAAAAATTGGCCCCAGTACCTTTGGTAAGCGCCATAAACGCGGACTCCAAATTGACTTCTTCCTCTTGAAACAAAGTCAACTTGAACCCTTCGCCGATCAGCTCTGTTGGCAATTCAGAATAATCTTCGATGCCTTTCTTCAGCGTCGCAACCAAAAACCCGTCGCCATTGACCACCCGGTCAACATCGTCATGCGCATCCAGAAACCGGCTTGCTCTTTCTTCATCATCTTTAACACCAACGTGCAAAATGATCTGATCGCGAACTTTCTTGATCACTTCGGTAACTTCGTCTGAAAAGCTCATCACGCCGCGATCGATAATCCCAATCTTGTTACAGATATCCGCCAGTTCCGGCAAAATGTGACTTGAAACGATGATTGTTTTTCCGGTCTGCCCAAGTCGTCGCAGCAGGTTTCTCATTTCGATTCGAGCTCGCGGATCCAGACCACTGAGCGGCTCATCCAACAACAGCACTTGCGGATCATGCAAAAGAACGCGAGCCAAACCCAGTCGCTGAGTTTGACCACGAGAAAGTGTATTGGCGAACGCATCCCGTTTGAAATCGAGATCAACCACCTCCAACATTTCATTGCATTTCTTTCGCCTGGCAGGCCCCTTAATTCGATAGGCCGCTGCGAAAAACTCCAGATACTCAATGACTTTCATGTCATCGTACACACCGAAAAAGTCAGGCATGTAACCAACCAGCCGGCGAATCTCTTTGGGCTCGTTGTAAATTGAATGGCCACAAACATAAGCTTCACCCCATGACGGTTCCGACAACGTTGCGATGATTCGCATCGTGGTTGTCTTGCCCGCACCGTTGGGACCAATAAAGCCAAACAAGTCGCCCTGCTTCAAGTCCATTTCGATCCCTTTGATCGCAAACAGCTCACCATATTTTTTCGTCAGGTTCTCAGTCTTGATCATCAGGCTTTACCTTGATTTCTTTCTCTCGTTGTACTCAACCGGATAAGCAAGCCGAACAATAGTCAGCGTTTGATCATACAGATCATCCGCACTTTCCCCGTTCACTTTTAGTCGACTTCCAACTTGTTTAACCTGCCCGACTAGAACGGCGCGTTCCAGATAAGCGTATTCGGTCATGTCGATAAACGGCTGATAATTGTGCGTCAGCCCGGTATAGTTTTCTCCACCGGCAGCTGAATAGAACATCAGCATATCGGCAATCCGCGTTAGTTTATCGTCCTCTGGATCCCAAGGACTGTTATTGCTTCGATTTTTGTCTTCTTGATTTTTCTTGCGGCGCGTCAACAAACTCTTCAACGTTTTTTCATTCGTTTCGGTCTGCACGTCAAACGTTTGACCGGGCTCAAGATCGTCGTTGAGAACGTAGACCCAGTTCTCGAATACGAGTTTGCAATTTGTCAAAGTAAAATCAAATGGATTCGTTACTGTTCCAACCAGCTGACCACCTAAGCGTGTATCCTTCTTCAGTCGACTCCGAATTCGATCCGGGCTATCCGCCCACCACCTTGAGAACATTGGCTTGGTTGAAGAATCCTGAAGCGGCAAATCAATCAATCGAGTTTTCGTTGTCCGTCCGTCTGCTGAAACGTCGATCTCGGATCGATACTGAGTTTTCAAGAGTCCGGGATTCACGCTTGTCCACATACCGCCCAACCCATCGCCCGGCAAACCGTGCCAAGAGATCAGATCAGAGTCGATTTCAAAACCAAGTCCCGTTTCTCGCTCCAATTCGACTTCGCAAGTCATTCCCTGGGGGCTGTAAATATTGGCCCAAACCGACCCGCGAACACGTTTGGCAACAGCATCGACATCAATCACTTCGAATTGATTAATTTGGATCGAAGTCGGTCTTGTCATTCGCGAAATGCCAATCGCCAACGCGCAAAACGCGAGCGACACGAGTGGAAACGTGATCCAGGTTAGCTCCATTTTGCCAAGTATTTTTCGCAAGAAGAAATAGTCGCCCGGTCCGATGCAGAGAATGTAAAGTCCAATCAAAAGCGCCACCCACGTGAACGCCACAAATCGCACGCCAGAAAACGTCTCCATCGGAACACGCATTTGTCCAACTAAATCGTCGTAACCCATGTGCGAAACCGAACTGCCACGTGACGAATTTTTGTTTTCGTCTTCTTTTTGAAGTTCTTCACCACCGACCAATCGAAGCATCAGATTGGGAAGACCTTTCCACTGGCTCATCCGCTGCGAATCCAAATCGAAGCCAACAAACACAACCTGGCCTAAACCAAAAGCCCTGCGAGTGATCAACGGCATTGATTTTCCGTCATCCAAAACAAGCACACCGTTCATTTCCTCAAACGCAGCGGCTTCGATCGGTTCACCTCGAAGCGGGATCAACTGCTCGCGACTTTTGGCGAGTGCTTCCAATCTTTTACTGTTACTGAAACTGCCAAGCTTCAAAAACTTTCCTGGCGAAAACCGCTCAAGCAATCCGCCAGACGACAACAACGCCTCGCTGTTTTTTGCAGACGAGATGATCAACGTGCCGCCCTCGCGAACCCAGCCTTCAATTGCGTCAACGTTAGAGGTTGTTAGTTGGCTCATTCGGTCCATATCCGATGTGACCATGACCGCCAGATCAACAGAGTCATAGCCCAAACGACTCACGGGCAACAAAGCATCTTTGTTTTGCGCCACGACGACTCGAGTTTCTCCATCGGCATTGAAGGCCGAAACGGACTCGACAAGTTTCTTAATTTCATCGCCGCTTTCATAAGTCATAAAAATCGAACGCGTCGAACGTTGAAATTCACCGACTTTAGTTGCTCCCCGAAGCTCAATCTGTTTTTCAAACAGAACGTTGTCCGAATCATCCAGCAGTCGAATTATTGACATCCCGAACGTTCGTCCGATTCGAACGAGGGCTTGGTATTGATCGCTTCCTCGATCATCGATCAGCAGATCACCCACATACTTGACCGGCGTATCGTCACCGTCGAGCACTTCGATTTCAAACTTTTTGGGATTCGATCCAGCCGGTGCCTTGATGAAAATTGGAAGCCACTTCCCAAGCTTCGCATTACCACCGATACCAATTTTAAGTTCGATGTCGCCCTGTCCGGCTGCTTGCGCACCGGCAGTCGCAGGAAGATTCAATAGCATCAAGACCATCAACAGCACAGCAAGAATGCAGTCTGAAACGAGTCGATGTTTGGGAAGCACGAAATTCGATTTCATAGTGGAGTCAGAGGGGAGCTTCCGGGAGTGTCTGAAAAGTAACAGCATAATCGAACACGCGATTTCAGGCTATTACGGAACCTCTTCCCTGAACTTGAAGTTCAGAAAACTATCGGCAATGAATCAAAAGACGAAATCGAACGTTTCAATGCGTCTACGGCTTTTCTTCGTCTGGACACACACACACCAAGGCATTGCACCCGGGGCAACCGGAACCGTATTTTTCAGCGATCGCAGAGCCTAAATCAACCTCTGCGACGTTGGCGATGGTTGCCAGCCATGCCAAAACATCGGCAAATTCTTGCTTTAAATTAGCGCGTCGTTTCGCGTACTCGTCGGGTTCAATTCGCTGTTTTTCGTCATCACTGGTCTCTCGAAGCGCTGTCGACAATTCGCCGACCTCTTCCATCAACCACATGAACGTTGCGGGAATCCCCCGAGCAACGTCTTTTTCAAAATACATTTCTCGGATTAGTTTTTGGAAAGCCACAATTGTTACGGCATTCCCGTCTGCTGTGTTCGCGGCTTTTCCCCCCGTTGTGTCGGATTCACTCATTACCATCACCACTTTTGGTGTCGTCTTGGCAGCCATCGCAGGAAGGCTTTTGAGTCGCTGCGGTTTCACTTTTGGAATCTTCCGGCGGCTCTGGCAGAGGCTCAGCGACCTGGATTTCATCGCCAACCACGCGTACCTGGAAAACCGCAATCTTGATCCGCCGATTGTCGCACCAAGCCCCGTCTCTGGTGTCAAATCGCCAAGCGTGCCAGGGACAGGAGACTTCTCCGTCTTCATAAAACCCTGTTGCCAACGAAGCGCCCATGTGTGGGCACATATCGTCGATCGCTCGATAGGTTTCATTGTCGTTAAAAATCGCAACGACGTTGTCGCCGAACTCAAATGCGCGACCTTCTCCGTCAGGAATGTCGCCAACTTTGGCGACGGTTTCAAATTCAGACATTTAGCAGTTAGATAAATAAAAAGTTTTTCGGAATACGAACTTTGCAGGCAACAATCAAATTTCACGTTCGCTGTTTTGAGGAAATTGAATTGCTTATTTAGTGAACACGATAAACTACTCGAATCGAAAACTCGGGAGTCGATGGCTTTGAGAGACCCGTCTACTTTGAATCGAGTTTTCGAGTCTGTGTTTCAAGCTCGCTGATAACAACCGTGCTGATTTTCTTCTCACGGTAATTTCTTTCAGTCTCAACCTTGTTTTTGATGTTGGCCTGGCTGAAAAATCCGCCTTTGACATCCAGTTTTAATTCGCCAGTCCCATTAAAAGAAACCAGCTTTCCTTTCTGCGGATCATTCGGTTGTGACGAATCACTTAAACGAACCATTGAGCTTTTGATACTAAATGTTCCCAACTCAACGTCGTCGGATGTTCGCCGACCGTCGTATTGATAATTTCGAATTCGCTTGAACGGCCCAAACGGCGTGTCAACTTCTTTTTCGTCCGCCCACTGTTTTCCTTTGGCCATCTTTTCTTCTGGCAAAACAATCGCGGAAGCACCAAGGATATCTTTGAGCCCTGCACTACTGAACAGCTTTCTTAGCTGAAGCGTCTCTGGAAGTTGGTTGATGGCATCAGCCGTTTTTGGAGGCAAAGTGACTTCTTTGATCTCACCGAGTTTTGACATCACGACCACAAACTTCAGACCAATCAGCGGTTTGACCTGTTTGAGCAACGTTTTGGATGTCTTGGAAATCTCTTTGTCGTCCAGAGCCGTGTCATAGCGAACAGCCTGAGAGGGGACCGCTGGATCTTCCACCGACAGCTTGATCGATTGAAGCGATTGTTCAATTGTCGCATCCCCGTCACCAGTTACAGAAACAACTTTCCAGTGCATCACTATTTCGTTTGAACTATTGACGGCGGTCTCACGCGCGTCGACTTTGGTTTTGGTTGTCGTCGTCTGTTTGAGATTAACTTTCAGTTGTTCGTCTTTTTCCAGTCTCCAGTGGGTCACATCCGTCTGCCCAAATGCTGGTACGGCCAAGACTGTGGCTGCGCTCAAAATTGCAACTCGCAAACACCACGCCTGCAAAGTTCGCACGCGGCCTCGAATGGGTTGTGCGTTTGAATCTGTCTTCATTCCACTAAAACTTTCAATTCTATGCTTGTTTTTGGATCGCTCATCCAACGTGATGCGTTTGCCCTGGCTCGAGCACAATTGGTTCGGCGGTGGAACCAGCTTTGATTAGCCCCGCCCAAGCTTCAGGATCCGTCTCAATCGGTGGCCAAGTGTTGTAGTGCGTCGGCAAAACCTGTTTTGGGTTTAAGAAATTCGTTGCCGCCACGCTGTCTTTGGGGCCCATCGTAAACAGATCGCCGATCGGCAGGACCGCAACATCAATCTCTTTATCTCCGATCAACCGCATGTCAGAAAACAAAGCTGTATCACAGGCGAAGTAGATTCTCTTTTCGCCAATCGTCAACAAAAAACCGGCCGCAACGCCACCATACGATCCATCTGGCAAATTTGAACTGTGAATCGCGGGTGTCATTTTTACTTCGCCAAAAGGCAAATAAACGGACCCGCCAATATTCATTCCTGTTGTTTTTTTGACGCCATGATTCGATTCAAACCATTGTGCGATCTCAAAAATTGCGATCACGGTTGAATCACAGCGATTTGCGATTTCGGCGACGTCGGCAACATGATCAAAATGCCCGTGCGACACCAAAATGTAATCGGCATCAACATCAGCGGCCTTAACCGGCGATGTTGGAGAATCATTCAAGAACGGATCCAACAGAATCGTTGAATCGCCCGTTTCAATTTTCCAGCTTGCGTGACCAAGCCAAGTCAAATCAACACTCATTGTTTTCCTTAAGCCTCATTAAGTTGTTACAGGCTTGCGAAGCAATTGGTTCATATACTTTTTGTATTTTTCGACACCCGGCTGACCATAAGGATTAATTCCCATCAATCGGCCTTCCACCACCGTTGCCAACATCAGCATCTGGAACAACTGCCCAACCGCCGATTCGTTCACCATCGGCAGCCGAAGATTCGTTGTCGGCCGATTGTCTTCGTGGTAAGCCTTATTCGTGCCTTCAATTGCCGCCGTCATAATATCGGGAAGCGTTTTATCCGCGAGTTCATTCAATTGATCCTGATCCCGGTCGCTGTGCCCAATCGGAAGTGGGTCACACCGCCAATTATCGACAATCACGTTGTTCATGACTTTGTCTCGAACACCTTCTTGATGCTGCTGCGCACGCGAATGAAGGTCGCGAGAATTTAAACATGTTAAAGGCAACGCACCCATTTCAGCTTTACCAAGACTCTCCGCCAACAATTGGTCGTACCAGAACCCAAGCGACTCCAGTGATTTACTCCAGACAGAAAGCACACGAGTCACAACGTTTCGCTCACGTTCCAACAAGTGATTGACGGCCACATAGTCAAGCACCGGATTCTCACCCATTGGCTTGGTCCGGAACGTGCTATTCATTGCTGCAGCGCCTTCCAACAAAGCAACCACGTCGATTCCAAGCAAAGCCGCAGGTAGCAAACCAACGGCAGAAAGAATCGAGAACCGACCGCCAACTCCGTCAGGAACCAGGTAACGGTCTTTGCAACCAATCTCGTCGGCCAGACTGGCGAGCTTTCCCGATTCGCCGGTGACAGGCACGACATATTCAGGAAGATTGTCGGCACCGACTTGTGATTCCAGAGCCCGCAAAAACTGCCGAAACGCAGAAGCAGTCTCCAGCGTCCCGCCGCTTTTACTGATCACGACGATCGCCCATTTGCCTTCGGGGCCATCGCCTTTGGAATCGTTGGCTAGAAACTGTAACAACCCCTGCGACCAATCGTTGTCGACATTGTTGCCTTCGAAGTACATTCTCGGTCGGCCTCCTCGCTGGGCACGACTGAGTTCATTGAAATATGGCTGACAACAAGACTCCATCAATGCCCGGGCACCCATGTATGAACCACCAATTCCAAGCACGACGACTTTGTCGACGTTTTCCGAGAGCCGCTTGGCCGTTGCCAAAATTCTTCCTAGTTCACTATTGGCTCGGTCAGATTGATAGGCGTCCAAAATGCGTTCCGGCATTTCATGGTAACCTGCATCAAGAGGTTGCTTTTCAGGAGGAACATCTCCGCCCGACGCATACAATTCGAGATCGTTTTTTAGAACTTCTTCACGGGCAGATTCTAATTTGGGGCCGAGTTCGCGAATTTGCTCCTCAGTGATTCCATGTTCGGGGATCAGCGAACCGGCATAGTCAAACGATATCGGATTTATCTTGGCCATTATTTTTTCGTATTGGTAAATGCTAAATTTGGTTTGTCTCGCAAGCTTAAATTGTCTCGCATCAAACGATTTGTATCCAGTAGACAATTCATGCCTTTCCAGCCAACAATGGAACGCTCAAGCATGAAATTTCTGCATAGATGATCCCGAAAGACTAAACGAACCCAACCATGTCACTAAAAAAACACCCAACGTTTGCAGGCAGCGAAGGCCCTGTCGTCCTCGTCATCATGGATGGAGTCGGAATCGGTAAAGCAGATTCAGGGGACATGGTTGCTCAGGCTTCGACCCCAACGCTTGACTGGCTCAAAGAGAATGCGACTTACACCACGCTCAAGGCTCATGGGCGTGCGGTCGGAATGCCAGACGATGGTGACATGGGAAACAGCGAAGTCGGCCACAACGCGATCGGATCAGGACGAGTTTTTGACCAAGGCGCTTTGCTTGTAAAAAACGCAGTCGAATCGAAAGCCATGTTCGAGGGCGACGTTTGGAAAGATCTAACAGGTTCGCTCGAAGGACAAACCCTGCATCTACTCGGGCTTTTATCAGACGGCAATGTTCACTCCCACATTGATATTCTGTTCGCTCTGATTCGTCAGGCTCAAGCACAAGGAATCAAGACAGTTCGAATCCATGCCCTGCTAGACGGTCGAGACGTGCCGCCAACGTCGGCACTGGAATACATTGCAAAACTGGAGGAGCTGTTAGCGGGAATCAACAGTGCGGGAGATTTTGATTACGCGATCGCGTCTGGCGGCGGGCGGCTTTATATCACGATGGACCGGTACAACGCTGACTGGCCAATGGTTGAGCGTGGCTGGAACACGCACGTCAAAGGAATCGGACGGAATTTCGAATCAACAACCGCAGCCGTCGAAGCCCTTCGCGCTGACGATCCAGGCGTGATCGATCAAGACCTGAAAGAGTTCGTAATCGTCCGAGATGGAAAACCGATTGGTCCAATAGTCGATGGAGATAGCGTGGTCCTGTTTAATTTTCGTGGCGATCGAGCGATGGAAATCACACGTGCCTTTGACGAACCTGATCTCAAAGAGTTTGATCGTGGACCGGTTCCTGCCGTCAAATTTGCCGGCATTATGCAATACGATGCTGACTTGGGGATTCCCAAGAACTTTCTCGTTTCACCACCGGCGATCGACAGCGTCATGGGCGAGTACCTTGCCAACTCTGGCGTCACACAGCTCGCCGTAAGCGAAACCCAAAAGTACGGCCATGTCACTTACTTCTTCAACGGCAACCGTAGCGGAAAATTCAATGAGTCCGCCGAAGACTATGTTGAAATCACTTCGGACCTTCTGCCTTTTGAGCAACGCCCATGGATGAAAGGCGGCGAGATCACCGACGTGATTTTGGATTCGATTGAACACAAAAAGCATGACTTCATCCGGGCTAACTATCCCAACGGGGACATGGTCGGTCACACCGGCGACTTGCTGGCGGTTGAAATTTCAGTCGAAGCCGTCGACCTCTGCGTCGCTCGTTTGTTAGAGGCGATCAACAAAGCAGGTGGTGTTTTGATCGTGACGGCTGACCACGGCAACGCCGATGAAATGCATGAGCTTGGAAAAGACGGAAAAGTCAAAATGGACCCTGCCGGAAACCCTAGAATAAAAACCAGCCACACTCTCAATCCGGTACCGTGCTACATCTACGACGCATCGGGAACTTCCAAGGCCCGGCTTTCCTCTGAGAAAGACCTTGGAATTAGCAGTCTGGCCGCAACTGTGATGAATTTTCTGGGTTTCATTCCTCCAGAAGATTACGATCCATCGATTGTTGAAGTTGGATAATCAGCCGTTTGACCAAGACCAAAATCGTCCTTTGAAACGAAAGTAAACCATGAAAATTGCACAACTTACACTCAGTGCGTTCGCTCTTACAGTCTGTTTCGTTTGGGCCGCTCCATCCCACCTGATGGCGCAGAAAAACAGGACGGTAGAGCCCCAACGCAAGGACTTCGTGTCGGACGCGAGTTTTGCAGTTGGTGCTTACAAATACGCCAAAGACCAAGACCATTCGGTTGCGACCATGGTCAAAGCAGCCAATGCGTTTCTAAATTCGCTGGACGAAGATACCAAAAAAATCACCATGCACCCTTTGGATAGTCCGGAACGGTTTGAGTGGACAAACCTACCCGCCAAACCTGACGCGGGCGGAGTTCGCATGGGCGACCTCACCAAAGACCAACTGAAATTGGCTTGTGATTTGATCGCGGCCACCATGAGCAAACAGGGCTTTCGAAAAATGCGAGACATCATGCTCGCCGATGACCAGTTACTAAAAAACGGAAAACCACGACGTGGGTTTGGAACAGAGAATTTCTCATTGGTGATTTTTGCTACTCCATCAGAAACAGAACCGTGGGCTTTTCAAATTGACGGGCATCATGTTGGTGTGAATCTTGCGATTGCAGGAGACAAACTGACAATGTCACCCAGCTTTATTGGGACCCAGCCTCACATGTTCAAAATCGGGCGGCAACGCTTCAAACCTTTCGCTAATGAAACGGATTACGCGTATGAGCTGGTAAGCAGTTTGAACGACGAGCAAATCAAAGCCGCTGTTCTTGGGGACACGCGAGCGAGAATCAAAACAGGTCCTGGTGCTGATTGGAAAATTCCAAACGCGAAAGGCCTCGAATGCTCAAAACTGAATGACACCCAAAAAGCGACTTTGGTGAAACTCATTTCCCAGTGGGTCAACGATTTGCCAGAAGCCCAAGCAACCAAGCGAATGGAAGAAGTAAAATCCGAGATCGACCAGATGAAGTTCTCATGGAATGGAAACAAAGAACCCGGCAGCGACATCTCGTATACGATTCAATCGCCGTCGTTGATCATTGAGTACGCCTGCCAAGACCTCGGCGGCAACCCGCTTGATCACCTGCACTCGATGTATCGCAATCCGAAAAACGAGTACGGCGGACAGTTGAAGCAAAAATAGCAAGTTGCCTTCAGGCTATTGCCCCAGCACTGGGGCACAGCCTTCGACGACCCGATTTAGCCGAGATTGAATATTCCTGAGGATCAACTGTTCAAGCGAGACATCACGTCCCATTGGAATCCAGCCGGCAGAACGACCTTGCAACTCTGAAACGGTTCGCTCTACATCAAGGGCGCTATCGTGCCGAAAAATCTGACCTCCAACAGCAGCTCCAACCGGCTGATCGAGATCTTCCAATTCCTTGAAAACTTTCACGTCGACCTGATAAGCATTGCCAGCGGGAATCACGCGAACTTTGGCGAACCGCCGAACACTCTGAAGCGTGGCGTGTAATTTCTCAAAACCAGCCGTCGAATCCTGTCGCCATGGCTCAAGCAGTGTTCCGCCGGCTTTGGGGTGTGTCTCGATCCAGCCCTCCGACATGATGCCGTCCATCACCCGAATTCGTTCCTCACGGTAGATCTTGAAGTAGTTATCCAACTCATCGCTGACCTGATCCATCACCAACCAACGATCCATCATCGGAACCACCAACGGATTGGCAAGCTGTTGCTGACCGTAAAGGTTCGGTTGGGTCGGATTGTATTGAAACGCGCGACATCCGACTGCCGAAACGATGACCACAAGGGTCACAATCAACAGAGCGGTTTTCGGTATATGTAAGGCGCGCGACATTCGAATCCCGTTGGGACAACCAGCAAATCTGCTCTATAAAAGGCCGCGTAGTGTCTGGAATTCTGGTGGGACTGGCAAGATCAGCATTGCTAGCGTTTACCGTATACAACTCGGCATTTCCTACTAAACTGTGGTTCAAAATACCTTGAATGACTGAATCACGATGGCCAAGAAAAAACTAACGAGCAAAAAAGCTCAATCAAAATCCTCTGCTGGGAAAAGCAAGCCCGGAAAAAGCGAGGCTAAAACAGGCGGCAAAACCCGACCAGCTCGCGGCAACAAGAAAAAGCCAGCCAACAGCGGCAAATCTAAATCTGCGCCGGCCAAGAAAACCAAAGCTGACCCACGCCAGCGGCTTCAGCGAGTCATGGCCTCGGCCGGAATCGCAAGCCGACGAGAATGTGAAATCATCATCGAGGAAGGCAGGGTCGAAGTTGACGGACAAGTCGTCACCAAACTCGGCGTGAAAGTCGACCCCTTCGAGCAGGAGATTTTCGTTGATGCTCAAAAGCTCGTCATCCAGCGGCTTCAGTATTTCATGCTCAACAAACCGCCTGGCATCGTATCCACGAGCAAAGACCCTTCGGGGCGCCCTCGAGTTATCGACCTGATCAGCACGGATAAACGAGTCTACAACGTTGGCCGACTCGACAAAGCGAGTGAAGGATTAATCCTGGTGACCAATGATGGCGAGTTGGCCAATCGTTTGACCCATCCTCGCTACGGCATCGAGAAAAAATACCAAGTCCAAGTCGCCGGGATTCCCGCTCCGCGAGAGCTCAAAAAACTCGAAGGCGGGGTCTACCTTGCCGACGGTGTTGCCCGAGCGGCCAAAGTCAAATTTCTAAAACGTGCCAAGAACGGCTGCTGGTTGGAAATGATTCTCAACGAGGGTCGCAACCGCGAGATCCGCCGGATGCTGGCTTTGATTGGTCATAAAGTACGCACGTTGAAACGAGTGGCCATCGGCCCTCTGCGACTTGGTGATTTACCTTCAGGCGCCCACCGTCCGTTAACGACTCAAGAACTTCGATCGCTTCAAAATGCAACTGCGGTTGAGATTAAACCAAGAAGGCGCCGCCCCAAGAGAAAACGAGTGGGCGAGAAAAAAAGCGATGACAAAAAGGGAGCCCGCAAGGAATCGAGTTCGAAAAGGTCCGGCTCAAAATCAAGCTCACGATCAAGCTCAAAAGGCCGCAGCCCGTTTTCTGATTCTGG
>CAZQQR010000150.1:0-12751 GCA_964595515.1 uncultured Pirellulaceae bacterium
TCAAAAAAGCGTTTGAAATTCCCGTCCTGATTCCGCGACAACAGAATTTCGACCATCGTTGACGCCGCACCATAAAGCTCGCCATCAATCTGATTAGTCGTCAAGAAATTGCCCCAGCTTCCTTGCTGGATGACTGTTTGCGCCGATCGTTTTTGCCTCATTGGAATCTTGGCTCCCTTGACAATTACATTGGCCATCCAATCCGACATCCCTTCGTTTAGCCAAGAGGGCGGCATGACGGAAGTCATGTAACGAAAGACGAATCCATGGGTTGTCTCATGCACCATGGTATGACCAAAAAAGCCGTTGTCGCCTTGGAACCCCGCAAAGATCACAGTCCCATCACTGTATTGATGACACAAACCTTGAGCCCCGGCCGCGTCATTTTTCTTCATGACGCTGGCCTCAAAACGCAAAAAATCCCTCTCTTGTGCGAACGCGACGATGACACATTTTCCGCACCAAATATTCTTAAGAGGAGATAGTCCGAATGCAACACATAGTTCACGATACATTGCGTCGAGGTAAGTGACGTAACTCCGGATATCATTGGGCGGAAGATCAGAGAGGAACAGAAAAAACTCGGTCTCTACCAAGTGAAAATTCTTATTCGACATCGCCTTTTTTGTTTTGGCAATAAAAGCATGATGCTTCTCCATAAAGACTTTATGCTGATCATCAGTTAACGGTTTCCAAAATTTCCCGCGAGTGCCCGCGAGCTGGCGCTCGACGGTTTTACGGTATTCACGGCGATCAATTCGTTTCTCGATGCTCACAAACAAACAGCGGTCTTTGCGATCGTACTCAACATCAAGCGGGATGTCGTTCTGGTAAAGTTCGATGACTTTGGAGATCGGCAACGACTTGATTCGTTTTGATCCTCGAAAGCGTATTTTTAGGTTCTTTACGCTACCTTCTTTTTTTCCCGCATCGGCGGTCGTGACTGTTCCAAAAGCCAACAACGTTCCATCCTTCAGCCGAACATCAATCTCCTGACCAACGAGTTGGGTAAGATCTGAGAGATATTCAGAATCCTTTTCTTGCGATTGACCCTGGGCACAAAAAATCGCAAATGCAACGGCAACCGTCAAAGCCGATCGTAAACTGATCATGGTCTTACTCGGTGAGAGGAGGAAGTGAATCGTCGCGTCCTTACAGGCATCCCATTCTGAAATTTGGTCACGCATTTGTCTACAGCGCGGAAAAGCGCATAAAAAAAGCTCAACCGTGATGGCTGAGCTTTTGATTGTTACAAAATCGACTTGCTTACTTGCGGCGACGCTTCATAAACAAACCTAGCATGCCAAGCGCCAAAACACTTGCAGAACCTGGTTCAGGAATCGAGCCCAAGTTATTAAGAGCAACGTTCTCAACGAACGCTGCACCACCGGCGTTGTCAGCTTGCTGAATAAAGACGGCCTTAACACGAATAAACTCAGCTTCAACCGGAATGATTGGAGCAGTCGTTTGAAACATGAAGTACTGGTCAGTTCCAGAGGCAGCCGTTAGGTCGGCCGAAGGGTTGGCACCAAAACCAAATTCGCCTAATCCACCATCGGTGTCAACAAATGTGATTTCAAGCAGTGCTCGGTTTCCACCCATCAACGCATCCGCACCTTGATGACCAATCAATCCTGTTACATTGATGATGTCGCCAACACTAAAGTCGGTACCGTCAACAGCTACGTCTTGGAACGCACCAGTGAAATTCTCACCACCGGTGAAGTTTCCAAACATCTTAAGCGATTGGGCGCCTTCAACGCCTGGGTCGATCCCCGCTGGCGTGTCATCTTGGAACGCATTTCCAAATGTTGTCCAAGCGGCACCTTCAAAATCGCCGTCGTCTAGCAGGTCAGCGGAAGCAATCGAAGTGAATGCCATCGCGACGAACAGGACTGCGGCAAATCCAAAATTCTTCGTCATTCTTATCTCCAGGGGTCAGTGGTTGTGAGAACAGGGTAGGTATGATTTTTAACCGGAGCAGAAAATTTGAAACCGGTTTCAACGATCGTTCTATTATGATTTGATCGGTTTTTGAGTCAACCAGACTACGCTGTAATCCAGTATGTTTTCCATAAATATGGCACTTTTGGGCGGATTGTTAGCGTTGATGCAGATCATGACACGTAAGGGGAATTGCGCCCCCCTTTGAAAAGCCTGATTCTATTTGAACTCGATATTATCGAGGTAAAATTTGAACGATTTACCGGTGCTTCCCGCTGCCCAGAAGAACCCGGATTTAATTCGCCGAAGATCCATACCAGCAATGTCCAAAGTGACTTGCCGCCACTCCTTACTTAGCTGGACTTCGAGTTCTTTTTTAGCTGTGTCGAAATAGGGTTTGTCCCTGCCGACCAAACCGAATCCAAATTTGATTTTTTCGTCACCGTCATTTCCTCGAACCCAAAACGTCAACTTTTTAGCTCCGGAAACATCGATGCCACCAGGCTTGTCCCCCCAATCATTTTCAGGACTTTGCCAAACAACGCCTCCCCAACCGCTTCCGGAATCGTAAAGACACGAAATGCAGTTTGAGCCGGACTTTGGATTGTCTTTGCACGCTGCGTCGACTTTGATCTTGTCTACATTTCCCATGAATCCGGAAGGCGAGAAATCAATCGCTTTTTCGGGTTCATCGTAAAGCACATACGGAAGTGCGACTTTCTTGCCAGGATCCTCCAGTGCTTTGCCCTCCACTCGAATCACTATATTCGCAGTTGCGGCTCCAACACCGTCGTCAACGTATGCGAAAACTCGGTAGAGCCCGCCAAGTTTTGGCGCCCTGAAAGTAACACCTGACGAACTTGAACGCTTAATCGAGTCCGAAAAATCAGGAGGCGAGGCTTGCTTGTCACCGCCGGTAATAAACTGGTCCGCATCTTTTGCGACCACCCATTTCACACTCAACAGTCGTTTTTCTGGATCGCTCGCTTTGAGTTTTACCTCAACTAAATCGTCGGCCTGAACCGAGTGCTTGCCAACCAATTCGAGCGATTCAATGACTGGACAAAGATTGGAAGCAGGCTTTCCAGTCCACTCTTGCGAAACCGCATCTAGTGCAGCCAACTTTTTTCCGTTCGGCAGTAACATTCCGAACCAAGTCGGCGTGCCCTCTTGTTTGTCTCCCCACAAAAAAGCATACGACCCCAGACAAAATTCTTTGTCAGCTTTGAACGCTCGAATCGCGTCCACGTACATTTTGGCTTTTTCACCACTGGTTGGTTCCTCGATTGCATCGATCTGGTTCTTTTGAATTTCCCAAGTTCCAACCGGTCCAAACTCCGTCACGATGTAAGGCTTTGAGCCGCCCGCCTCTCGGTATCGCTTTCCAACGGATGCCGAACCACCATACGAATTGATACCTACGATATCCAAACTGGGACAATGCTTATGGAGCGCAGGAATTTTGTTGCCACCAACCTCAGCGATAACACTCATCGTTGGATGGTTTGGATCTTCTTTTTTGACGAGCTGACAAACGTTTTCGATATGCCCCCAAATCAATGGATTGTCTCCAGCCTCAAAGCCCTCCATCTCATTGCCAATCCCCCAAACGAGTACCGCGGGATGGTCTTTGTATTTTTTGACGGCCTCGAGAACAGCCTTCGTTTGTTTTTCAACCGCGGTTTTGTCGGAATAGTCAAATCCATGTCGCTCGTGCTCCAACCAGATCCCCAAGGCGACACTAATTCCATTTTTGTGAGCTTCGTCCAAGCGCGCAAGGGTCGTCTCGCCAACACCCCAAAGCCGACCTGAATTCCCACCGCTTTTCGCCAGGAACTCGAAAGAAGCCTCGCCTCCCGCCCCGTTGATGTAGTACGGTTTCCCGGCTCGTTTCAGTTGGAAACCAGATTCGTTTTTTTCCAAACTGACTTTGACCGCTTGGCCGACAGTCGACTGCTCCGCTAAAAAGCAAACGCAGGTCGCAAACGTAATCCCAAGACAATAAAGATTCAGACTAAAAGTACTGCGACGATTAACCACTGTTAGTAATCCTATTTTGGAAGGAATTTGAAACCCAATTGCGAATGATCAGTAAAGGGGCAAAGTAAACACTTCGGCCCGAACGAATGCCTAATTGTCGATGCTGACATCGATCCGGCAAATTTGGTTCTTTCGCTCGAACATCGAAGCCGAATCTTCGATCGACAATTGGTTGCCGGCAAACGTTTTCTGTGTGCCATCTTGGTAACATACAGTCATCGCCAACTCGCCGACTTGATACACGACAGGAACACGACAGAAGGTAAATCCGAATTGCCCTGGCTGGAGCGACAGTGTCTCTTTGACTCCGAACGAGTTCACCCAATTTAATGCTGCACTTTCAGTCAACAATTCAGAACGATCGAACAAGCTCGTTTCAAATGACAGTTGCCCTTGATTTACACGAACTCCGATTTCGACCAATCGTGAAATGAAGTCTTCTTTTACTTGCCCGGTCATTCCTGGCTGTTGCACTCCAGCGTGCGAAGGCGTGTGCGAATAAGGATCAGTTGGAAATGCTCCATAGTGATCCGGCGTCTTAGTTAGCCCAAGTCCATCACGGGCCGCCTCGTACTCTGCCTTCAAAGTTTCCGCCGCCTCGAAATTTGAATCCGCAACAGCTTGCAAATAGTTTTCCTGAATCGCAAGGACCAGTTTAGAAACCATGTGCCAGTAAATGCTTCCAAGTCCTTCATAAGCAAAAAATGTAGATGAACGACCAGCGAATCGACGATGCTCAAACGTTGACTCAAACAACTCTTTGAGAGAGTCAATTTCATTGTCAACCAAAGACGAATAATCCGGTTCACCGATCTTCTGTTTCAGGACCGCCTCAAGATCTTTGGCGTTTCTCAATGATCCGGCAAAATGAAACCGTCCATGTAGATCTTCACGAATGACTGACTTGTCGCCATTGGCGATCAGTTTTTGCAATAGCTGGCTCGAATCAACGTTAGCCGAAGGAACACAGTTCTTTTCAAGGAACGTTGGTAGCTGACGGTCCGGGTACAACATGTAGCTTTGTTGATCTTCGCGATAAACAGGACTCGCCTGCAACGCTTCGAGCAACCGAATGCTCTCGCTCGCGTCAAGCGCCGTGGAACTCAGCGCCGCCACTTGCCCCTCCAGCATCAACCCAAGCCGTTCAATATCAATGCCGTCGTTGCTGAACCGAACCAAATTGTAGGAATGGTAGAGGTCGTCATTGCGAAGATTCGAAGCGATGGTTTGATCAAGGACTTCGATACAACGATTTGCAAATCCAACATACTCAGCAGATTGGATCTCTGATTTTTGACCAGAAAAACCGGCACCATAAACAGTTTGCCGATACGTTTCTCCTGCAGCTTGGAAAAGATCAACAATGTGCCGCCGCGACTGCGGAGTGAGACCTTTTACGTTTACGGTCGCGAGCGTCGATTCGATTGATTTCAGGAAAGCGAACAACTCGTGAGAAATTCTGAGCGTTCTCTCTTGTTGACCAATCCATCCGACGAGCCCCTTTAAGAATCGTCGCAGATAACATGTCGTCACAATGGAACTTCCATTACCAACCAACGCGTTATTGGCATCGTTCCATTCTGGTCGCTGGGTGTTCATCCAGATTCCAGCGTCGGGAATCAGATTCGAGAACTTGGTCAAGCTCGAGACGACCAGTTTTTCAAACAATGTGACGCGTACAATCTCACCGTCACTTCCACGGACAAGCTGCCCGTCACTTCCATGGCTGCAAACCCGGTCGTGAATCGCAGCAGCGTGTTGAGAATCATAAGTGATCGTCGAACGAGGGTCCTTGATCAAATTCTCGTAATCGCAAATCCGATAGGGAACATCGGCAAACACGCATGCATCCAAATTCAGCGATTCATCCAGGCAATCGGGATCAAAATCGCGTGCTGCCTCAATCAATTTGGCCAAGTAAATTGTCTGATGATCACTCCAATAGCCAATGTTGGCCCAAGGATCGTTGGGATCAACCTCTTCCCACTGGAACCCGCTCTTGGTGATCCGATACGGGTTGTAGCCGTCCGCGGTGGACGCGTTTACAAATCGCAAAATCATTCCAGGCAGTAGTGCCGGGAACGAGTAACCGAGCGCTTCCCAATTTTGAAACAGGTCCCGCCAATTACCCTCATAATTAAATTTACGACTTCCGTCGTCTTGTTTTACATCAATCGAAAAGTGATTCCATGGCCGGGTCGGGTCACCATGACGACGACTAAACCAGAGCGGCATGTACTCGTTGGCAAATCGAATGAGATCAACGTCACCAGTGGCTTGAATCAACGACCGGAGATCAGCAAGCTCAACCGTTTCGCCCAACCCGTCCAAAAGGTCCTTGTGATTGTCGGCCACAACCGGGTTCATGATGGCAACGTGAGCACGAAAATCGTTTGCGGGAACACGGTAATCATCCCCCGGCAGACCACCTCGCATCACATTGAACAAAGTGTTTGACAGATGCCGATTGGTTCGAAGCTGGGACTCACCAACCTGAACTCCATCACAAGCTGCCGCGATTTTGCCAATCTCTTCTTGATTGACTAACACATCTCGCTGAATAATCGCCGACAAATCTTCATTGTTTGTACGAAAATGTTCCAAAGCAACGATGTCTGAATGGTCTTGCTCGACATCCGCAACAACCATCCAGGACTTGCGACCATTTGCTGGCAAATCCAAAGTTTCAACGGCCAAGAAACATCCGCGCTTTCCACGCGAGTCGTTTTCAGTAACAACCGACTTACCTGCCTTGAACGCCTCAATCTGATCTTCGCAAATTAAGACTTGAGCATGATCCAAACCAGATTGCCAGACAGTAGTTGCCGTCAATCCTTCACTTGGCTCAGCCTTGTCGGTAGGAATTGAACTCAAGTAAAAGATCCCTGTTTGATTCAGAGTCAACTCATTCTTCTTGTAAGCATCTCCCAAATTGCTAAACCGAAGCTGAAAGTCAGTGTCCATTCCAGCGGGAAGAACGTTAACCAACCCATCAAGAACCGAGACCTTTTGACTGGAGTCTGCCAAGTTGACGATCATGCTCTCACGCACGAAACCATACTCGTCGCTCGTCGACCAACTGTATCTGAACAGCAGTTTGGCTGAGAAGTTTATCTCCTCAAAAATGACTTTTGATCCGGAGCAATTCTTGTAAATATTCTGAGTAGTCTCGAAAGCACTTTCGGTTTTCCCAAACGGCTCCCAATTGAGAACCCTGTTGTTCTTTTCGATTTGAATAATCGTTCGGGTTCCACTTGAACTGGCCAAGTCAACAATCTTGTCTGCGCTGTAATATGGGAACAGGGCCTTGGAACAGTCTTTTCGACCAGCAGTCAGCGCGCCATTGCTGGCGATAAAGACCCAATGATTGCTACTACTGACGAGCGACATAAAGAAAGGCTTCATCAGGTGGGTGTTGGCAATTTTGTAAAACTCTTTGCCATCAACAAGCACGAATTCGCCGCGGACACCGCGGGATGAATCAATTTTTACTCGCGCTTGATGCGAGGAATTCGCCATTCGATTTGTTCTAACAGGATGAATATTCATTTGGCTTAACGTTTCTGAGTTGTCTTTTGACAACTCCCTAAAAACAACTCTCTACTACGTGTCGCTAACCGGAAGTATTTGGCTTCGATTTCAATTCAGATTTTCTGGATTGGAGGTCTATTTCAATCTGGTCCATCAGACGTTTGTCGATGTTATAAAAAAGCAGTGCCCCCACCGCTCCCATTAAGAAAACGGCAGGAATCAAACTCATCATCAAAATGATTCCTTGAATCGTATTTTCAGTTTGAACCTGCTGCACGCCATCAATGGGAGCTTGGAAACTGTAAGCAGCCAGCGCCCAACCTGGCACGGCCCCACCAAGTGCGCTTCCCATTTTTTGAGAAAACGTTGCGGCTGCAAAAATCAAACCCGTTGCCCGACGCTTGTTGATCCATTCAGAGTAATCCGCGACGTCGGCATACATCGCCCACAACAGGATCGGCATCGGGCCGCTGATGAACGCGCCGATCACGTGAATCAAATACATCATCTGCCATTGGTCTTTCGCAAGTCCGACAAAGGCAGCCATGCAAATCGCATTGCCAACCATCACCAACAGCAACAACAGCTTGTTACCGAAGATCTTTACCAGCGGCCGGGTCAGAAACATTCCGAGAATGCTGAATACTGTTCCAGCGGCAAAGAAGTTGCCAAAGGATCCGGGGTTTTCGAGAATCCCGATGAAAAATCCTGGGATGAAGCTTAGAAACCCAGGAAAGTAACTAGCGACATCGTGCATCCACGGAAACTCAACGTCTCCGACTTCAACGAAATAGGTAAAGTAATACCCGGTGGCACTTCCGCGGGTCCACCCGGCCAAAATCTGAAACAATCCAACGAACAAGAGCACAATCCACGGACGATTCTTCATCAAATCCGTAACGTCTTGGCGGAATGTGTTGGATTTCGATTTTTGTTCTGGCTGAACGCGTTCCTTAGTCGTCGCGAATGTAATCAAGAACAGAACTACGGCGGCACATGCATAACAAACAACTGTCCAAAAGAATCCTGTCTGCGGATCTACGACCGATTCAACGCCGCCTTTCATGACCTTTCCGCCACCGAAATACTCAACCAGTGGAAGCGTACAAAGCTGGACCACCAATCCGCCGATGAATGCCAGAATGAACCGGTAAGTCGAGACCGTCGTCCTCTCAAGCGAACTCGTTGAGATCACACCCATCAACGCGCCATACGGAATATTGATCGCCGTATAGGCCATGAACACCAGCGTGTACGTGATGTAGGCGTAGATTAATTTGCCAGTTGGCGAAAAATCGGGCGTGTAAAAAGTCAGAATTCCCGTCACCGCAAATGGGATCGCCATCCACAACAAATAGGGCCGAAATCGCCCCCAAGCAGTCTTCGTTCGATCCGAAATAAAACCCACAAACGGATCGTTGATCGCATCCCAGAGTTTGGTCACGAAAAACATCGTTCCCGCAGCCAGCGATGAGATCCCGAAGACTTCGGTATAGAAAAACAACTGAAAGTTTTCAAAAAGCTTCCAATAAAGATTCGAAGCCGTATCCCCAAGACCATATCCAATCTTCTCGCGTACCGAGATCGGATCGCTCAGCGGAATAGACTCGGCTGCGACCGTTCCACCATCAGGCGAACCGGACGACTCGTAGGGATTCGAATCTTGATTTGACACGGATTAATTGTTCCCCGGAATCGAAGATGCTGCAGTGTTACTTTCGACCTTGACCGCGCCGCTAAACAAATCGCTGTAGCGACTCGCGACATCGACTTCTTCTTTTGCCATCGAAGTGAATCCGACGATTCGAACGCCATCAACGCCCGTTTCCTCGAAAATAATGGCTTCGTTAGAACCTCGGGAATTTCCACGAACACCATAACGAATTTTGAACGGCTGATTGTCTCGCTCACAAACCAACAGATCTTTGGTTGAGCCAGGCTCAATCCCCATCCGTGTCAATGTTTTTTCCGAGAGACCATCGATGAACTCAACGAACTCAGCCTCGTCCTTAGGTCCTTTGAATTTGTTTTGCATTTGGAAACGATTGTAAAGATTGATCAATCGCTCCATATTGTCTTTGTTAACTGCGGCGATTCTGGCATCGCCGCTCTCCCCGCCACCACACCCAGTAAATCCAGAAATCATCAGAGCGGTAACGACGAGCAAGATTGCAGTCTGTGGCTGAAAACTAAATTTGTTCATTGAAACCTTCTTTTCAATTCGGCAAATACACAAAAAAACTCCGCACACCTACCAATGTGCGGAGTCGTTATTGACGACAATGTTACTCAATGTGCTCAGTGTTTCCATCCGCACGGTGAGCGGTCTGAGCCAACAAGATTAGGTTTACATTGTCATTGATCGAGTGAGTTGAGCCGTCACCATAAACGATACCCGTTGTACCTGGGTGAGCCGAGCCAAATCCGAATTCCCTTGAAAGACTTGGATTGGCCATTTGCCATGAAGGACGGTCATCAGAATCGCTCAAGAGTGCAACCTCAGGATTGCCGTTTCCAGCCGAACCATCTGTCGCATTGGTCGGAGACACCATTCGCATAGTTCCCCAATCCGCTCCCGAGTACTGTCCCCAGACTTCCCAAAAAATCCACTCGCCTTGAGACGGGTTGTTGACCCTGTACTGACGCTGGGCAACTGCTTTTTCCATGATCATTCCAGTGTTGGAACTTCCATCAACGATGTTACCAAACCCAACACGTCCCATATCGAAAACGCGGTCTGCGTTGATCTCGTAGTGAGCGGCCTTGGCAATAATTCCTGTCCATACACCACGCGGTTCGTCGGTTGCTGGAGCCATGTAGTGGCGGTACTCAAACCCGTTCCACTCTGGATTATTCCAACTGTTCATCATTCCAGCGTAGTCGCCGACAGCCATTAAGTATGAACCCATGTTGACAGTTCGAGCCTGACGATCAGGACAGATGAAGGGTTGAATCTGCTGCTCAATGATCGGATCGTCACCAAACATGCCATCAGTTTTTCGCTGATTGTAGATGACGTTCAATTCCATGTAGGGAAGGATTTGGAAACCCCATCCGAGATTTTCGTATCCGTGAAGTGGCTTGAATTCCTCACCTGTATCGAAAAATGAGTTAGACTGACCACCAGCGGTCGGCAAATGTTCGTTTGCAGATTCGAAATTGTGACAAGCCAATCCGATTTGCTTAAGATTGTTCAAACAAGTCGTTCGACGGGCGGCTTCGCGCACTTGTTGAACCGCCGGCAGAAGCATCCCGATCAGGATTCCAATGATGGCAATGACGACTAGTAATTCAACGAGAGTAAAACCCATTCGTGGGCGAGCGTTTCTCATGGTAGGTCCTTAGTGATTGATATGATTTTGTGTGTATCAGAAAAGCTATGAGAGCGGTTTCATAAACCTCCCCCATTATTGGCGTTTTAACCCCATTTGTCCACCCTTTAATTCCATTTTCATGAAATCGGTTTCAAGAATTGCCAGAGGACGCCCTTTTCCTCTCAAATAACCGAAATTCAAGCATAATTGCAACTTTCTCCTACCATGAAAAATCGCATAACCATTCAAGACATTGCCAATACAGCCAATGTTTCCAAAAGTACCGTTTCTCGGGTCTTAAACGACAATACACCCGTCAATGCCGAGAAAAAGAAGGCGGTTTTGGATGCGATTGAGAAACTCAACTACAAACCAAACGTTTTCGCGCGTGGACTGGCGGGCGGGCGCTCAATGACGCTGGGCGTTGTGACTCAAAACATTGGTAGTCCTTTTTACGACTCAGTCACGCAAGGAATTGTCAAAGCCTTGGCTGGGTCAAACTACTCACCGATTTTCGTTGACGGACAATGGGACCCAAAAATCGAACTGGATGCGATCCGAACGCTGATTGACCGAAGCGTCGACGGCTTAATTTTGCTTGGCGGCAATCTCGACCCGGAGTCCTTACTAGCCGAATGCGAAGAACTTCCAATGATCGCGATTGCAAGAATGATCCCGGGAGCGGAACAAGCTTGTATTTCAATCGACAACACTGTGGCAGCTTATAAGGCAACCAAGTTGTTAATTGAATCAGGGCACAAACGCATTGTTCATTTGCAGGGCATCGAAGAGCACGCTGATGCGATCGACCGATTGCAAGGATACAAAAACGCAATCAAAGAAGCTGGCCTGGAGTTGGATCCTGATTTGATCGTCCAAGGAAATTTCAGCAGCCAGTCCGGCGTGATCGCAGTCGAGTCTCTGATCTTGAGGAACATTTCCTTCTCTGCGATCTTCAGCGCCAACGACGAGATGGCTTTCGGAGCGAGACTAGCGCTTTATCGGCGTGGTATCCGCGTGCCCGAAGAAGTTTCGTTGGTAGGATTCGACAATCAGCCGAACTCTGCTTTCATGACGCCGCCCTTAACGACCGTTGCTCAACCCGCCATGGAAATGGGAATGGCTGCGGCCAACGCAGTTCTCGACATGCTAAAAGGAAAACCCTTTACGCTCCCACAACTCAGCACCGAAGTCGTGGTTCGCGAGTCGGTCAAAAAGCTCTTTTAAAAAAGAAAAAGCTCGTCTACCTCCGTCATGCCCCAGCCAACTCAAGACCCTGTTGCCCACATTGATTCGACTGAACACTTGCTCTCGCAGTTTATTCGAATCTGGTCCATCTGTGCCATGGTTTTGTTTGGATTGACTTGGTTGCTGTGGCTTGGAAACCACCGGCTACCGCAAATCCCGTTCTTTGAGTTCTTGACCCCAGTCCCGCGAGTCTTGGACCCATTTTTTACAGCGGCAATTTTCGGCTCACTTTTAGGATGTCTGTTCGGTACTCAGACCACTCAAAAACGAGCCCTTACGATTTTCGCGTGCGCACTTTGCTCGTTAATTTTGCTGGATCAAAATCGACTTCAACCATGGGCCTACCAATTCGCAATCTACGCGGTACTGCTCAGTACGCTTTCAACTAGTGAAGCGGTTGGCTCGATCAGATGGGTCGCGATCAGCATCTACATCTTTTCCGCCATCAGCAAATTGGACTACCAATTCGTCCACACCGTTGGCGATCAAATGATATCAACGATCGAAAACGGCATTGGGTTTTCGCTTCCTTTGGAGCCAGAAACCAAACCAATCGCCTCCCTCGCATTGCCATTATTTGAAATGGCCGCCGGCGTTCTGCTTATTTTTCGTCGCACGCGATTCCTCGGAATGATCAGCGTCACTTTGATGCATGTCGGGTTGCTTGGAATCCT
>CAZQQR010000151.1:0-6795 GCA_964595515.1 uncultured Pirellulaceae bacterium
GTGGGGATCATCAAGTACAACGTCCTTCAACACATCCTTCAAACGAGCTCACGCTCACTCAATTCAAGCAGCAAATTCAGCACCGAGAACAGCGCGAACATGTTCGAGGACCTGGCTTTGGACCGTTTCGAAATCGTCGCTCGCGATAAACGCGCCGGCTGCCGCTTTGTGACCACCGCCTTCGAAATGCTGGGCGACTTCGTTGGCTGCCGTCTGGCAGCGACTTCGGAAACTCAATTTGTAACCACCGTCTGGTTGACCAACTATGATGACGGCAAACACAGTCCCATCGATTTCTAACGCGAGGTTAATTAGATCTTCGGTGTCGGTTGGCTGAGAGTCCGTGGCCGCGTAATCCTCAGGCATGATAAACGTGTGAGCCAATCGGCCGTCGAGTTCGGTTTGAATTCGAGCCAACACGGTCCCTCTCAGTTTTACCCGGCCAAGCGTTTCTCGCTCGTAAAGGTCCCCGTAAACTTTGGCGGGGCTTGCACCTCCGCGAATAAGTTTGGCAGCGATCTCGAGCGTATAGTCGTCAACGGATGGGAACCGGAACCAACCCGTATCGGTCGCCAATGCTGCAAACAGTGGCGTTGAAATCTCCGGCGTCAATTCAACGCCCAGATGTTCGGCGGCTTCGACGCACATTCGGCCGACGGCTTCGGCAGTTGTGTTTTTAAAAAGCTCCGCATCGATGTCGTCTTCGCCAACATGGTGATCAAAAATGATCTTTTTATAAGTCGAATTACGGATGGCATCTGACATCGGGCCAAGCTGTTTCCAGGCACTGGTGTCGAGGATCATGTGCAAGTCAGCATCGGCAAACTCTTCGGCTTTGATGTCTTCGTCGATACACATGATTCGGTTTTGTGGATCGATGAATTTTAGGTTCGGCGGAACCGCTTGTCCGCAAACGATACGAACCGTTTTGCCCAACGTTTCGAGGATTCCAGCCATGCCAAGGCAACTACCAAGCGCGTCGCAGTCGGGGCGAATGTGACTCGTCAAAACAATATTGTTCGCGTTACTGATGACTTCGCAAAATCGGGGCCAGTCAACGTTCATGGCGGCTTTCTGGTATCTAAGTGGTGTTCGTGGTTGAGTGGAAGGCTAAAGAGGACTAATGATAGTCGCGGGCGATCTTTCGCGTAGACTCAATATCGACATTTAATTGAGCTTTCAATTGGTCCACACCATCAAATTGGCAGATATTTCGAAGTCGGCTAATGAACTCAATTTCAATTGTCTCGCCGTAAATCGAACCTTCAAAGTCCAGCAAATGTGACTCGACCTTTGGCAAATCCTCGCCAAAAGTCGGATTGGGGCCGATGTGAATGGCTGACCAATGTGATCTTCCGGCAACAAACGTTCTCCCGGCGTAAACTCCCATCGCTGGCACAAGCGTGTCAATTGCGTCCAAATTCGCGGTTGGAAATCCTATTTTTGATCCGCGAGCCGCACCGTGAGTGACCATTCCGCGAATCCGATAAGGGTTGGTCAGCAACTGAGAAGCCAAATCAACGTCACCTTCTTTGATCAGATTGCGAATGCGGCTACTGGAGATAAACTCATCCGATTCAAGCAATGGTGTAACGATTTCAAGCTGCACTTTGTTCTGTTCACATAGCTCTTTCAATCTCTGAGGATTACCCTGACGTCCTTTGCCAAAAAAGAAATTGGGCCCCTCAACCATCGCTTTGGCCCCCATTTCTTCGACGATGATTTTTTGAAAGAAATCGACATAGGAAAGTTCGAGTAGTTGACGATCTGTCGGATACGCGACGACAACATCGATTCCCAGTTCGGCCAACAGGTCGGCTTTTCGATTGGTCCAAGTCAACGGCGGGGGTGTTTGCTCAGGTCGCAAAATTCGAACGGGATGAGGATCAAAAGTAAACACGACGGACGCGCCGCCAAGCTGAGCCGCGAATTTTTTTAGTTGCCCAAGAATTACAGCATGCCCGCGGTGAACGCCGTCAAAGTTTCCAATCGTCAGCGCACCTCCGCGAAGCGATTCCGGGAATTCGGATAGTTTTCGGATCAGTTTCATGGGCGATTATGGCGTTAAATATTGCAAAGGAACTGGCTCAGAAAAAAGTTGGCTGTTGACTGATATCACGGCTGATGTAAGTAAGGTAGCGACCTTCATCACAGACCGCACAATTCCATCCGGTCAATGCTAAGGATCAATTCTTCTCGGCGTTGGGAACTCGATCGTAAACTGAGTCCCCTGATCGACTTCGCTTTGGACATTGATCATGGCTCCGTGAGCTTCGATGATCTTCTTGGCGGTAGGAAGTCCAAGTCCTGTTCCGTCATCCTTGGACGTATAAAACTCTTTGAACATGTTGATCAACGCGTTTGTGTCCATGCCGCAGCCAGTATCAATCAGGTCCAGCGCAACACCGGTTCGCGTGATGCGAGTTCTCGCAACCAATTGGCCGCCGGTGGGCATCGCTTCTAAGGCATTTTTCACAAGGTTTACGAGTGCGGCCTGAAGGGTCGGAGAATCCAGTTTAATGCTTGGCAATTCAGCATCGATGTACCGCTTAATTTCTACGCCCTGCTGTTTGGCTTGCGTTTCGAAAAACTCAAGCACTTGTATGACTTGGTCATTCAGATTGCCTGATTTTAGCTCGAGCGAGGACATTCGATTGAGTCGAAGAAAGTCATTCAGTAACGACTCAAGACGTTCGCATTGGCGATCGACGATTTCAATTCGTTTGATTGCTCGTCGCGCTTCCGGGTGGTCGATCTCTTCAAAATCTTCATGGAGTAGACCCATATTCATGCGGATGATCGAGAGCGGGTTTTTGATCTCGTGGGCCAGCGAACTGGCCAGCGTAGCCAGTTCGTTGTAGCGTTTTCTCAATTCGTCGATCGGTTCCATGGTTCCGCAGGTACTTTGGCTGATAAGTTAAATTGCAATTTGGTTGATCAAGCGAATTTTCTGATCGAGAACTTACTAATTGGTTCTCAAACAATCCGTTATTATTTCGGCAGTCCAAAAACTTGGCAACGACAAACCCGGAGGTTGCAGTGAATACACGAAACAAAAAGAGCCGATTTCGGTTTTCGCTTCGATTCATGATGTGCGTTTTGACAATTGCAGCGTTTGCGACGTACTGGTTGATCCGTCCAGGATTTGTAGCAGCGAAGTTCGTTGACCACATCAACGCCCACGAATTTGACAAGGCTGTTGAAATGTTTCGATGGAAGACAGATTTTTCCCATTACTGGGAATCACTAGCGAAAGATGCCAAAGAACAAGACCGCAAGATTTTTGCGCATTGGCAAAGACCAACCCTCGCCAACATTCTGGACTTTGAGCGAGAAATCACACTTGAGTCCAATACGACCGGATTCGGAATGTCTTCTCAAGTGCAATTCAAATCAACGCCAACTCATGTCACGCTGAGACCGCGAGTCTCCAATCTGTAGCGTGAGTTTTGAGAAGCTGAAGTCTTTGAGCTATTCCTGATCAAATATTTAATTCAGGATGCCGTAATATCTGTTTCGTGAAACGCTCAACCAAAATGGTCGATTGGACTTTCTCTTCCAAAGCAACACGCATCATAATGCCGAAATGAAGGAGTGGGTTTTTGTTAAATCGGTTTATCAACCTTCGCCAACTTTGACTGGTTTTAAAACTTCAATGTCAACAAACAAATCAACGCCAGAGAATGCTGGTGCGAAACAGCAAGCCTGGGTGAAAACACTTCGGCACGAGATTGTCGACAAGATCGATCAGCAGATGTCGAACTTGTTGGCTTCGCTTCCAATGGCGTATTTCGAGGGGCTTTCCGAGGACGATCAGCTTGCGCACTTGAAAGCGTTGATGGCTTTCAAGATTTGCGACATCAAACAAGAGATCATGCTGCGTCGTCCCGATGGACGAAAAGTCACAGTGATTTCGCGAGAGAACTTTGCTGGTTTTCTGGCTGGGCTAATCAAACGGCTGCCGGACGAAGGCCTTCTAGTGGGGGCGAAAATCTTCACGTCTCGCGACAATGAATTCATCATTGACATGTTTGAGTTCCAGCCGGAAGGTGCCTACTCGAACAAACGTGCTGTGCCTGACGCCAAACAATCTGAAATTGTTGCTCTGGTCGTCGAGTTGACCGGAGCGCCAGTGAATGGGGTTCAAGAGTTTGTTGCTCGTTACCACCCTGAAAATGACATCTTGGATTCACCTGAAGAAATCGCGAATCAGTTTACGGCACTTCAAAAAGTCGAACATACAAACGACATCGCGGTTCTTTGGGAGACGAATGATCCAAATCAGGAAAGCCTGATTCCCTCTGAACGGCTATACGCGAAAGTGACTGTCTCAGCGGGAAGCGAAACAACCAGGGCCATTTTCCAACGAGCGGCCGAGTTTTTTGCCGAATACAATATCGACATCGACCGCGCATTTTGTGAAACCATTCGGCTTGGAGATGAGTCCCATACCAACACCGTCGCGATCTCAACCTTTCATATTTCGATTGAAGCCCAGCAATTCGCACATTTACATCGTCAGTTTGGTGAAAACTACAGTCTGCGATTTGACGGTGACTTTTTTCGTTCCCGGATGGCAACGTTCATGCGAGTTGATGAAGAAGTCATCGAGCAAAATTCTGTGGGACGTCATTCATTGATGCATCATTTCGGTGAAGCCAGAACGGCCGAGATGTTTTGCGCTTTAGCGCGGCTGACACAGTTGGTGCTTTCTTTTCGTTCAGGTGTGGATGTTTCAAGGGAACAGGTGTTGCGGAAAATGTTGAGTTTTGAAACGCTTACTCAACAAATATTGAACGATTTTGATGCACGGTTCGATCCGAAAAACTCAAAGCAAAACCCAATGACACCGCCGAACGTCGCGGCTATTTCGGATGTTAAGGGTCGATTGATCGCAGAGACGTTTTTTGACGTCGCAAGCCGAATCGAGCGATCAAACTTGTACGTTCGTGGAAGACGGACTCTCACGTTCCGGTTTGATGGTGAGATGTTTGAAAACGCGGAGAGAGGCGAGACGCCTTTTGCAATCTTTTACGTCTACGGGAATGGCTTTGATGGATTCCATGTCCGGTTTCGCGATGTCGCGCGGGGCGGAATGCGATTGATTCCCACTCGCAATGAAGAACATCATCTTTTTGAGTCATCTCGTGTGTTCGAAGAAGCCTATCGGTTGGCCTCCGCTCAACAGCTTAAAAACAAAGACATCGCCGAGGGCGGTGCGAAGGCAGCAGTTGTTCTGAAGCCGCACATGCAGGTCGAACGGGCCGGGCGAGATTTCGTTGATGGTCTGCTGGACTTGATTACCGATGTCGAGGGCACAACCGCCAACGACTTAGATCCGATCGATCAAGAATATTTGTATCTGGGACCGGATGAAAATGTAACCAACAATTTGATCGAATGGATCGTAGAAAGAGCAAGCAAACGCGGTTATGCTCAGTCGACAACCATCATGAGTTCCAAGCCCGCGACTGGAATTAATCACAAGCAGTTCGGCGTTACCAGCGAAGGTGTGACGGTTTTCCTTCATCGTGCCCTATTGGAAAGCGGTTTTGATCCAAGCAAAGACCAGTTCACCGTCAAGCTAACAGGCGGGCCTGATGGTGACGTCGGTGGAAACGAGATTAAGATCCTGATCCGGGAGTACGGAGAGAACGTAAAAATTGTGGGTATCGCGGATGGTTCAGGAGCGGCTCATGATCCTGATGGAATGGATCACGACGAGTTGCTACGACTGGTTCATGAAGGGCTCGGGATTGCGAATTTTTCCAAAGCAAAATTGGGGTCGGAGGGTAGGGTCGTTGATCTCGCTAACGACCAAGAGATCGCTTGGCGAAACAATTTGCACTTTTCGGTCGCCTCGGATGTGTTTGTTCCTGCTGGCGGTCGCCCGTCGACAATTAACGAAGGCAACTGGGAGCAGTTTCTCGATTCCAACGGTGTTCCCGTTTCAAAAATTATTGTCGAAGGCGCAAACCTCTTCATCACGGATGTCGCCAGAAAACAACTTTCAAATCATGGCGTGGTGATCGTAAAAGATTCTTCTGCGAACAAATGCGGAGTCATTTGTAGCAGTCTAGAAATCATCGCTGGTATGCTACTAAGCGAAAAAGAGTTTCTTGATTTGAAAACAGAATACGTGGCGGAGGTTGTCGGGCTACTGCGTTCACTGGCTGAGACCGAGGCCATTAGTCTGTTTAATGAACACAAGCGGCAGCCAGATAAAACGCTTCCCGAAATTAGTGTCGCAATGAGCAAGGAGATCATTCGCGTCGCAGATGTGATCAACGAATCGTTCGATAGCTGGTCAAAGGAAGATCAAGAGCTGGCTAATACTCTGATCATGCAAATTTTGCCGCAAACACTGGTTCGAACAGCCGGTCCGCAGCTGTTGGAAAAGGTTCCTCACGTTTATCGTCGGCAACTCGTCGCTGCCCATCTTTCCAGTCGAATTGCATATCGCGAAGGCTGTCAGAATATTCGTTCAATGCGAGCCGGTGATATTGAAACGATGGTTAGGCAGCATTTGCAGCATGAGCACGATTGCTTGGTCATGATTGAGCGATTGAAAAAATCGGACCTGCCAGATCGCGACAAAATTATTGCGATCCTGGAGCACTCAGGGGCGCGAAGTCAGCGCGAGTTAAAGCTGTAGATGCCGTAGCCGTCAAAACGCTTCATTGTGCTTGCGGTCGCTTGCAGGAGACACGTGCTCCGGCACGGGAAGTATTTGCAAGGAAGAGTTTTTCGGCGTGTTGTTTTGTGAATCAGCAGTTTTGTGAATCAGCAGTTTTG
>CAZQQR010000151.1:6895-11084 GCA_964595515.1 uncultured Pirellulaceae bacterium
GCGATACCGGAGTTGAAGTCTTCGCCGGAAATGCTTGACTAGCGTCGGTCTCGACCGCCGCCACCGCCGCCGTTTCCTCGGCTTCCACCGCCGCCGCCACTGCGACCACGTCCTCCGCCACCACCGCCTCCGCTTCGGCCACGACCACCGCCGCCACCACCACCGCTTCGGCCTCCGCCTCCGCCACCTCGGTTGCCGCCGCGATCACCACCGCCTCGGCTTCCACCACGGTCTCCGCCGCCGCTACGACCTCGGTCGCCACCACCGCCTCCGCTTCGGCCACGACCACCGCCGCCACCACTGCTTCGGCCTCGGTCGCCACCACGGTTTCCGCCGCGATCACCACCACGGTCTCGGTCTCCACCACGGTCTCGATCTCCGCCGCGATCTCTGTCACCTCGGTCACGGTCGTAGCCACTGTCGCTGCTTCCGCCGCCATCGGATTCAAATTCATCGCCGCCACCACCAGTGTCGGCAGTTGCCATTGCGAATTCGTCTTCGAGTCCAAGCTCTTCCAAGGCCTGCCGGCGACTTAGTTTGACGCGATCGTTTCCATCAACGTCGATGACGAGAACTTTCATTTCGTCGCCAACGTGGCAGATGTCTTCGACGTTGTCGATGAAGCCATCGGAAAGTTCGCTGATGTGGCACAGTCCATCTCGACCTGGAAGGATCTCAACAAACGCCCCGAAGTCTTTTACGCTGCTGACAGTACCGTCGTAAATCTTGCCGACTTGAACGGTGGCTGTGCAGGCTTCGACTTTTTTCAGAGCGGCTTCAGCAAGTGCTCCGTCAGTACCTGCAATGGTAACGCGGCCGTCTTCCTGGACTTCGATAACGGTTTGCGTGTCTTCCTGGATCGCACGGATGTTTTTACCACCCGGTCCGATCAACATTCCAATCTTGTCAGGAACAATTTGTGTTACCAACAATCGAGGAGCGAATTCAGAAAGTTGTTCCTGAGGAGCACGGATTGTTTGAAGCATGGTTCGCAGGATCTCGATACGAGCTTCACGCGATTGAGCCAACGCTTCTTTGAGGATTTCTGCACTGATTCCGCGAATCTTGAGGTCCAACTGGATACCTGTGATTCCGTTTTGTGTACCAGCGACTTTGAAGTCCATATCACCAAAGTGATCTTCGCTTCCAAGAATGTCTGTCAGCAATTCGTACTTATCGCCTTCCTTGACCATCCCGACTGAAATACCAGCAACAGGATTTTTGATGGTGACACCGGCAGCCATCAAAGCCAGTGTTGTTCCGCAGACGGTTGCCATCGACGATGACCCATTAGATTCAAGGATGTCGGAAACCACTCGGATCGTGTAAGGGAAGTCATCGGGCTCAGGAAGAACAGGTTTGATACTTCGTTCCGCCAACGCACCGTGACCAATTTCACGACGACCTGGGCCTCGAATCGGACGACATTCACCGACACTGAAACTTGGGAAGTTATAATCAAGCATGAACTTTTTGGAGTACTCGTCCAACAGTCCATCAACGCGTTGCTCATCGCGTCCCGTTCCAAGCGTGATCGTGATCATGGCTTGGGTTTCGCCACGCTGGAAAATCGCTGAACCGTGAACACGTGGAATAACGTTGGTGTGACATTCGATTGCTCGAAGAGTTTTGCCGTCACGTCCATCAGCACGAACGCCTTCGAGAATTGAATCACGAACGCAGGCTTCTTCGAGATCGTGAATTGCAGTTTTCAATGCTGCTGAGCAGATCGCGTTGTCCGCGTCCGGATCAGGAATCATTTCCGCTTTGATGCGATCCTTGAGTTCGTTCTTGGCGGCACCACGATCATGCTTGCCACCGATCGAAGTCGCTTTGCGGAAGTCGTCGTAGTATTTGTCTTTGACTTTGGCGAGCAGTCCATCGTCCCCAGGTGCTTCGAACGGAGTCTTCTCGACGTTGGCTTTGGAGTAAAGCTCTCGCATCAACTCGATGACTTGCCGGCAAACATCGTGGCCGAACACAAGTGCTGCCAGCATCTCGTCCTCAGGGACTTCGCGGGCGAAGCCTTCGATCATGGTGATCGCGTCTTCGGTCGCTGAGATAATGACGTCCATGTCGCTTTCTTCAAGCTGATCATGGGTTGGGAAGGCAACGAATTCGCCGTTGATTCGGGAGATACGAGTCGAAGCCACAGGATCAGCAAACGGAAGCGGTGAAATGAAACAAGCGGTTGCTGTTCCGTTCATCGCCAACACGTCGCCGTCGGTTTGTTTGTCACTGGAAAGTACAAAGTTCTGACATTGGACTTCGTTTTTGAAACCTTCAGCAAACATTGGTCGAATCGGACGGTCGACCAAACGAGCCGTTAATGTTTCCTTTGTGGTTGGACGGCCTTCACGTTTGATGAATCCGCCAGGGAATTTACCAGCGGCACATGTTCGCTCGCGGTAATCACACATCAACGGGAAAAAGTCGATACCTGGACGAGGTGAGCCAGTCGCACAGGTCGACAAAACAACGGTGTCGTTGTACTGAATCAAGACGGCTGCAGCAGCCTGTTTAGCGAGGTAACCCGTTTCCAATGACAGGACACTGTCGCCAATTTGTTTTTCTACTCTTACTTTCACGATACTTTTTCCTACATACATATTTCAATAAAACGCAGTCGTGACTATCGATTCTTTGCTTGAGTTTCACTCAGCAAATGACTGCGCAGAAAGGGTGCCCTGCACCCACAACAACAAATACCATCGACAACGCCGACCAATCAATTAGCTGGAGACGAAAGGGTATCCAGCGAATGAACGGCGTGATTAAAACGGCTTAGAGCGCTCAGCGGCGCGCTTGCCTACTCGTCAACAGATCCACCATGCGACCGGTAAGTCGAACAACGACACCCAATCAAAAGGAACGTGAATCACGCTGAACACGTACAAGCGTTCCGTTTAATAGAAGCGTTGCCAGAATCCAGTTCGACACAACGCAAAAAAGAAAGTTACTTACGAATGTTCAATCGTTCAATGATGTCGAGGTAGCGGTCCGCGTTAATTTTACGGACGTAATCCAACAAACGACGTCTGCGAGAAACCATTCCCAACAACCCACGTCGGGTTGAATAGTCCTTTTTGTTTGCACGCATGTGCTCAGTCAACGTATTGATCCGAGTCGTAAGAATCGCAATTTGAACTTCTGGAGAACCTGAGTCTCCTTCTTCACGCTGGAACTCCTTGATGAGTTCAGCTTTCTTCTCTTTCGTGATGGTCATAACCGATTGATCCTGTACTGCGGCACATGGTAGTTCGCCGCCTCTCAGTACGATCAAACTCCTTCAATTACCTACAAAATTTTTACCTACAAACAACAATTCCCGGTCCATACCGGGTGTTCTTTCACTCTTTTAAGCGGCTTGAGTTTACCGCCAAGTCCAATTTTCCACAAGCATAAACCCGGATTCCAAATCAAGTTAAACCGAACATTTGCTGGGCTAAGCGGGTTGCCTTTGGGCAGTTCCCAAACGCAGAATCCCACCTGAGCGAAATGAGCTGGAGTTCTCTGTTGATGATCGAGCCAAAAGTGGTCAACCATCGATCCGAATGCGTAAAAATGGGCACATTCCAAGGATATTTTTGTGACTCAAAGACAAAAATACGTCGATTTCAGGTAAATCGTTCCACCTCATACACGTCAATCGGCGAATTTTGTGTATATAGTTGAGTTGGGCAGACCGCTGGTTTTCGGTCAAGCTGTCAGTTGACGGCGAATATTCCACCGCCCAACCTTTTTAATCTTTGTTTAGGAGAGATCCAAATGCGTACACTTCTCACGATGATGACAGCAGCTTTGCTGATCGTCGCGGTCGGCTGTGCTCCGGAAGCAGAAACTGCCAAGAAGCCAGAATCATCAAACCCAGCTCCAGCCGCAACTGACTCAAGTTCAGACGCAGCACCTGCTGGCGAATTTAGCCCTGTATCACTCAAAGTCCCAGGCATGACCTGAGGTGGCTGCGCTAGTGCCGTGAGCACTGCTTTGGAAGGTCTTGGCTTTACAGACGTAGAAACAAACTGTGGCGAAAAGTCATGCAGCTTCAAAGCTCCCGAAGGTTGGGAAGCCAAGCTCAGCGAAATCGCTGAAGGCAGCAAGCTTGAAGGTTGGTCAAAGGTGGAATAAGAGATCTCCTTAAAAATTAGATGCCCGTTGGAATTTTCCAGCGGGCATTTTTTATGCGCTG
>CAZQQR010000151.1:11184-12727 GCA_964595515.1 uncultured Pirellulaceae bacterium
GTGTCGTTTTTTTGAAACGTGGTTCTTTCAAACAACGCCAGTGTTGACGTATCTCAACACCAAGTGAATACAAGGCCCGCAAAGCCGAGGAAAAACGCCTCTTTTGTATTTGGCACAGGGAGTGCTTAATTGTTCTTTCACTAAAACCGAACACGCCGCTCCGACGGTTTAAAAAAAGGCCCTGCAGAAAGATGAGACTGTCAGGGCTTTTTTTGTGCTTTGGGTTCGAGTCTGAAGAAACTGCGATCAAGAATTCTTGTAAGAATTCGTGTCCTTCAAATTCAATTTTTCAAAAATTCGTCGGGCGCGATCCATCCCATCGCACCGAATCCGGCAACCATGTAACAGTCTACGATCGTCATTTGAAAGAACTGAAAATCTCCAAAATCCACCCACTGCTGCGCGTCTGGGTTCGATTTTAAATGCGACCCTTTGATGGCTGCGAGTTCGGCCTCATGAACGGGTTTGACTGTCCCAATGAGTGTCATTCGGGCTTTTGAAAGATCGTCTCCGTCTGAGACCATCAACGACACGTTGGGATTGGCCCGCAGGTTTTTGGAATGGGTAGCCATTGAGCTAAGCAAAAAGACAGGCTCGCCTGCAGCAGAAACGGAGTAGTTGACGACTGAAGCGAAGGGAAATCCGGGGTGCTTGGCTGAAAAAGTCGCAATCGTACCACTTCGGTTTGTTTTCAGAAGTTCTTTTGCTCGTTGGAGAAGGTTGGAGGTAGAGGGTTGCTCGGGCATCAGATGTACTCAGGTTGGTGTTGGTGGGTTAAGCTAGTGATCAGTCAAAGGTAAAGGGTAGTGGACGAGGCTACGAGTCTTTTCGAGCCAAGAAACGCAAGGGATTTGCAACCTTGTCTACAACGGTCAATCTTAATTTTTAGTTTGACGAACCTACTAGCCCATGATTTGATTCGTGTGTGGCTGAAGCAAGTACTTTTTTCAAGAACGACTGATGAGCGACAACCCATTCAAGGCGCCGGGCAAAGTTGACTACCCGACACCTAACCAATCCGGCTTTCATGGTCAGCAAAATGTAGGAGCTGGATACGTGAATCAAGTTCCTGTCATTGCGATACTGATGGCAGTTCAGGGAGTTTTTCTGCTTGGGTTAAGCGTTGTTTCGGCAGGGTATGGGTTTGCATTTGCAAACATGTCTCAGTGGTTGCCGCCTGCACAACGGAAACAGTTTGAAGCCGACATGCCTCCTGAAGCAATGAAGTTTGTCATGATCATTGCGATTGTGGTGGCGGGGGCGATTGGGATATTGGCGGCGATGCACTTCATTGCTGCTTATTACAACTATCAGTATCTGCGTCGAACGTTTGGGATGATTGTACTTGGCCTTGGGTTTCTGTCGGTGATGACTTGTTATTGTGCTCCTACGTCGATCGGGTTGGGAGTTTATGGGTTTATTATTTTTGCCAATCCGGCGGTGGCTCACGCTTTTAAGTTGCGGAAAGATGGAATGTCGAAAAACGATATGCTAGGTCAGTTTCGTAGGTGAATGGATCAATGTTTGAGCTTTGAGGTTTGGG
>CAZQQR010000152.1:0-12712 GCA_964595515.1 uncultured Pirellulaceae bacterium
TGGATTACCGATAGAATTGACAAAGTCGCCGTTGTCGGACGAGCTAAACGGACGGATGAAGATCATTGAACGATCAGTTCACTTCATCAACGTATCGGTCATCCGATAGATGGCCCAAACTTTTCCGTCGACGCCCTTGTATTCATCAATCTTGAATTTGCCTTCGACAGTGACGGGGCGAACGGTGTAGTCCGTTTTTTTGCCTTTGGCAAGCGTGACGAGAACGCAGTCGTAGAGTGCTGCCCCTGGTCCAAAGCAGCATTCTTTGTTGTCACGCACAAAGATGAATTTCTTAAGTCCCGTTTGACTGAATGCGGGACGAATGTACCCTCGAATTTTCACGGTGTTGGAGTTGTACGAGTTGATTTTTTCAGTCAGTAGTTTGCGGTCAAACTTACTTCCTTTTTCCATTTCAAATTTGAGGTCGTCAAACGTCAAATCGAATTTCTGGTTTTTAGCTTTCTCCGGAGTTGATTCTTTGTCTTGTGCGAGCAATGAAGATGGCATCGCAAAAAGGGCGACAATCGCCGCGACCGCAAAAACTGTACAGAAGAAAATGCGAGAGTAGTCCCGCATCGTTTTGCTTTGACCGGGTTCAAATATCATGCTTGATCCTGATTGCGTAAAAAGCAATTATCAATTGACAGGTTTCTGTTATCGAACCAATACTAGCGAACGTGGTCAGCTTCGATTTCGTAAAAGACCTGTGGAATGTCTTTGTCGTTGGTTCGCTTTGTGCCTTGGTTCAATCGGAACGTTCCACCGATTCGTCTCAGCCCAAGTCCGTAGTCGACTGTCTTGCCTTCGTTCAAAATTCGAATCGCAACAACATCGGTGATTTCAGGGTTGCCGCCAAAACAGCAATCGCCAAAGTCGCCCACCAGAATGAACTCTTTTAATTTTCGTTTCTTGGCACCAGGACGAACGTAGCCTTTGAGAAACACTTTCTCGCCATCATATTCCATTGCTTTTTCGGCAAAGGGAAGCGGCGTTCGATTGTTGGGTTTCAACGCACCATAAGAAATACGCTGGTAGCCGTCAGGGACTTCGGTTGCGTAGATGTACGTGTGCATGATGACGCTGGAGATTAGGCAGATGGCACCCAAAGCCAAACCAATCTTGGCGGCCATTTTCCCAGTTAGCTCTTCTGGGTATTCGCGAAAACTGGCAAGGGCGACCAAGCCAAATCCCACGGCGATCACTGGAAAGATGATGAAAGGAATGAAGAGGTAGGCTGAGAGTCCAAGGATGGCAAACACGAGGCTTGCGATGGCGGCTTTGCTGACCGAACGATAAACGAAATCGTTTGAGTCTTGAAAGGAGGATTGAGTCTCAACCGGTTCTGATTCTTGGGCAGTTGCAGTGTTCATGGCTTCATTCTATGCCAGATTAAATTCGAATCAAAACTCAACTTTGCGTTGAACAAATTACCGTTCAAAGCAGTGCGGGTCGTGACAATCGTTCGGTCTCAACTGGCAAAATACGAGTTGGGTTAAAAGATCAGCCGCTCAAACCAACCGTTTACTACCGACCAAAGAAGGATAAAAATTATCCCGGAAATCACCATCGGCACAAAAATAATCGGCAGCGTCAAATTCACCTGAGGTGTGGCCGCTACCAAGTTTGGTTCCGGGGTGACGGACTGTGCGACCTGTGTTTCAACGGGTTGTGAGAGCGATTCAGTACTATTGGATGATACGAAAGTCGATGGAATCGGGTTCACCGACGGTTCCGAATTCACGGGTGGATCTGGTTCCATCTCAATAGCGCCCGAGTTGGTTGCAAGCTCCGGAGATTCAGCAGCTGGCTCAGACGAAACGAATGACGTTTGTGTTTCCGCGAACGTGGTTTCTGTGTTTGGTTCATTCACTGAGTCATTGGCAAAGGTCCCGATCGCCTGAGTTGCGTCGGAATTCGAATTTGACTCGTTGGAAATTGATCCCTTGGGAATCGGGACTTTGCGTACAACGTGCGATCCATCATCTGCATCAGATTCAGAGTTAGTATCGGTCTCCGTTTCAGATTCAGTTTTGGATTTGACTTTTTCTTCGTCGGGTTTTTCTTCGTTGACGTCGCTTGAGTCTTCGCCGTCACCCCAACCGTCTTCCTCGTCATCGTTTTGGTCGAATCCAAGAAAGAAGTCTGCTCGTTCAACTGCTTCAGGGTCAATTTTCTGCAACTCGTCGATGTACCTCTGAGCCTCTGGTTTGGGGCATGCACGCAGATAAGTGATCACGGGAACGCGTAGCCAATTGGACTCGTCATCTGCTTCCTTGAACATTTTGACCAATTTTTCCATGACTGACCAATCTTTCCAACGGGCGAGATCGGGGATAATCATGTCAGCCATTTTGGGGCGATCAAGCAAATGCCGAACTGCTTTGACGATTCGCTTTTTAGAAACGAACTCGACTTCGGTGCCGTGAAACCGAAGTGCCGAAACTGCGGCCAACGTATCGACATAGTCAGTTTCTTTGTCGATCAAGAATGTTTCTTCGATCAGGTCGACGCCTTCTTCCCCTTTGAGATTGAGGTAACAGGCAATCAAAGCATCGAGTCCGGCTCGTTTTTTGCGACTCTTGGATTTGATCAAGTCTTCCAATAATTCGATGTCGTCTTTTGTTCCGCAGACGCCAAGCATCGTAAAGTAAAGCCGGCGGCGGTTGACGGACGTTTTTTTGTCAGTGATCCATCCGATCAATTTTTCATGATCCATTTGCTCTTTCATGCCCAATAGGTCTTCGTAGGGGGCACGAGCGAATTCGTCATAGGCGTCAAATGCAAGGACCGCTTCTTCGTCTTCGAAATAGTCTTGGAAAAAGATCAGACGCTTTGAGCCCTTTTCGGGCAATTCTTGAATGTCAGACAAGTATTGAAAGACGCGGTCAGACGACTTCATCGGAGTGGTCCAGGCGATATCAGGAGGGCTGATGCCAAGCACCAAAAATTTTTCGCCCTCAACGTAACTGCCAACAAGCTGCGTCTTAAAAGTCATCCCTTCGCCAACGTACTTTTCGCCCTTGAGGATTTTCAGGATCTCAAATTTGGCTTTTGGAAAGTTCGCGTTGGGGTCGTCGTTGGGTTCGGGGATTTCTACCAGCTTGGCCACAACGGCGATGTCGTTGGATTCCAATTGCTCTGTGAATGTCAATGCCACTGCGGAGCAAAACGGACAAATGTTGGCAACCGAAATCGCGGGTAGCAACGCGAACAAAACAACCGTCATTAAAACGACAGCCAGTCTTCGGTTCAAGTTGTTGGATTGGGTAGACACAAGTAGCTCGCAATTTAAGCGTTTATGTATGAGCGTTTAAAATCGAGGACGCGGTAGTCAGTGTTTTTCTAGATGGAACGGATCGACCGCCGCATCGTGTCATCGTATCGTGATTCCACTCAAAAAGAAAACGGCTTTTCTGCTGTGCTCGCCCGAAGATTCAATTATCTCCGCTGGTGAGCAAAGAAGTGTTTCCAGGAAAAGACTTTTCTTGCATTGAGCGAAGTGAGAGTTCGGTGAGCTATTTACCTAACGACTGCGAGACATCAGTGCGATAGGCGGAAATCGCTGGATAGACGCCAACCAAAACGGCCAAGATCATTAGCCCTGGAATAAGCAGCAGTTCAGGCGAAATTCCAATCGAAGCGATGTTTTCGGGTGCAAAACCGCCGAGGAAATATCCAAGTGGAACCTGTGGCGCGAGATCGAAAAATCCAATCTGGACACCCGTCCGGGCTTCGACGATGGGACTCAAACAAGCGTTCAAGCTGTGACCAGCAATCCAACCCAGTCCGCCACCGAGTAAAGCTAGCAGCACGGCTTCGCATAACATGATCAACATGACTTTGTTGCGATTGGCTCCGAGGGCTCGCATGACTGCAATTTCATGTTGCCTTTGGCTCATCGAGTTGTAAATTCCGACGAGGATGCTGAGCGCGGAGACCACACAAATCATCGAGGTAAGTGCCAACAGCAACCACCGAATCGGGTCGACGAACAGAGCGAATAAACTTGCAACTTGAACAACGGGGTTCACTGCTTGGGCGGCCTTTTGACTTCGCTCGGGACGGTAGGGGGTCCAGTCAAGCGTCGTTTCAAGATCACCTTCGTTGATTTGTCCGGGAAGAAAAGTCCCAATCACGTTGAAGGGATCGTTCAACGAAGTCCGTACCAGAACGGAGGTGACTTCGCGTTGCTCGACCGGAAGCGGGATTCGTTGGTGCTGGGGGGCATCGTCGGCGGCTTGATTTTCAGACGAAACAAAACTGACTTGGTTGAACCCTGCATCGCTGTTTCGACCAGCCGCATCGAAAGCGTCGGGAGCTTCGTCGACGTTATCGTCTTCTGAATCTCTGTCTTCGGTGTCGAGGATCGCGTCATTCTCAACGGGCTTGATGTGGTCCTCAATCAGGAAGAAACCTTCCATGTTGAAGAACACGACGCGATCGTTGGGTGTGTTGGTCGGTTTTAGAATCCCTGTAACTGTAAAGTTCTGGTCATGGATGTGGGAACTGTCGTCGTTGGGATCGCCGTGGGTCGCTTTAAGTTTGTCGCCAATTTTTATGTCGCAGCGACGGGCAACGGTCGCGCCAATGACGCATTCAAAGAACCCGTTCTCGGCACTGTTTTCTTGAAAGTTCTTACCTTTTGCAAACTCAAATTTTTCATCGGTTTCGATGTCGAGTACTAGCTCGGTAAAGAAAGTCGGTTTTGTTGCGACGCCTCGAAACGCTGCGCCGGTCTCTGGGTCAACGTAGTAGTCACCAAGGCAAATCGGAACGGCGGTGTGCGTGTAGCGTTTGTAAAGTCCCGATTTCTGATTGCCCATGGCGGCGGACTGTTGGCCTTGGAACATGTCACCGGCCAAGGATTCCGATAGCGCGGCCCCGAGTGCCGCGCCGCCTGGCAGCATCATGGAGGCAGCGGTAGTCGATTTAGCGATGTGATCTTGAGTCTGGTAGGCGATCGAGTGCACGAGCGCCTTGTTGCGTTCGTCTTTGTTGCAGAACGCAAGGTAATACTCGTAAGGAATGTTCTCGACAGGTCGACTGAGGTAGTAAACGGAGTTAAGTGTTAACTGAAGTCCGCCACCCCGAGCTCCGACCAGTACGTTGTATCCAAAACTGTTGTTGCTCTTGAAAGATTTAGAAACCAATCCGTGAATAGAAAGGACGGCGACCACCATCATCACACCCAATGCCATCGAGACGATCGTCAACAACGAGCCAAGACCTCGATGCTGGATACTTCGCCAAGCAATTTTGAATACATTCATCGTGTGCGTTTACTGGGTTGATGGTTGCGTTTTGACTGGCGGTTATTAGCTGGTCGATTGTGCTCTTGCTTGACTGACGACAAGGTTGAGTTCGTCCAAGCGGTCGACTCGATCAAACTGATTGGCGACTTCCATCGAGTGAGTGACGATCAACATCGCGATGTTTTCCTTGCGACAGCAATCGCGAATCAGATCGACGATATGTTGTTGATTGCCGGGATCAACGTTGGCGGTTGGTTCATCGGCGAGTAGCAGAGCAGGGCGGTTGGCCAAAGCTCTGGCGACAGCGACGCGTTGTTGTTCGCCGACAGACAACTGATGGGGTTTGTTTCCCAGTCGATGCCCAAGTCCCACTAGATGAAGCAGTTCTTTTGCCCGGGCCGGGTCTTTCTTTTTCGCGGCAAACGTCATCCCAAGCATCACGTTTTCATAAGCCGAAAAACCTGCGAGTAGATTGAACGTCTGAAAAACGTAGCCTAATTTGTCCGCCCGAATCCGGTCACGCGCTGCTTCGGAATACTTCGTCAACTCAACGTTGTCGATAAGCACTTTTCCGGAATCGGGTTTAGTGATTCCAGCGATGCAGTGAAGCAGCGTGGTTTTTCCGCAGCCGCTGGGTCCAATCAAGACGACTTGTTCGCCTTTTTCGATCTGGAAACTGGGGATGTCCAAAATGGGAACCCGTTTCTTGTCGGGTTGAACAAAGCTCTTTTTGATTTTTTCCAGTTTGAGCATGGGCGTTGGCTAGGTTGATACGACGTTTGTTTCAAGATGCAGGAGCAACGTCGAAATCATACCAAGGGTCATATTGGACCGAAAGCTTGGGTTGAAAGCGGAAGTTTGTTCCAGCCGCGGAAAGCTGCCGTGAGACAGGCAACAATACCGCCACGAGATTAACTTACTACGAGAGGAATTCGTGAAAGTTCGTTTGCGTTGAAGTTTAAGTTACTTGCTGCGGTTTCGCATTTCCCGGCTGAGACGACGTTTGTTGTCGGCATCTTTTTTGGTTTGTCGTTTGTCGTGAAGCTGCTTACCGCGGCCGACTCCGACGACGACTTTGACGATGCCTCTGGCGTTAAAGTACATCCTCAGAGGAATCAACGTGAGTCCCTTTTCAAATGCCTTGGCTGACAGTTTTTCAAACTGACGTTTGTGTACCAGTAGTTTTCGAGAACGTTTTGGTTCGTGGTTCCAGAAACTGGCTTGGCGATACTCGGCGATGTCGGCATTGACCAGCCAGAGGTTCTTTTTCTCAACCCGAACGTAGGCTTCGTTAAGAGAAATCTTGCCTTCGCGAAGGCTTTTGACTTCGCTGCCAATCAGCATGACTCCGCACTCGATTTGCTCGAGAATTTCGAAACGATGGCGCGCTTTCCGGTTTTCAGAGATCGTCTTACTCTGGTCCCCATCAGCTTTCTTGGATGTCTTTTTGGATTTCTTTTGTGCTGCCATTTGATTGCTCCACTGGGAGCCGTAAATTCGATTGAGTCAGGAAATTTACACCACGAACTTGATGACGTATACAACGAGACCTTCCGTCGATTGAACACAGATTGTTGTTAGTGGTCGAAATTCAGGCCAGATGCCCAGTTGGTGAACTTTCCAATCGTAATTATCTCTAGAAGGAAAAGGCGTGTGCGCCTAAAATACGCCTAGTTGTTTGAAAACTGATTCGTCCACAGCCGCCATGGTTTGGGACTCCAATAATTCAACATTGGAGATTTCCCAATTGTAGGATCGACTGCGCGGTAATTCATTGAAGACCGCGACTGGCCAGAATTGTTCGTTGCATCAGAGATTTTTCATCCAGCGCCGGAATTTTATTTCGACATTCAGCGGAAATTTGAAATGAGTGAGCTACCAATCGTTAATCAGCCTGCAAGTAGTGAGGGCGGATCTTGCGGCTCAATGGGGGCTAGTCTTGGGGCGGCGGATTCTGAAAGCCGGAGTCGGTTGCCGAAATGGTTGAAACGACAGGTGCCAAAAGGCAACCATGTCAGTCAAACTGCCAAACTCTTGGACGAACTTAATTTAGAAACGGTTTGCGACAATGCGAAATGTCCCAACCGAATGGAATGCTACTCGCAGCAAACCGCTACGTTTATGATTCTTGGAAACGTTTGCACTCGGCCTTGCGGATTCTGTGCAGTCAGTCGAGGAAAGCCAGGAGCGCTTGAGGCGGACGAACCAGCACGAGTCGCCGAAGCCGCTGATCGTTTGGGCCTAAAGCATGTCGTGATTACGTCGGTCACTCGGGATGATCTTCCCGACGGTGGCGCTGAACATTTTTACGAATGTGTATTGGCGGTTCGTAAGCGAACGGGTGCAACGATTGAAGTTCTAACTCCAGACTTTGTTCACAACAAAGCCGGGCTTGATCGCGTTGTCGAATCGGCTCCGGAAGTCTTCAATCACAACGCCGAGACCATTCCTCGGCTTTACCGAAGAGTCCGTGGCCCTAAATCTGATTACCAGTGGACGTTGGGATTGCTCAAACGAGTGAAAGAGCTGAATCCCGAAATCAAAACCAAGAGCGGATTGATGCTGGGGTTGGGCGAAACGCATGAGGAGCTGTTTGAGGTTCTCGCAGATTTACTCGATCAAGGGTGTGATTTTTTGACGCTGGGGCAGTACCTTCAGCCTTCGTTGGAACGCTATTTGCCGGTAGTTCGCTACATTCCGCCGGAGGAATTCGCGATGCTCGGAGAGAAAGCCAAGAGTATGGGCTTTAAAAAGGTCGCGAGCGGACCATTCGTCCGTAGCAGTTACCATGCTCGTGATATGGCCGAAAGTTTTTAGGATCGTAGTAGTTGAGAATTGTTTGAGCAGTGCGTTTGAATGGCGCCGAAATGTTTCTTTTCAAGCTGAGCGTGTATAGAATTCGGCTTGGTTACTTTTTGTTTCGGCCGCGGGTGTTTTTATATGTCAGAGAGTTCTGGAAAACTCGTTGATGTCACAATCAATGGTAAGCCTCAACAGCTTGCTGACGGATTGACGATTTCTCAACTTTTGTCTGAGTTGGGAATTGTTACCAAGGCGATTGCCGTTGAAATCAACCAGGAAATTCAAACACGCGATTGTTTCGATGCCAAAACGATTTCTGCTGGTGACAGCCTCGAGATTGTGACTCTGGTAGGAGGCGGGTAGTCGATGAACAACGTGGTTGGCAAGAAAAAACTGGCAGACGATTCGTTTCGCGTTGGCGATCACATCTTTACCAGTCGCTTGGTTTTGGGGACCGGAAAATACGAGTCTTTCGAAATGATGAAGGATTCCGTGGAAGCTTCGGGGACGCAGTGCGTCACGATCGCAGTTCGCCGGGAGAAACTGCACGATAGCTCTGGCCGGAATATTTTGGACTTTGTTGATTTGGAAAAACTCGTCCTGCTTCCAAACACTGCAGGTTGTTACGACGCAGAGACAGCAGTTCGATGCGCTCGAATGGGACGCGAAATATTAAAGGGACTGGAGAATCCTGGTGCGAACTGGGTCAAACTGGAGGTGCTTGGCGACAGCCGATCGCTTTTGCCAGATCCGATTGAATTGCTCAAAGCAACGGAGACACTAGTCAAAGACGGATTTGATGTTTTGTGTTACTCGAGCGACGATCCGATCATCGCTCGTCGACTAAAAGACGCGGGTGCGGCCAGTGTAATGCCAGCCGGAAGCCCGATTGGTTCGGGGCTTGGCGTCTTGAATACGAACAGCTTGGGCATCATTCTGGATGAATTGAAACGCGGAGATCCTGAATATCCCGTTATCATTGATGCTGGAGTTGGGACAGCAAGCGACGTAGCCATCGCAATGGAGCTTGGATTTGACGCGGTTTTGCTCAATTCTGCGGTGGCCCGCGCCGCCGACCCAGTAAAGATGTCATTGGCGATGAAACACGGGATTTTGGCCGGAAGACTGGCGTTCCAATCTGGTCGAATCAAAAAAGCCCGATACGGAACAGCAAGCACCCCAGAAGTAGGGGTTATTTCAAAACGGTCGTAAGCGATCGTTAGTGCTTTTGCCCCGCGTAAAGTCATGGTTTTGTGGGAATTCTGCCCGACAATTGCAGTGACAGCTTATGTTGCTTAAATATCCCAGATAACCGGATCAATCAGGCACCTTTTCCTTGACAGAAATCTTTGCCATTGGTAAAACAGATACTTTAACGGCGCCCTCTTTCCGCCAAAATAGAGCGGGTACCCACCTATCACTACCAATTGTTTAGCAGCCTTGTTTACGGTGAATCAATGAAAAACCAATGGAAATCAATCAAATTGGGAATGATGTTGTTCGCGTTGCCGCTTGTCGCAACTGCCGCTGCATCCGCTCATCAGTGGATGTCAGAAACATCACCAATTTCGATTAGCGTGCAGTCAGCAGCGACCGAAGACGCAATCAGCTCAAACCGAGTCCACACAGTTGCCATGAACAGCAACGGAGTGATCGAAGGACGTCTCGCTGCAATCAACGCAGACACAAATCAAACACAAGGTCTTGCAGATCTCAAAGTTTACTTCGTCAAAGACGGTGAAGTGGTTAAAGAAACAACCACAGTCGAAGACGGTACATTTGCAATCGGTGATATCGCTGAGGGTGCCTACTCCTTTATCGCGACTGGCAAAAACGGTTTCGCCGCTTATGGTGTTCAGGTCATCACTGACACGACCGGCAAGTTTGATAACACAATGGAAGCTGCAGCAGTTTCACCGAAATTTGCAACTGTCAAAAACATCTTGACTGAGAAGCTTCCAAAGCAAGTCGCTGACGAGATTTCTAGTTCAGAAACAGTCGCAACTAAAGTCGTTGGCTCTAACCGAATTCGTTTGAACAACGGTTCTCTTGAAGGGCACGTTTTCCCAATCGTAGGAAAAGTATCTTCTGTGAAAGGAACTTACGTTCACATTCTTCGCGATGACAAACAAGTCGCCGAAGTCCAAGCTGACGAAACAGGAAGCTTTATGGTTTCTGATTTGGAGCCTGGGATTTACGACTTCGTCGCAGCAGGCCCTAGTGGTTTCGCAGCAGTAAGCTTCGAAGCTGTTCAAGATGCTGAGTCAGTAATTGACACAGAGATTCCTGCTGGTTCTGTGGAAGATCTTGTCGATAGCGAAGAAGTTCCAGTATCAATTGATCCTGTCGCAGCTGTTGAGCCAGGAATGATCATGGCTGATCCGATCGCATACCAAGATGCAATTCCAGCTGACATCCCATTTGATGGTGGCTACTCAGATTCACTTGACGTTTGCATGACTTGCCAAGGCGATAACATGATTGTCGGAGAGCAGCTTTCTTACGCAGGTGTTGAGGCACCAATTTCTTACGACCAAGGTATTGTCGATTACGGCATGCCAATCGAATACGCTGGCGAATCAATCGGTTGCGGTTGTGCTTCTGGTGGTAGCTGTGGAGCAGCTTCGAACTTCAGTAGCTACAGCGCTTGCAACACTGGTTGTAACACTGCTGGTGGTGGATTGTTGCGAGGTGGTCTCGGTGGTGGTCGACTAGGCGGCGGACTTCGTGGTGGCTTGGGTGGCGGACTTCTTGGCGGAGGATCCGGTATCGGCCGATTGGCACTTCTTGGCGGCTTGGCCGTTGGAATTGTTTCAATCGCCGACGACAGTAACCCGAACGATGGTACTGAAACTGGTGGTGGCTAGTCCATCAAAACGCTAAACAATGACCGGGGATTTACTCCCCGGTTTTTTTATGCGCTGACCTCGAACGTGGCTATCGTTAGAAATCCAAAGATGTGCAGTAGTGCATCAGGATGGGACGGATTTTGTTGGACCTTGAGGCACCGATAATAAAGTCATGCTTAAGTCCTGTTATCCACGGAGAGTACATCCCAGCACGCGGCTTGCGTTAGCTTCAATAAATTAATTGAACAAAACGTTCCTCGAGACGGCTTCATCAAGCTGAACGTACTACGCACGTTGGATTCCCGGCACGTTCGCTCAAGCGTCCTTTTGCTGATTGCTTAGCCGCTGCAGTTTCGGTCTGATTCTTTGCTAGACTAAAGAACAGTTCAAACCGCTCGCCTAACGGATCAGTATCACTATGGATAACCGTCTTCGTCGACTTCGTATTCCTGCCATGTTTTGGGAGGATGAACAGAAAGAGGGTCGCGGGGAGGAGATTATCACTCGCGAAGTCAGTCTTGAGGGGTTTCAGTTCGAATCGAAACGAATGATCCCTCTCGGCGAGGTCCTCGAAACCGAAGTTTATCTCCCTGGGCGGTCAACTCCGATTGAGTGCGCGTTGATCGTCAATCAGCTGGAGCCACTGTTATCCAAAGACGAATTTCTCGTCGGTACGATTTATAAGCGTATTGATCCAAGTGATGGCATGGAGATCGTGGGCGTCTTGGACAAACTCGATCTTTTCAAACTACTTGAGGGAGCGTTGGAAAAAGGCGCATCCGATGTTCACTTGACCGTTGGCCAACCTCCGATGATTCGAGTGGAGGGTGTTTTGTCGCCTTATCCAGGCGCCGATCCAATCGTGGACGGAGATATCACCGCCATGTTATTTCCTCTGCTGTCCGAAAAACAAGTGCGAACTTTTATTGAAACCAGAGAGTTGGATTTCGGTTTTTCTCCAACGCTCAATTCTCGTTTCCGGGTCAATCTCCATTGGCAACGAGGATTCGCTGAAGCTGCTTTGAGGTCAGTTCCCTCACAAGTAAAAACGTTTCGTGATCTCAAGTTGCCGCGAAAAGCCCTCGAAATGTTCTGCCGGCAACACTCGGGATTGGTCTTAATTTGCGGGACCACTGGTGCCGGTAAAACGACAACCATGTCTGCGATGGTCAATTTCATCAATCAGAATTACCACCGAATGGTCGTCACGGTTGAAGATCCGATTGAGTACATGCATCGAAATCAAAAAAGTGTTGTCAAACAACGTGAAATCGGGACGGATACCCTGGACTATGCTTCTGCGCTTCGGCGAACTTTGAGGCAAGATCCAGATGTAATTTGTGTCGGTGAGATTCTCGATCAAGACTGTCTCGCGTCTGCGATGAAAGCTGCAGAAACGGGGCACTTGGTTATTTCGACAATCCACGCCCCCAATACGATGCAGGCCCTCCAGCGGGCGGTTGGTCTTTTTCCTCCCGAAGCCAAAGCCAACGTTAGTTCTCAGTTGGCATCCAGTTTGATCGGCATTATCTATCAAGTGCTTTTGCCAACCGTCGATGGTGGTCGCGTTCCTGCAACCGAAGTTATGATGAACAACAATGCGATTCGAAATATGATTCGCGAAGGCCGTTTCAGCAGCATGTCCAGCGTGTTGCAAACCAGCCGTCAACAAGGAATGTATACGCTTAAAAATTCAATCGACGGTTTGATTGAACAAGGTTTGGTCGATCCAAAAGTTCTCAGCACGCTCAAGCAACTCGAATACACGAATTAAGCTCTTTCCAAGACCTTGCGTTGAAAAGCTGATGA
>CAZQQR010000153.1:0-4162 GCA_964595515.1 uncultured Pirellulaceae bacterium
TGCTTGATTTTTGGGGCGATTGGTGAGGACCGTGCCGGGCTATGTACCCACACGAGCGGTCGCTCGTAAAACAATTGGCTGACAAGCCGTTTGCAATCATTGGCGTCAACAGCGACAGCGATCTCGATTCAATCCGTGAGATCGTTAAAGAGAAAAGTATCACTTGGAGAAGTTTCTGGAATGGCAAGGACGGAACTTCAGGCCCAATCTCAACGGCTTGGAACGTTTCAGGCTGGCCCACGATCTACGTGATCGATGGAGAGGGCAAGATTCGTTTCAAGAATCTTCGCGGCGAAAAACTCGATAAAGCCGTGACTGAACTTCTCAGCGAACTTGGTCACGATGTCGAAATCGAAGACCATGAAGACGAAGATGCGAATCCGTAACTCAGATATGGCAGTACGGTTATCTCAATCGAAATGACCTTGGTGCTGAAAATCTAGAGCTTAAAGAGCTAGAACCTAAAATCAACGCGGCGCGATTATTCGTGCCGCGTTTTTTGTTTGGCAACCCCCACGCGGTTGGTTTTCAAAAGTACCCTGAAACTCTCAAGTCTATACGCGGCCCGTTGCGGGATACCCATTCTGGTCACCTATAACCTCACCATAATCGGCTACAGCGTTTCCGCTGACCATCGGCAGTCGTTCTGAATTGGCTTCCCCGCTACAATGGCAGTCGCGAATTCTAGCGCTACACCCATTCTTGAGTCATTCTTTGCACCCCATTCGTCTGATCGCCAACGGTTTTCTGCCCACACGGGCATCCTGGATGCTTGATTTTGTAGCCGTAGCGATGCTGGCCGTTTCCGTCATCATGGTGGTCAGTATCTTTGTGGTCCGGTTCAAGAAAAATCCGCGCCTCCATCGAACCATCCAGATCGCCACCGCAATCGTCTTGACCGTTGCCCTGGTCGCTTTTGAAATTGATGTCCGCTTTTTTACCAAATGGAGAGAACTGGCGGTCGCCTCACCGTTCTATGAATCGGGAACGGTCGGTTGGTCGTTGTTCATCCATTTGTGCTTTGCCGTGCCAACGCCTTTGGTCTGGGCGTTTGTGATTGTGATGGCTTTGAAAAAATTCGATACCAGTTTTCATCATGAAACATACAACCGAATCCATCGCATCAGCGGATGGGCTGCCGTGGTCATGATGTTCATGACTTCGATTACCGGCTGGATCTTCTACTACCTTGCGTTCGTGGCCTGAACGATACGCAAAATTTCCTAATCATCGCGCTGTCCGCGAACCTCATGCCGGAACGGATGTCTGGAGGTTATCAGCATCACTCTGATGCACAACGTTCGCAGCAACCCATTTGGTTTTCGCGATCATTCCCGAAGTCGACGCCCGGTTCAACCGCATGTCGACCCCAACACTTTTTGAAGCATTGATTATGAATACTGCATGGTTACTCGCAGGCGGCGCGGCAATGACCGGTCTATTGGCAACATGCTGGAGCTACATTCGCACGTTTTACTCGTACGCATTGAGCTGGCTAATTATCAACGTGACGGTTCAAGGCTATCAATCCGAAGCCGTCATGATGTATCTTCGTCAAAACTTTAAAGCCTCCCGTTTCGGGCCGCGGCTTTATTCCGGCTGGCTTTTGCATGTTCGTCCACGCCGGCGAACACAATTGGTTTCGATGGAAGTCATCGGTCCTGGCGGAAAACTATTCTGGTCAGGCTGGCGTCCAATTTGGATCAGCAAAAATGCCCAAGGCGAAGACAGCGTCAACGAAAGTGGCGTCACGTCTCGCGAATGGGAAATGAATCCAATCAGCATCACTTTTCCACGCGGTATGTTCAATCCAGATCAATTGATTGTGGATGCAACAGAACATTACAACGCGCAAATGTTGGCTCAAGACTCCGATGGCCCACAAGCCGAGGAGCAAAGTCGACACTTTGTGAAATTCGTTTTTGGCACTGCTGGAAAACCGCTTGGACAATACCAGTCTGGAGTTGTTTCCCGTCGCAATTCGTCTTCTCCGGGTGACGCGCGGGCATGTCTACAGCACCGACCTCTGGAATGGCAGTTTGACGAACTAGGCACCGAGCAGCAAACCACCGGCTCACCGATCGACAATCTCGCACTAGGAGATGACGCGATTGAAATGGTGGAAGAAGCTCGCTACTGGAAGAACAACGAATCGTGGTATCGCGAACGTGGTATTCCATGGCGACGTGGATGGCTGCTTCACGGTCCTCCGGGAACAGGCAAGACCGCCTTAATCCGGGCGATCGCCGAAGACCTCGATCTGCCAGTGTTTATTTTTGATCTGGCCAGCATGTTCAATGAAGAGCTGCAATCAGAGTGGGTCAAGATGTTGTCGCAAGTGCCTTGCATGGCAGTGATCGAAGACATCGATGCCGTTTTCCACGGTCGAACAAATGTCGTAGGCAAGGAGCAACAGAATTTGACGTTTGATTGTCTTCTGAATTGCCTGGATGGAATTCAAAAATGCGATGGCTTGTTTGTGGCGATCACCACCAACCAGCTGGAGCAGATTGACCCTGCACTCGGTTGTCCTGATCGTGGCATTTCGTCGCGACCGGGACGAATCGACAGGACATTGCATCTTGGTCCATTGGGATACGATGAGCGAATTAAAATCGCCAGCCGAATCCTATTCGATCGAGTTGACCTGCAGCTAAAAGCAACGGAAGAAGGCGACGGAGATACCGTGGCTCAGTTCCAAGAACGTTGCTCAAGGTTCGCACTCAACGCACTTTGGAATCCAGTCAAAAAAGCGACCATCGACGATGATATTGAGTCGGCAGATTCGGCTGAACCTTTACCACTCGTGGTTGCTGGGCCGATACAAAATGGATTTGGCGAAATGGCGAGTAAACCTCGCTAGACCTGAGTTTTGAAGTTACTGCAAATCAATAATCAACGCGGTTTGAATTCGATTCAAACCGCGTTTTTTTCTGGTTCCTCGCTACCGTTTTAGTTTCAGCAACCCAATGCTCAAAACTAACACGTGATCCTGTAGAATGCGTAAAACCAATCAGGATACGGCCGAGGAATCAATGAACCAATTTGCACAAATACTCTCGTTATCTATCGCTTTCACATTGCTGGTTTCGGTCCGCGCCCAAGACAAACTGGATTCTCAGCCAGTGGTGCAAAAGATCGAAGACCTCAAAACGCTGCCCACCAAAATCGCATTCGGCTCATGCGGACATCAAAACCACAAACAACCGATCTTGCGAACGATTGTCGACACCAAACCAGATTTGTTCGTCTACTTGGGCGACAACATTTACGGCGACACCAAAGACATGAATGTCTTGAAACAAAAATACGCCAAACTTGGCAGCAAACCAGAATTCCAAGCTCTTCGTAAGAACATACCGACCCTCAGTGTTTGGGATGACCACGATTATGGTTGGAACGACGCAGGAAAAGAGTATGAGTTCAAAGCGGAGTCTAAACAGATTTTCATGGAATTCTGGCAAGTTCCACCAGAGAGTGATCGTCAAAAACACGACGGCATCTACGGCGTCCACTACCTCAACGGAAAAGACTCATCTGGAAAAGAGCGTACCGTTCAGATCGTGCTGCTGGACACTCGAACATTTCGCGATCCACTGAAACGCAATTCAAAGCCCATTCCCAAAGAAGCAAACTTTAACGGCACGCTTCTCAAAAACGGTTACCAACCTGATCCTGATCCCGCCAAAACGATTCTCGGCGACGCGCAATGGAAATGGTTGGCAGAAACATTGACCCAGCCAGCCGATGTTCGAATCATCTGCTCGTCGATTCAATTCGGGCACGAGTACAACGGCTGGGAATCGTGGACTAACATGCCCGCCCAACAGCAAAAGATGGTGGATACGATTCGAGAGGCAAAAGCCAACGGAGTCCTGTTCATTTCAGGCGACGTTCATTGGGGAGAAATTTCACGTCGAGATTTCAAATACGTTTATCCGCTCTTCGATGTCACTGCCAGCGGATTGACGATGGATTGGCACAACACGGAGCCCAATAAATTCCGTGTCGGACCTGTGTTCCGCGAAAACCACTTTGGAACGATTGAATTCGATTGGTCAAAACCTGATCCTACGCTGACATTCAAGATCATTGACCTCGCCGGGAAAGTCCAAAACACGCATGTCATTTCGTTGTCTGAATTGCAGTTCAACGACAAGAA
>CAZQQR010000153.1:4262-8616 GCA_964595515.1 uncultured Pirellulaceae bacterium
AAGATCACGCCTTTGTCGTACTCAGCTGTTTCCTTCAACTTGAACTCTACTTCTTGGTTCAACCCTAATTGATCTTGAATAAACTCGCCCATTTTCAGCTCGCCTTTTGAGCTGAAGATCTGAAGATGACAACTTGGTTCGCCACAGCAATAGGGTTGCTGATTGGGAAGAAATCGAACGCAAACAGATGCGATGATCTTTTCTGGAGACGCAGCAGATCCGGTGACTTCCAATTCAGTAACTCGTATTTCGAACCGCTCGGATGGAACGTCTTGAAAGGCATGAACACCTTGTTCGACCAGTCCTTTCAGTTGTTCTCTTGTAAGTTTAGCCATGCATTCATTCGCATGAGTGAATAAGGGCAGGGCGGTTTTGAAACTAACCGTCCGCTCGCAATTTGCCTTTTCGGAACGCATCCGCCATCGCTTGAGGAACTTCGGCTTCGGCCAAAACGAGACTTGCTTTTTGCTTCGCCACGTCTGCTTTCATTTCCTGCTCTTTCGCGATCGCATCGGCACGACGTTTTTCGGCTGCGGCTTGAGCCACGCGAGTATCGGCTTCGGCTTGATCCGCTTGAAGTCGAGCTCCAATGTTTTCACCCACGTCGATATCGGCGATATCGATGGAAACAATTTCAAACGCGGTGTGAGCATCAAGCCCACGTTCCAAAACCGCTCGTGAGATTCGATCGGGATTCTCCAGCACATCCTGGTGACCTTTGGAAGAACCAATCGAAGAAATAATCGACTCACCAACGCGGGCAATGATTGTTTCTTCCGTGGCTCCACCGATCAACTGTTCCAGGTTGGTTCGTACAGTCACTCGAGCGCGAATCTTTAGCTCGACACCGTCTTTGGACATCGCACTCAGTAGACTCTTGCCGCTTCGCTGAGGGTCGGGACAGTCGATGACTTTTGGATAGACGGATGTCTTTACCGCATCAAGCACATCACGCCCGGCAAGATCAATCGCAGCCGCGCGGTCGAAATCCAATTCGATGTTCGCTCGTTGGGCCGCAATGATCGCGTTGATAACTCGCATCACATCACCACCAGCGAGATAGTGGGCTTCGACCAACTCCGTGCTGATACCGTTGTTACGGCTAATATCCAGACCGGCCTGGCGAGCCATGACCTTTGCTTTGACAACTACATCGGGACGGACTTTTCGAAAATGCATTCCGATTAGATCGACCATCTTCACATCCGCACCCGACATATAGGCTTGGAACCAAAGCTTGCCGTACATGATCAACGCAAGCGCCAACGCAAGCGCGATCAAAGCCAAAACGGCGATACCAGCGAAGATTGCGTAGCCGACCAATTGATCCATCGATTCGCCGCCGTCTTCGACACCAACAATGAATAGATCAATAATTCTCAAGTTGTAATCCACAGCGACCTCAGCCATTCGAAATGTTAGATGAGCTTCTGGAGAAGGAAATGCTTTGGCAGCACCCGATCCTACCTACCGCCCGTTCTCGTATATGATAACGCTGGATTTCACGGCAAGCAATCAGACGACTGATCGCGCCCCATTGAAATCGGTCAGCCTCGCTCGGTTTTTCGTTGCTCAGCCAAAGACGGCACGTCGAGTAATTTGCTGCGGTCGCAGTTTTGGAATCGCTGTTACCCTTCGTTGGTCGCACCATGCTCGATCAAAAAGCTCACAACCCGCTCCAGCTTCTTGCCACTCGCGATTTCCAAAGTCGTCTTGTTGGTCTTCGAATCTGTCGCATTGATATCGAATCCGTAATCTAAAAATAGCTGAGCCAATCGAATCAAATCGTCCTCTGTCGAAAGCGGTTGGCACTTGAACCCGTAATTTTTCGGCTCGATAAAGTCGTCCGCCAACCAGTGCAGTGGGGTAAATGGTTCGCCATTGTCGTACTGTCCATTGAGCAACACTTGCTTTCCCTCAAGGAATTTCAGCTGCATGTCAATCAACTCAAAGTATTGGTCGATTCCGCCGTCACGATTGTGGCTTCGAATCGCACTCTCGATTGCATGGCGAGCGACATCGGGGGTGTAAAGTTCTGAACAAAGTTCGATACAGAACCGAGCCGTTTCAGGGTAGCCGCACCAGGCTGAGGTTCCTCGAATGTTCTTGAACACCGTTCCTTGCGGCCAATCCATGAGCGTCCCTTTTTCATTTGGACACGCACGCAATAACTCTTTGATCAAATCGGTTTGCTGGTGACGAACGAGCGTAAAAAAGGACGGCACCCCTCCCATTCCAATCACTCGTCGGAGAAGCGTGAACTCTGGCAGCTCTTTCGGAGCATCCTGATTCAGCTCAACGTTCTGCGGAGGCTGGCAATTGTATTGACTTGAAAAAGAAGACCGAAACAGATTTGAAACCTCACGGCCCAATCCATTCTTGTATCGCCAAACTTCTCCAGACTGGTAGGTTCGAGTTGTGTCCCACAAATTGTTGAACAGGCAATCTACAAACGGCGTCGAACAATATGGGTAAGCATTGAGTGCTGGATTGTAGTCAAGAATCAGATTGACGATGTCGAGCCGCCCGCATTCAAGGGCATTGATAAGAGGCATGCCGACCTCGCGCGGATCATTGGTGTCGAGCGCTGCGTCAGGATCAGCGCCTGCTTCCAACAACAATTTCGTCATCTCGAAGTTCGGTCTTTTTGTTGCCTGGTAAAGCGGGAAACCGTCCGTGTGCTTGCTATCGAGATTGAAGTTCTTGCCTGCAAGCGAACTATCCGACTGCAGCAACCGCTTCACCGTTTCGACATCACCATTTTGAACGGCATCCCAGAAGGCTTTTGAATCGTCTGACATTTTTATCTTGTTTCGTACTGAAAAACTCACTGGCCCAAACAGTCATCGGGGATAGTTTCGCATTTTCGGTTCAACGGTCAAACGATATGTACTCCTGCATCGATTGCCAGACGAGTGCGACTCTTGGCACTTAAAAACGCATTCCAGAATTCAGCAAAACAACGGACTTGACATGCAACCCAAAGGTTGCACAATGAAAACATGCTTAGAAAACGTGACGAGCAACTCGCAAAAGTACTTCAAGCGTTTGCCGACTCGACTCGCCGGACAATCCTTGAGGAGCTATCCCTGCGTGACGACCAATCGTTGTTCGAGATCATGGCTCGGCTCGTCGAAAAGCATCAGCTTTCAATTACCCGACAAGCAATTTCTAAACATTTGAAAATTCTCGAAGATGCCGAGTTGATTGAAACTGCGTGGAGCGGAAGAACAAAATTGCACACGTCTTGTATTGCCAACCATACGGAAATGTTAACGCGTTGGTTGGAGGACGTTACGCCAAAAGAAAATAGGAGTCAGCGTTGAAGATTTATATCATGTCCGTAATGGTTGACGACCAGGAAAAAGCCTTCCAGTTCTATACCAAAGTGCTTGGGTTCGAGGTTAAACATGACTTGCCGATGGGGAAACACCGGTGGATAACGCTGACATCACCTGGCGACGAAAACGGCGTGGAGCTCGCGCTTGAACCCAGCGAACATCCTGCCGTGGCGCCCTTCAGAGATGCGATGGTCAAGGACGGGATTCCATGGACATCGTTTTCTGTAGAAAATTTGGATGAAGAATATGCTCGGCTGGAAAAACTCGGGGTCCAATTTACGCAACCGCCAGTAACGCAAGAAGGCTATTCGACCGCCGTTTTTGATGACACTTGCGGTAACCTGATACAGATTATTCAGCTGCCCACAGAAGGTTAATGATGAGTTGCCTGCGAGCAAATTTTATGGGTCAGCTTTTTTAAGAATCTCGCTCCTAGAATTCGGCTTGTGAAACTTCCAAAACTGAAAGACAAATAGATGCCAAACCTCGATCGACGAAAAATACTTCACGCTGGAGTTGCGTTGGCAGTTCCATTTGGAGTGGTGTCGCTGTTTGGCGGATGCCAACAATCGACAGGCAAATCAGATACGGACAATTCAGATAATGACTTAACCAAAGTCGATGAACCCAACAAATCAGCAGTCAATAAAACCAACCAACAAGACAAAGGCAATCAGATGCAACTTCAGTACCTCGAGATTGTAACCACAGACGCGGACGCACTCTGTAAGCAATATTCTTCAGTCCATGGCGTCACGTTTGGCGAACCAGATCCGAACCTTGGAAATGCTCGTACAGCAGAGCTAAGCGGCGGAGTTTTGGCGATTCGCGGTCCGATGCGAGAAGGCGAAGCACCGGTGATCCGGCCCTACATGCTGGTCGAAAACCTCGAAGAAGCTGTTGCCGCAGCGGCCAGCGAAGGTGCAGAAATCGCTTTGCCAAAGATGGAGATACCCGGCCATGGGACCATTGCGATCGTCATCCAAGGCGGAATCGAATGCGGGTTTTGGCAA
>CAZQQR010000153.1:8716-12711 GCA_964595515.1 uncultured Pirellulaceae bacterium
TTTGGATCACTGTCCCTCAACTGCCACGCGTTCCAGGTAACAACACCGCTCTTGCTGTGATCAAGCAGCGTTTGAACGATGGCTCCAAACGTTTCGGCTTGCCCCTCCAAAGTCATTCCTTCACGAACCCAAACTGTATTCTCGGTAACGTGAAATTCAAGTCCGTTTTGGTGAGCCCATGAGATCAATTCATTTAGCCGCTTCATGTTCGCCGCATCTTTTTCGAATCCCGTATCGATGTGACCTTGCCAACCGATCCCGTCGATACGAACGCCTTTTTCTTTTAAGTACAACACCGTCGCTTTGACTCGGTCCCAAGCTGCTGGCTCCATTGCGCCGTGCTGGTTGTAAAGCAGTTTGATATTCGGAGCGTGCTCATCGGCAACTTCGAAAGCTCGTTTGATATACAAAGGCGGTTTCAGCGGATGAGTTTTATCAACGCCGATTTGAGTCCAAGGATTTTGCCATTTGCCAACGCCCGGTTTTGGGCCAAACCAATCACCCTGTCGCGTGACCGTCTCATTGACAACATCGATCCAGCGAACGTGCTTTCGATTGGCATATCGCTTGCAAACACCACCCACGTACTCTTCCAAATTCTTGAGCAGCTCCTCGGGCTTGCGGTGATCTTCTTCGGCCCAAGCAGAACATTGAGGACTGACGCAAGCGTGAAGCCGCATGATATCCCCACGCTTTTCACAACGATCAACCCAAAAATCGGCCTTCTTCCAATTCCACTTTCCCGGCTCCGGATGCACAGCAGTTTGCTTAAAAGCATTCGCTGGTGTGATGAACTGAAATTCACGATTCAAAATCGTTTCAGCTGACGTTCCCAAATGCGGAAAACTAATTGTGCCTCCGATGAGAAGCGGAAACGAACCGTCAACTGGCGCGAGGGCACGTAGTCGCTGGCCCTTGGGTTCTGGCAAAGTGGGCGGTGCGTCTGGGGATCGCAGTTTGTTGTTGTTCGAATTGTTCTTCTTTTTATCTTGAGCCACAGAAGTTGAAGGCAAAATCAACGAGGCAACGAGCGCTGCAAATAGTATCGCAAGACTCACGTTAAAGTTGCTTACTTTAAAGTTCAACTTTTCAGAGTTCATCTTTTCAGACATGACAATCAAACCCAACCAAATTAACAACTAACTCCGGCGTCGCCGAAGCGCACCTACGGCCCCAAACATTCCCAAGATCAACAGACTTCCTGGCTCTGGCACGCTTGTGAAAGAAAAATCCAAATCCAGGCCACCGTTTCCAAGAAACCCTTCGAGCTGTTGAACTTGTCCGTCGACTTCAACCGTGACCAAGTAATCACCTTTGAAACCACGCAGCCCATACAAGCCCATTTCGTCGGTCATGCCCATTCCGTCAGTCCACCACTCTTCCTCGATCAACCGAAAGAACTCTTCTCCATTGGCTGTCAAATTGAAATCCATGTCGAACAAAGCGCCCTCGGGGTTGGCCATTTTGCCTTCCCAGAAACCCCACAGATGAAACGAGTCGACCGATTCATGGGAAAAGGCAGCCGTCAAAAAATCCCTCGTATAATCCGTTTTTAGCGAGTCATCATTACTTTGAAAATCAAACTCCGTAATCTCGACTGGCAATCCAAATTCACTATGGTAACTATCAAGTAACGACAAAACATGTGAGATGCCGGTCGCAATCCGAGCTCCGTTTGGACGAAACTCAAGATCTTTGAAATGCGATTGGAAACCGATACCTTCCAAAGTTGTATCGGCGGCAACAAGATCACGAAGGATCTCGAGATTTTCAGTTCGTCTGGAATTCGTCGCATCGCCACCAGGCAGAATCCCAAAATCGTTAAGCACCATTCTCGCATTTGGATCGACCGCTTTCCCTGCTGCAAACCACTGTTTGCGTAGATCGGTTCGATTGGAAATCGGTGAAGTCTGTCCTGCAGGCGTGAACCCGATTAGCTTTTCCTCAATGTCAAAACTTGTCCTTGGTTCATTGACCGTATCCCAAGCATAAATCTTCCCAGCCGTCGCTGAACCGATATCGTTGATATGGTTAAACGTCGCGTCGTATAGTTCCTGAAGCTGAGCATTCGTTGGATTGGGATCGTCGAGAATGGCTCGAACGAAGTCAGGTGAGCTTTGATGACGGGGCCAGATAAAGGCATGACCTCGCACAGCAATATCGTTGTTGTTCAACCAATCCAAACCCGCAAGCGTGATCTCTTGAGTGAATCCTGAACCGAAATCCCCGTTCCAGCCACGCCACTTCATGTGGTTTTCAAACACGGTAGAGGTAAAGCGATTCTTGACGATGTCTTCATAGCGAGAATCGTACCGGGACTGGTCTTGAAGAAAGTACCTTGGGTCGATCGCAGTCCCAAACTTGAAATCATGTCGCTGCATTTCTACCGTAACATTTGCATTGCTGATCAATGAGCCATCACGTTTGACCGTAACATTCAAATCAGATTTTCGATGCTGCTCTATTCGTGCTGCTGCATCCACTCGCCAAGCCGCGTTTGCGTCACGACCTTCGTAGGTTTCCTGAGCATCAGAGGTCTTCGTTTGACCAAGCATAGCCAGACCAATTGCAGCAAACATCGCCCAATAAAAGCATCCAAATTTCATATATCTATCTCTGTTACTGTTCGAAAAGTCTCATGCAATATCTCAAATTGGGTCGTAAAAATGAAAAGCACAGCTGAGTGTTAAGAACTGAATACCACTCTCGGCTTCATTGGTTACAGAATTTTTTGCCCAACCCGCAGTTTTGTAGAACGTTGTCTTATCTAGGGATTTTAAACAAAAACCGCCTTGATTGAGCCCAAAATGCCAATACCTTTGGCAATTGAATTCGACCTCTCCCAATCCACTTCACGATCTTCAACCAGCCCATCACGAGCACGCTATGCGAATTACCATTTCGATCATTTTGATTTTGACTTGCTGTTCAATCGACTCCGATCTTCAAGCTGGTTTGGTCGATCAATGGGAATTTTCGGACAACGATGGTATCGCCTTGTCGCCAATCGGTTCCGCCATTGGTGATTTGTTGGACGGTGCGAAATTGATCGACTTGCAATCCAGCGTTAATCATTCCATTCGCGTTGAGAGCCTCGGGGATTCCCTGATGGCCGGGATCACTACCAAATTTTGAGAGGCCTTGAGAGTTCTCAAACGAAGCAAGATCCACGTCAGCATCTCATAATGTTAGGAACGGCAAATCAATTTGCGTCTTGCTGACGCCAACCCGTGCCTAAACATTGCCAAATCTTGAAAAAAGCTGATGGCAAATACTGGCTAAATACGCACTGTCGTTACGACTGTTTTCGGTGCGTTATTAGCGGGCTGGTAAGATAATAGAATGAGTACGGAAGAAACACTATTTGCACAGGCAGTGAAACTACCTATTGCCGAGCGCGAAACATTCGTGCGGGACGCAAGTGCGGGCGACGTTGCCATCCAGAGGCGGCTCATGAACCTTCTCTCGGCTCACGAAAGCGAAAACGTTTTTCTCGACCTCGCCGATACACATTCGATCGGAAAAATCCCGGACGTTTCCGAAGGCGATCAAATCGGGCCGTATCGCTTGTTGCAGGAAATAGGCGAAGGCGGTTTCGGCGTTGTCTACATGGCTCAGCAACAGCATCCAATTGAACGTAAGGTCGCGATCAAGATCATCAAACCTGGCATGGACTCCCGTGCCGTGATTGCCCGGTTTGAAGCTGAACGCCAAGCCCTCGCGATGATGGACCATCCAAACATCGCCCGCGTGTTTGACGGTGGGGCAAGTGACGACGGGCAACGACCTTACTTTGTGATGGAATTGGTCCAAGGTGTTCCGATCACCGAATTCTGCGACACCAACTCGTACTCGACTCGCGAAAGGCTGAAGCTATTCATTTCCGTCTGCAACGCGGTCCATCATGCTCATCAAAAAGGAATCATCCACCGCGACATCAAACCCAGCAATGTGATGGTCACGCTGCATGACGGTCAGCCGGTTGTCAAAGTCAT
>CAZQQR010000154.1:0-2439 GCA_964595515.1 uncultured Pirellulaceae bacterium
ACGTCACAGTAGGGGTCCATTCCCATTTCAAAGTGACGCTCGTGTCGTTCTTTATCCTGCTTCATTAAAATCATCCGATCCACCAGATGTTTGTGTTCGACTTTGGTTTGGGCTTGCCGAAAAAAATGAATCAAGCTTGGAGATAGTAGTCGATTCGCAAACCGTTTTTTAGAGTAGCGATCCTTCAGTGATTTCGATTTGACCGGACCCAATCCCGATAGCAACAATTCGTCTTCAAGCGAAAGAAAAATTCGATAGCTTCCCGGGTCCCCCTGTCGTGAGCCACGCCCAATCAACTGCCAGTCAATCCGCTGACTTTCGTGAAGCTCCGTTAAAATCACGTGCAATCCGCCCTGCAATTGCACCCGTTCGTCGAGAACAATATCCGTTCCGCGCCCAGCCATATTGGTCGCGACCGTAATCTGCCCGGCGATGCCGCTTTGGCCAACGATCTCCGCCTCTTGCTCATCATGATTCGCATTCAAGACTCGATGAGCAATTCCTTTTTCGGAAAACGAATTTGAAATCCAAACCGAGCTCTCCACACTTCGCGTTCCGATCAAAACAGCCCGGCCGCTTTCTGCAACCTCGGCGGCCTCGATGACGACAGCGTTCATTTTGCTTTCAGCATCGGCAAAAATCCTGGTCGGCAATCGTTTTCGATTCACTGGACGATGGGTTGGAATCCGGACAACTTTTTTCTTGTAGACTTTCTTGAACTCGCGCCGGCTGGTCCATAACGTCCCTGACATCCCGGCGAAATTTTCGTAACGACGAAAGAAAGACTGCAACGTAACGCTTGCTCCTTGCCGTGTTGCGGGCGTGATTTCGATTTGCTCTTTGGCTTCGACCGCTTGATGAATCCCCCGCTGCCACTGGCGGCCTTCGGCAATTCGGCCCGTAAACTCATCTACGATCGCAATTTTGCCATCGCGCACAACGTAATGTTGGTCGAGCTGAAAGTCTCGTTTAACTTTGATCGCGTTCTCGATGTACTCATAGATTTTTCGAATCGAGACCTTCTTCGTTTCGCTGTTTTGGGGCAACTCGCGAACTCTTCCAATGCCTTTATTGAGCAAAGTGACTTTCTTTTTGTCATGCTCGTATTTGAAATCAACCTTCTCGACGAATTTGTCTGCGTGCTGGGCCGCCCACTGAAAACAGCTTCGTTTTTGCATCTCTTCTTCTGCATCGACAACACCGATGATGAGAGGAGTGCGGGCCTCGTCAATCAACACGCTATCCGCTTCGTCCACAAGAACATAATACAGTTCACGCATGACTAAGTTCTCAGCGGCACCAAAAGACGAACTTGCGGCCATCTTCATTCGATCTCGCAAGAAATCGAAACCAAACTCTTTAGCCGTTCCGTAAGTAATGTCTTTGCGATAGGCCGACCGGCGTGCCTCCGGAGCGTCATCCGATTGAACCACACCGACCGACAATCCTAGCCGCTGGTAGATCGGCCCCATCAATTCGAAATCACGTTTGGCGAGATAGTCATTGACCGTCACGACGTGTGCTCCCCGATCAAAAAGCGCATGAAGAAACGTCGGTAGCGTCGCCGTTAACGTTTTGCCTTCCCCCGTTTTCATTTCAGCGGTGTGACAACGTGCCAGTTGAATTCCGGCGTAGACCTGGACCGGATAAAGCGTTTTCCCCGTGGTCCGACGGACTGATTCGTAGGCCAACGCAAATGCCGTTGGGACTAAATCATTGACGCTTGAGCCAGTGGTGGCTTTGTATTTGAGGGACAGTCCACGCTCGCGCAATTCCTGGTCAGACACTGATTGGAGCGCCTTCGCCAAGTGCTTGATTCTACGGGTCAATGAAAAGTCGGTATGATTCAATTCAAGCAGCTAAAAAAAAGCAAATGAGTCATTGAAATAGGGCAACGTTTGAGTCAAAAGCCCACGATCTTTTGACCTGAAATCCCAAAACTTGATTATAGTTAAGATAAGGGCAATTCTGCCCAATTCCTTGTAACCATTCCAACATCCTCATGAAGACTTCAACACAAGAGTCTATTCAATCGCTCGCCGAGAACGCCTCGTCGAAGCGCGACTTTTGTATGTCGTTACTTTCACTGTTGGCTGAGGAAACAAAAGCCGTTAATGCCATCGCTTGGGACTGCAGCCAATCATCCATTCGGCCCGTGGGCCAGGTGCAACTAAACGGATCATCCAACATTAAACTTGGGATGCCCGAAAACGCGCATCGCGACCTGTTGTCAAAAGCAAGCTCAGCCGCGCAGTCCATGGTCGTTCACCTCAAACAAAACAGCCACGAGACTGGCCCAGCGAACGAACCTCCGACTTTGCTGTTCGTCAATTTCAGACCTCCCAATGAAGATTTTGTTTTTGAGCTTTTCCTTCCTGGCCGTTTTACCGAGCCTCAAGTGCAGGAGTTAGCTAGAAACGCGGAAGCCATCGCCTCGGC
>CAZQQR010000154.1:2539-4494 GCA_964595515.1 uncultured Pirellulaceae bacterium
GGACTGATTATTGAGCGGTCCGGTGAAGAATGGACTCAGGATTCAGTTTCCCAAGCCGTCGAAGTAGTCTCGCGTCACGCTTCGGATTCTTTTCGCAATGCCCACAACCATCGGCAACTTCTTTTTTATCCACTTTGGAAATGGCTGGGAAAATCCCGTGTTCTACTCGCAGCGAGAAACCTTCCCAAAACACTTTTAGCAGCCGCGACACTGGCGCTCGTGACGATGTTTTTGATTTTCTGGCCAGCCGAACTCAAAGTCTCCTGTGAAGGGATTCTTGTTCCAGAAAACAAAAGCAACGTCTTTGTCCCTGTTGATGGAACCGTCGCGGAAATTTTAGTCTCACACGGCTCAGCAGTTCAAAAAGGACAAACGTTGATTCGGCTGGAAAATTTAGAACTTGAAACGCGTGCCGCTGAGTTGGAAGGAAAAATCCAGGAAGCCAACCAAAACATTAAAACGACGGAAACATTGCTACTTGCAAGCACAGACGATGACGAACAGTTGGGCGAGCAAACGTTGAACGCGCAAAAAGAAGAACTCAAGAGCCTTAAACGCCAGCTTAGTCTGACTTCAAAAAAGCTCGAAAAGCTCAACGTCACCAGCCCAAGGAACGGTCAAGTGGTGACTTGGAATATCAAAGACAAATTCCGCCAGCGCCCTGTCACTCGGGGCGAACGGTTGATGGAAATCGTCGATGTCGAAGGAAGCTGGATGCTAGACCTAAACCTGACCGACTCCAAAGCTGGTCACGTTTTAGAAGCCTGGAAAGCCAACGGGGGCAAACTCACCGTCGAATTCATCCTTGCAGCTGACCCGGAAAAACAATTCAAAGGCCAAGTCCTAAGCATTGGCCGGGCAACTAAACTCAGCGGAGATCAACAACAGGTCATCCCTTTAAAAGTTGAAATCGACAAGAACGATCTCGATAGTCGTCAAGCGAAATCTGGCGTCTTTGCAAACATCGTCTGCAAGAAAACTTCCCTCGGATATTCGCTGTTCCACGGAGTTGGTGAATTTTTCCAGAAGCAGTGGTTCAAGCTCTTTTAAGTCGTCCGCCAATTAAAATCCGGAACCACTTTGTCACTCCTTGACCAACAATCATCGACCTCGTCCGACAAACGACCGATCAAACTGCGCGCGCGAAACGATTTGGTTCTCCAAGAGTCAATCTACCAAGGCGAGATCTCTTGGATCGTAAAAGATCCTGTCGCGATGAAGTATTTTCGCATTCGCGAACCAGAGAAAATTGCTCTCGAGATGGTGGATGGCAACCATAGCTACCACGATATCAAAACCGAACTTGAGCTTTCGTTTCCGGAAGAAACAATCCGGATGACGGACGTGCATTTGCTCATCAACTCTTTTCACAAGAACAGTTTGTTGATTTCTAATGCCAGCGGCCAGGCAGCCCCGCTTCAGGTTAGACGCAACAAGGAGCTGAAACAAAAAGGGTTGCAGTTATTGATGAGCGTCATGTCGCTCCGATTCCCGGGCGTCGACCCAGAACGATTCCTCACTTGGCTTTACCCCAAAGTCAGTTGGTTTTTCACCAAGACTTGTTTTGCAATTTGCTTGATGATCTGTTTCAGCGCCCTGATGCTTGTCACATTAAACATGGACGAGTTTTACCGCAAATTGCCTGAGTTTGAAAAATTCTTTGACCTGAAGAACATCTTCTTCATGGCCTCGATCATGATTGTCACGAAAACAATCCACGAACTCGGCCATGGCTTGATGTGTAAGCATTTTGGAGGCGAATGTCACGAAATTGGATTCATGCTGCTCGTTCTCACGCCCGCGATGTATTGCAACACTTCCGACTCATGGATTCTGCCCAACAAATGGCACCGAATTGCGATCGGCGCTGCCGGGATGTACATCGAAATCGTCTTGGCGGCGATCTGCACATTTGTTTGGTGGCACACCCAACCGGGCGTCATTCATTACATGTC
>CAZQQR010000154.1:4594-5750 GCA_964595515.1 uncultured Pirellulaceae bacterium
TTCTCGGTCACTTGATGATCGCGTTTTCAATCGTTGGGATGATCGGAATTCCACTTTACAAAATGGTTAAGTTCTTTGTTTATCCGGGAAGGTTCCGAGAAGTGAAAAAGTTGCGTTTCGCGTTTTCTATGGCTTTACTCGCTGCGATCTGCTGGATGGTTTTCGCCATTCCCGTTCCGCACAATGTTTCCACAAAGTTCGTCGTTCAACCGGTCGACGCGCAAAAACTATACGTCTCACAGCCCGGCACGTTGTTGGCGGTAAAGCACAGCGCCGGCGATGCGGTAAAAAAAGGAGACGTGATTGCGGTGCTTGAAAATGAAGACCTGGAGATTCAACTTGAGCAATTGAAGGGTTTGCTGGCGAGTTCAAAAGCAAATCTCACGGCTTATCAAATTCAGAACGACCAAGGCAACAATGTCGCTCGTGAAATCTTATCGGCTGAAATTCGCGTCAAAGACATCGCGAACAGAATCAACATTTCCGAACGAATGATCCGCGAATTGACACTCGTCGCCGATCGGGACGGCGTCATCATTCCCGCACCCAATATTTTATCTCCTTCCACAGATTTGGGAGATCAAATGACGCCAGTACGCTGGAATGGAACACCAATGGATTCAGAAAACGCGAATGCGTTTTTGCAGAGCCAAACGCTTTTCTGTTTGGTCGGTGACCCCAAAATGATGAAAGCAATGTTGGTGATCGACCAGGCAGACGCAAAATTTGTTCAGTCAGGCCAGCCCGTCAAACTGATGCTCGATGAATACGCTGGGCAAACACTCAGTGGTGACATTCAGTTTGTCTCTCGTGATCCCTTGGAATTGGTTCCACGTGAACTTTCGATTAATCATGGAGGCTCCGTCGCGACCAAGCCAACCGTTAACGGGAACGAAGCGCCTTTGTTGCCAGCCTACGAAGCGTCTGTTCTGTTGAACGACGTAGAAAGTGTGGAGTTGTTGACGGGTTTTCGCGGAGTTGCCAAAGTCCGAGTGGGAACCGCACCTCTAGGAAAACGATTGCTAAGGTATTTGAGTACCGTAGTCAATTTCCGGTGAAACGACCCCATAGTCGGTCACAACGCTTAAATTCATGCGCGGCCAAGATGCCTCAAACTTTTGGCAGCCTTCAAAGGCACTTTCAATAGATGCAGAAA
>CAZQQR010000154.1:5850-12694 GCA_964595515.1 uncultured Pirellulaceae bacterium
AAACTGACTTCACGTTCGCCTTTAACGAAACCACCCATCTACGATTCTCCCAGAGTTCATTGGCGTTTCGTCGTACTTTGCTTTGGCGAACAATACTGCTCCAATAGTATGACTCCCATCCGTTAACTTTTGGAAACTGCCGAAAGCAACCATGATTTCAAGCAACACACCTCCCCAGTTTCCCGTTGGCGAATTCAAATCACCCGGCGACTACGATGAAGATTTGAAAGACGGATACACCGAACTATTGGCTGAGGCACCAGAAAAGATCCGAACGACGGTCAAAGGGCTAAACGACGAACAACTCGACACCAAATACAAGAATTGGACCGTTCGCCAAATCATTCATCACTTGGCCGACAGCCACATGAACGCGTTCATCCGTTTTAAGTGGACGCTCACGGAAGAGTCTCCTCTGATCAAAGCCTACGATGAAACCAAATGGTCCGAAGTTGTTGGCGCTCGTACACTACCAATCGAAAGCTCCCTTTCGATTCTTGATGGTCTGCATGCTCGATGGGCAGGGCTGATTTCCAACCTCGACATGGACTCCATGCGGCTGACCTATTTTCACCCCGAACTTGGTCACGAAGTCTCATTGTTGGACGCACTACCCAGCTACATTTGGCACACCGATCACCACTGTGGCCAGATCGATTGGCTCCGCGATCAAAACCAATGGTAGACATGAGTTAAATCCGAATCATCCGAATCGGTTTTCACCCCCGCCGCTACATCGGAGCCGGCAGATCACGTTTGACGAAAATCTTCAAACCAACCCAATACAACGTCAGACCGATCGCGACCAACAACAGACAATTGGTCATACAGCCAAACCGCGTCGCGTTTCCGCCATTGGTGTATTCGTAAATCCAAAAATAAGAACCGGGCTGAGCCTGCGCACGTTCAATCGCGGACGCGGGATGATACATTCCAAACAGACTGAAATTCTCAACCCACTCCAAACGCTTTGAGCCCATGCCCAGTATTTTCAGTCCAGCGTTGCCAAAAAAGAACACGGCAACAACGCCCAACGTTCGCCAGCGATAACGATCACAGGCAGAACAAAACGCGGCGAATCCGGCAAAGCAAAATCCTACGGCGAACAAGTTGACGACACCGGGTAAATACATCCAACCCGTCACCACCGACGACATTTGAATCGTCTCTTTTTTCGGTGGCAAAAAACTCAGTGGAATGGAATAGTCGATCACCGGTATCCGAATTGCCGGATAAGTCGTCTCTTCAACGCTCGTTGTCCAAACGCCGAGTGTCATCCCGAACCAACAAATCAGAACCAGCATCAACAGAAACAGATTCGTCAACATCGCATGCTGAAGATAGACCCGTTTTCTACTGACTGGTTGGGAAAGCAACATTTCCATCGTTCCGCGGCTTAGCTCACCACTCACCACATCCGAACCGCGAACCAACCCCCACGCGCTAACCAGAATGATCAACATCGGTTCGTCCAGCGTTAACGAAGTCCGTCCGAGGTAGGAAACTAACCAGTCGAAATCAACCGAAGCAAACTTCCGCCAGTTCTTTGGTAACAAATCAATGATTTGACGAAACTGAGCAGTATCAAGTTCGCCAACTATCCACACCCGGAACCAACTGAAAATCAAAATACCAAGGGCCAACCCGAGAAATAGCAGCAAGCCTTCGGTAATGTACTTTTTCGTTAAAGGACTCATCCCTTAGCCTCCGTTTTCGAAACGATCGAAGCAGGATGATGAAACCGATCGTAAACAGAACGTAAACCAACCGGCTGAACACTTACATCCGTCAATGGAGCATCAGCCAGCCATTTCAAAACTGCCGAAAGCTCACCCGGAGTTTCAATCTGAATACGTTGCCCAACTTGTTTGACTGAAACATCCGCCAGACCATCCGGAGGGTCGGGCATGTCGCCATTCAAATTGGCTGTAATCCGGTGCTGTCTATTCAGGGCAGCCATCGCTTCAAGGTGAACCAGCTCGCCGCTCCGCAATATCCCAACCCGATCACATGTGTCTTCGATTTCCGAAAGCACATGTGACGAAAACACGACCGTCCGACCTGACTTTTTGGCCTCTCGAATGATCTCCATGACTTGCCCACGCACCGTTGGATCAAGATTGGCCGTCGGCTCATCCAGAATTAACAGCGAAGCCTGATTGGAAAGACAAATCGCCAGAGCAAGTTTTTGCCGCATTCCAGTCGACATTAAACCGACCCATCGGTTCAAATCGAGTTCCAGCCTTTCCGCCACTGCTTGAGCGATTTGAAAATCAGAGTCCTCACGAAACTTACAAAATAGCTTGAGTAAGTTTCTGGCTTTCATTAACCGATACAACCTCGCGTCGCCAGGTAGATAAGAAATCTCGCGATGGGCGTCAACGCGCTGGTTGATACTGTCAAAACCGTTGATTGTTGCGCTGCCACTGGTCGGATTGAGAAATCCAAGAATCAATCGAATCAAAGTCGATTTGCCCGCTCCATTGGGACCCAGCAAACCGAAAACTTCCCCACGTTCGATCGTCAACGAACATTGGTTTAAAGCTGTGAACGTTCCGAAACGTTTCGTTAACGAGTCAGTCTGAACAAGCGGTGAACTCATTGGGTGAAAATTTCTGGAGAATGCCGCGTTGGCTGAGATTAGAAAGACGAAGTTTAATTGATCACGGATTTTCTAGAAATAGGGCAGAGGCCCGAGAACATCGCAGAATGAAATCGGCCATTTCGAACAATGACGAAATCGCCAATTCTTGGCACTGCAGATTTCAACTCTTCAAATTCAGTTTTACTTATTTTCTTCACCACGAAATTTTTTCAACTGATCTCGATAGTGCGTCTTCGACGGAAACAATCGAATACACTTCTCCGCCAACCCAATCGCTTTCTCTTTTTCTCCCAATTGATGGTAGATCTCAGCCAATGTATCCAAGTAGTTTGAAAAGTTCGGACGCTTTTCAGTCGCCAACAACGAATGCCTCAACATGTGATCCGTCTTCCGCTTGGCACACGCACAAACCCAAGCGTAATCGTTGCGGTAAAGCGGACTGTCCGGATATCGACTGATCATTTCATAATAGTACTTCGAGATACTTTCGAACAACTTGTCCGATTGCTCTTGCCCGCCGGCTTCGTCCAATTTGCCGATCATCTTTTCTGACAAACTAGCATCACCTGGGAAAAACTGATTGATCACCATCAGATGCTTCAGGGCCTGATCCAACTCGCCATCCTTGATACACGCATTGGCAAGCGTTAACCGATAATCGTTCTGACTCAGCGCCAAATTGATCGGAAACTCAGACGCAAATGCCGCCATTGCGTTGTACATTGAAATTTGCCGATTGATCGCACTCTTTTTTAAGTCCAATTCCTTAAGAGCATCTGCTCGAGAAATTCGATACCGTTCGTTCGAGACGACTTTCCCCTGAAGCGAACAAATGTCCATATTGATAAACAGGTCAACCCATTCACCCTGCTCTTCATTCACCATCGAGGTGAAACTTGTTGTACTCCGATAGCTGGATCGCCAAAACAAATACCCAAGACAACGCATCATCAACGCTTCTTCTGTTTTGCCCTGCTCCTCACGAATCCCCGCAACGATCAGCGCCTCCGAAGTTGCAGATCTCGTTTTCCAAGCTCCGTTTAAGTACTCCAGCGCTGTATCGTAATCCTTCGCTTTGAGCGCCTCCATCGCGTTTTGCTTTTTTGCACTGCCGTAACCAAGCTGTTTTGACATCTCAAGATATCGCTCACTCGTTTCGTTCTTTCCATGGAACAAAAACACCTCATGCAACCGGTAGTCAAAATACCCGTTGCGAGCAGCAGCACTGTCGGGACTCAACTGTCCAAGAATTTGCTCCAGATCGAAATCAGGCAACGTTCCCAGCGGAGAATTCAGAATACCGCTGACGGCTTTTAGTCGCTGGATCGTGTCTGGATAGGCTTTAGTCAGCAGTCCATACCAATAGGACGACGACGAATACTGATTCTTGAACAACACATACAACAACTGCCGATGTTCAGTAGGGACAAACCCCATCTCAATCATTTTCCAAACTTCGTCAGTTCTTTCCAACTCAACCAAAGCCGACAAAATCTGTCGCCGTCTGGTAACTGGCTCCGACTCTTCCATCGCAGCAAACAAGGTGTTGTAGTGCATCACCGCTTCACGATCGAACCCTCGATCCCTAAGCTGCTTGATCACTTTAAAACAAAGGTCCCATGTTCGAGCAAGCTCCGCATTCACTTCATCGAGGTCTTCTCGCTTTTCCTTCTTCCTCGCAATCTTGGCATTGATCGACTTGATCGTTCGCACTCGCCGTCCAAACCAAACGTTCCGGGCTTCGACCGTGTCGCCGACCTCTAGCAGATCAAACGCTTTGTCGGACCTTCGTCCGAATTCCAAAATACTGAACAGGTTGGATTTTTTTTCAGGGTTAAGATTGTCTTCAATCAGCCCCCAATCAAGATTCCCCATTCCGATGGCCAGCAACTTCTTTCGAGTCACTTCAACATTGGTCTCGTCACCATTCTCTTTGAAAGTGTCACGTTTCTTGGTGAGCTTTTCGACTACTTTTTGATAGGCCGCTTCGTTGCCAGTAAATTTGTGAACCAAAGCCAGCTGGCCGTAGCTTGCGACGATTTTTCCATCCTCGGGACGAATGGCAGCATCTTTGTCCACCATTTGTTCTTCGATTTTCTTCCACTGCCCCTGCTCTTTCCAAAGCATATAAATCATTGGAAATCGCGCCGTCGCACTTTCAATTTTATTTGCGTACTCCTCAGCCTCATCGTACCGCTCCAACAACCTCAAGATCGCAATCATCTCGTAAAGCTCTTTTTGCGTTGGCACCTTTCCATCGGCTTCTTTCTCAGCCATCTCTTCCTTGAGTTGCTGCACAAAATCGCCCAACGTGCCACTGGCGTAGTGATAGTAGACGCCGATCACGCGATCGTGATCAAAAGTAATTTTGTGACTGATGATCTTCTTAAAATCATCCCAACGCTCCGACCGAGCGAGCTTCATCAACGTGTCGTTGATGTTCATCGCGTTGGCGAACAGGTTTTTTTGCTGAGTCTTGTCCTCGACGCGTTCGAGCAAATCAAAAGCGATTTCGAATCGTTGCTCACGAACCAGATGACGCAAAATCTCTTTGCGGACAACTTCGCTGCTGGTATTAAATCGCAAGACAAGCATCGCGATCTCCGCCGATGTCTCAGAGTTAACACCCATCGAAAGCACGCTCAAGATTTCTTTGGATCGCTTGGCAACTTCTGAATCACCTCTTTCCGATGCTTTTTCCAAAGCTGGTTTGGCGCGTTCTCCCAACCGCCAAAGCCGTTCCGACGCCAACTGCCGAACGGCGTAGCTTGATGAACCAAGTTTTAAAACCAGGCTTTCAATCTCAGATTCCTCAATTGATTCAGTGTCATCATCAATTTGGGATTCAAAAACTCGATTGCCATCATTTAATACCCAACCTCCGCTGGTTGCAGGATTTGCCTTGGAAACCACGCAACCGATGGATCCGTAGAACAGGATGCAAAGTGCCAGCACGCAAGGGTTTTTGATTGTCAACACAGAGCCACTCTCTCATTCGGGTAAATTCCACACCTTCAGTATATCGCTTTTCATCCCGCGATTCCGTTGGCTTTAGAACTGACCTAGGCCTAACACGTAAATTCTTCTAACTTCCCAAGCAATTCTTCCTATTTTGACCTGCTTGTGAACAGCAGATTCCCAGGAAGTCGCCACCAAGGATTGGTCGCGAAAATTTGAAAAACCGCAAGGAGGCGGTGTCATGACTTGCTTGAAATCAAGCCTGGTTGCAGGCTGCGTTGTATTGCTCATTTTCACCCTCGGATGTGGTCCTGATTCGACGATTTCCCAACGTCCACAATCCGACACTTCGGATCCGTCTGGATCCCCGATCGATCTCGACGGATCTAGCGGTGACACCTCCACTGGGACAATTCAATCCAATGGAAACAACACCAACGGTCAGAACACCAACGGTCAGGCTCCTCCCAATCAAGACATACTGATTGGCTCATTCAACATTCAAATGTTCGGTGTAACCAAAATGAGTAGGCCCGATGTGGTCGCTGTTTTGGTCGACATCGCCCGAAAATTCGACATCCTTGCGATTCAAGAATTAAGAGACGGAGACGAACGAGTCGCCAAAGAGTTTCTTGAAATCATCAATTCAAGCGGTGGCACTTATGCGATGTCGGTGGGTCCCAAGCAAGGCTACGTGCTCGATGGAAAACTGTCGACGTACTACGAGCAAGCAATCTTTTTGTACGACACAACCAAAGTCCAATTGATTGCACCGACTTATGTTGCACGAGACAATAATCCCGCGCCGCAAAAAATGCACCGTGCTCCCTACGTTGGTCATTTCCAATGCGTCAACGCTCCACCAGAACAAGCTTACTCGTTCGTCCTGATGAACGTTCATGTTGATCCTGATGATGCCCATATCGAGTTCCAATCGCTTCGGTCAATCATCTCAGAGATTTACGCCAACCATCGAGGCGAAGACGATTTTATCTTGATCGGCGACCTCAACGATTCCGCTTCTCGCTTTGCAAAATACCAGTGGATGCAGCAACAATTCGCCGTCATCCCCTCCACCGTCGCAACCAATACTCGACTAACCAAAAGCTACGACAACATCGTGTTCGACGCCAATTACACCGCCGAGTTTACTGGCCAATCAGGCGTGTTGAATTTTATGACCGACTACAATCTGCCTTTGGAACAAGCGCTCAAAGTCTCCGATCACTTGCCCGTCTGGGCTTTGTTTTCAAACCTCGAGGCTCCACGCGGCGCGATTAC
>CAZQQR010000155.1:0-5500 GCA_964595515.1 uncultured Pirellulaceae bacterium
GATGTACCTGGCACTCAATGAAATCGGTCGGTCAAATTAGCGACCGCCGCGACCACCTCTGGATCGACCAGTTTGTCCTCCGCGTTGACCAACCCTGGAGCGATTTTGGGTGTTCCGCTGGCCGGCCCGCCCTGATTGCCTTGCGCGTTTCCTCGTTGTCCTGCTCGATTCTGACCGCCAGTTTGGTTACCACCACCAGCAGCGTTACCACCACCTTGGTTTTGCATGTGTTGACGAAGTGCAGAGAGAGCGCTTTGCAGTTCGGTTTGGCTTAATTCACCGCTTCCATCAGCATCGAATTTTCCAATCATCATCTGTGCAAGTTGTTGAACCGAAGGACCAACTTGTTGGCCGTTCTGCAGGTCACCGGCTTGCTTGTCTAACGATTCGCAGATGTAGCGAAGGAAAACGCGGTAGCGACCAGGCGAAAATATGCCACCTGTTCAGTTCAGCTTTGACAAACAGATAGTTGGCGATTGACAATTGAGCTATCTCCAGCGACGATTAATAAATATTAATCGTCAAAGTATTGCGTTCATAAAGTAACTCTATTGGCAATCAGAGTTTCTCCAAAGCCGCCAAAATAACACTCAATCAACGAAGAAATGTATCACGCTGACAAGCAAATGATCGAGTTTTAATTCTTGCGATGAGCGACGTCGATATTCTGGGGCAGCAAACGACTCTGACGATTAGCCTTTCGGTGAAAACTTGCGTGACTGATAAAACGAACTGAGTAGTAACAAATGAAGTTTCCAAAAATTGCCCGCCTGAAAACGTATGAAGATTTTACGGGGAGGCTCGAGGAACTCGGCGTCGATATTCCTTGTGATGAATCTGCCCCAGAATCCAACGGAAGTCTTGCGGGATCAGCATTGGTCGACGGGATGAAAATTGGGAACCGGTTTTGTATCCTGCCCATGGAAGGCTGGGATGGCACGACCGATGGATTGCCGACTGATTTGACGCGGCGACGTTGGCATAATTTTGGAATTAGTGGAGCCAAGTTGATTTGGGGAGGCGAAGCCGTTGCCGTTCATCCTGATGGTCGCGCCAATCCGAATCAATTGATGATCAATGACGCCAACCTTTCAGCCATCGAATCACTTCGGACTGATTTGATCGCCAAGCATCAGGAGCGTTTTTCTCAAACAGATGATCTCTTGGTTGGATTGCAACTGACTCATTCAGGCAGGTTCGCTCGCCCCAATGAAAAATCGCGTGCGGAACCGTTGACCGCTCAGCGAAACTCGGCACTGGATGCGAAGCTTGGAATCGTTGACGATTCACGGATGCTTAGTGACGACGATTTGTCTGGGCTCATAGACGATTTTATCGCTGCTGCTGTTTTGGCAGACAAAGCAGGTTTCACTTTTGTTGATGTGAAGCATTGTCACGGTTACCTTGGTCATGAATTATTGAGTGGGTTTGATCGTCCCGGGAAGTTTGGAGGAAGCTTCGAAAATCGCACGCGATTCTTGAGAGATATCATTGCTGGAATCCGAGCGGCGGCACCCAATTTGAAGTTTGGTGTTCGAGTCAGTATTTTTGACTTCCTCCCGCACAAACCTGGCGAAGACCGGATTGGTATTCCGGATCCGCTTGGCGATTCCAAATTGACTTTTGGTGGAGACGGTACGGGTGCGGGGATCAATCTTGATGAGCCCTCGCAGTTTATGGCTTTGCTGGAAGAGCTTGGCATTAATTTGGTTTGTACGACCGCTGGCAGTCCATATTACAACCCGCACATTCAACGTCCGGCGCTTTTCCCACCCAGCGACGGTTACCAGCCACCCGAAGATCCACTCGTTGGAGTTGCGCGGCAAATAAATGCCACGGCGGACCTGAAACGCAAACATCCTAATCTCTTTTTTGTCGGGTCAGGTTACACTTACCTACAAGACTGGTTACCGAATGTTGGTGAAGCCGTTGTTCGTTCGGGCATGGTTGATTCAGTCGGCTTGGGCCGGATGGTGCTAAGCTATCCAGATCTCCCAGCGGACGTATTGAATGGAACCGTGTTGGCGCGAAAGAAAGTTTGTCGCACGTTTAGTGACTGTACGACCGCGCCTCGAAACGGAATCGTAAGTGGTTGCTATCCGCTCGACCCTTTCTACAAAAAAATGCCTGAACGGGATCAAGTGAACGCGATCAAGAAACAGATTTGAACTGGTTGAAATGGTATGAAAACGAGAACGATTTTTCTGGTTGGTAATTGGGCGGTTGCTCTCGTTTTATTGTTGCTGTTGGGTGGAGAAGCCGCGTTACTCAAAGCGGACAACAATGTCCGCCCCAATATCCTGTTCGCGATTTCAGATGACCAGTCTTGGGAACACGCTTCGGCGTATGGTTGTCAGTTCATCAAGACGCCAAATTTTGATCGAGTTGCCCGGGCGGGCGTTCTTTTTAATAACTCGTTCTGTGCTTCTCCGGGTTGCTCACCATCACGGGCATCGATTTTGACTGGACGATACCCGTGGCAGTTGGAACAGGCTGGAACCCACGCGAGTTCGTTTCCAAAGAAGTACGCCGTCTACCCGGATCTGCTTGAGAAATCCGGCTACCACGTTGGGTTTACGGGCAAAGGCTGGGCCCCGGGGAAGTACATGGCGTCGGGACGCACTCGAAATCCTGCGGGGCCTGACTTCAACAAAATCAAAACCAAGCATTCGGCAGCGAAAGGGATCAGTACAGCGGACTACGCGGCTAATTTTGAAGCATTTTTGAAATCCAATTCGGATCAAAAGCCGTTTTGTTTTTGGTACGGAGCCAGAGAACCTCATCGCGTGTTCGAGCCAGGCAGCGGAGTGGCTGCAGGTAAACGGCTGGAAGATGTTGTCGTGCCGAAATTTCTTCCCGACTCACCGGAAATCCGAAGTGACTTGCTCGATTATGGATTGGAGATTGAATGGTTCGACCAACATCTCGGGCGAATGATTGAACTGTTGGAGAAATCAGGTGAGTTGGAGAACACGCTGATTGTTGTGACTAGCGACAACGGGATGGCGTTTCCCCGCGCTAAAGCCAACGCCTACGAGTATGGAATACACATGCCTTTGGCGATTTGTTGGCCGGCCAAGATTCCGGGCGGTCGAATCGTTGACGATCTTGTGAGTCACACTGATTTCGCCCCAACGTTTTTGGCAGCGGCAGGTGTGGATCACACATCGAGCAAAGCACCCGAAATGATTGGCAAAAGCCTTCTTCCGCTCTTGGCGTCAAAAGAAGCTGGAACTACATCCTTTGCCAGACCAGAAGTCTACAGTTGTCGGGAGCGTCACTCATCTTCACGATGGAACAATTGGACCTATCCCCAACGCTGCGTCCGAACCGCCGATCACTTGTTGATTCGGAATTTTAAACCGGAACGTTATCCCGCTGGTGCCCCGCGAAAATTTGAAAACAAGAAAGACAAAAGCGAAGGCGAACTGGGGCCTGAGCATGGTGGCTACCATGACATCGACGCGTGTCCGTCGTTGACGTTTTTAATCAAGCATCGGGACAATCCTGCGGTGGCAAGCTTTTTCAATGCAGCGGTAGGGCATCGCCCAGAATACGAGATGTTCGATATCAAGAATGATCCGGCTTGCATGCGAAATGTTGCCGAGCATTCTGAGAATTTAGGTGCAGCGTCCGAGCTTCGTAAATCGCTGAACAGCTTTCTCTCTCAAACTGGCGAACCTCGTCTGGAGGGCAAAGGTGAGATTTGGGAATCGTACAAGCGATACAGCGGAATTCGTTCGTTTCCCAAACCAGAGTGGGCAAACGATTAGGCGCAGCCGTTTTCAGCTCACTGATCAGGTTTCAGTTTTGCAAACTCATCCCACAATCGATTAAGGGATCCTGCGTCAGGTTTCCCGTCGTAGCTTACAACTCGAAATCGGGTCGAGTAGTTTTCTTTGGGCTTGATTTGAAATGGCTCTTGAACGATCGGAGAGAACGAAAAATACGGCTTGGATGGGTGCAGCCGAACGAATTGAGGTGCGCGGAAGTTTGTCGGATGGGACAGTACGGCAATACCTGCGATTTTGCTGTCTGCAACTCCATAAATCGTGGCCCAACGAACCCGGGTGTGGTTCCCATCATGTCGCTGATTGTTTTCACTCGTCAAAAAGTTGTGGCCCAAAACATCAATCCCAGGTGGCGGGATTAATGGCAGGTTTGTGTCCTTGTTTGCACGCTTTTTGGAAGCCGTGTTTTGCTTTTGCCATTTTCGAAAAGTTCTCTCTGATTCCGGCCGTAACCACTTTTGATTGCCCCTCAAACCGAAGCCACCGTAAACGTGTTTATTTAAAACCAGCGGTGAATCGGCGACGCAGGTTTGGTTCGACTCGAAATCAAAAACAAATGGCTGACCAGTCGAATGTGGATAAGCTCGAACTTTCCAGGTTTCCGATAGAACTTGGACCGGCCGATCAGGCGTCGTGATATCCTCGTGCGAAAGTTGAACTTGAAACTCCGAATACTTGTTCGTGTTTTTGATCGAGAGAACATTGGAGTGAGAGATACGACCGGTTTTCTTTTTTTGATTCCAGAAATCAACCTCGTTGTTTTTGAACTTAGTGTTTACCCAAGCCATAAAAAACGCATGTTGATGGGCGTGATCAGGGGCAAAATCTCCTGTGACTTCGATTCCGTTTGGAGTTCGAATTGGATGGATGTAGCCGCTACGCCGAAAAACGCTGTCGATGCCAGTCGGCGGTTCAACGATGGATTTGTTGTAAACGAAGAACGGCTTTTCTCCAATCGAGACGGTGATTGCCTTTTCCGTTTCCTTACAAACAACGATTTCAGTTTTTGGTTTTGCGGTTTGTTCGGTTTTCGGAATTTGGAAAGGAACCGGCTTGGGATCTTCGAAACCACACGAATCGTTGTTCGCCTTTTCTCTCAATGAAGAAGGCTCAGTTGATGCTTGGATTGGGTTTTGCAGAGGCATAGAGTGCAAAATGAAGAACTGCAAAATGAATAGTGAGAGAAAGAGTGCGGTCAGTCGATTCACTTGGTTGCTTTCGTTGGACAGGCTTCAAAGGACGTGACTATTATGCGAAATTCAAAGATCAGAATCACTGGATCCATAAGAAAATCAGTCGAAATTTAGCCCAAAATCGAGGAAGCTTGAGATGAATGATAAATCAAACCCCTTCGGGCTGCACACGATTACGCCCTACCTTATCGTCAATGACGTTTCAAAACTAATTGAGTTTTTAACGGCACTATTGGGTGCGACCCTGCGTGGCGAGCCGAGGGCGCGAGAAGACGGTTCCGTGATGCACGCTGAGGTCCAAATCGGTGACTCCGTTGTGATGATGGGCGAGCCAACCGCTGAGCACAATGCGATGCCGGGTGCGTTTTACACTTATGTGACGGACTGTGATAAGAGTTACGCGTTAGCGTTGGAACTCGGCGCGACTTCGGTTTTGGAGCCTTCCGATTTCCCCCATGGCGATCGCTATGGTGGCGTCGAAGACTTGGCAGGAAATACTTGGTGGTTGGTAACCCA
>CAZQQR010000155.1:5600-12655 GCA_964595515.1 uncultured Pirellulaceae bacterium
ATCGCTATGGTGGCGTCGAAGACTTGGCAGGAAATACTTGGTGGTTGGTAACCCATGTTGGGCAGTGATCTCAAACTGATCGGTCGAGAACCAACGTCATCTTATTTACGATGCGTTCTGAAATTTTGCCATCCATTCGTCTATCTGTTGTTCAGAGAGCGTCTCTTCAATCTCAATGTCGGATTTGAGTTTTGCGAACATCCGCTGGGCCGCGAAGTTTCTTTCATAGGTCGCGGGGCCAAGCAGAATGATCCGATGGCCGTCAAGAACTGGAATGTCGGATGGCTTGCCTTCGTTCCAAATCCAGTTCTCGGTGTCGTTTGCGTCAAAGGAACCATCCTTTGAGATTGCTTGGTACGAGCAAAGATTCCACGGGGCGGCGATGGTTTCTTCTGTGGCTTGAGGGCCTTCGCCGATTGCAACCTCTGCGGCGGTCCGGCTTATGCGTGGGAATTTCGTCGCAGACGTTTCAGGGAAAATTCCCATCAACAGCATGTTCAATTGAAAGTTGTCGACAATTCCAGAGAACTTCCCGAGTATCCCGGTCTTCGTTTCAGGCTCAATCGCAACGAAAGGTTCATTTTCCAGAACTTCGAGAATCAACGAAATCCAATGCCCGGCTTCACTAAAATCGGATATCTCGGCGGCAATAGGATAGGCGTTACGAAACGCATCGCGTGCATCTGGTTTCAGCGAAAGCACAACGATTACGGGACGCCAGATCGAATTCAGCGAATACCAAGCATCCACGTCGTCTGGAAGTTCATCGCGAAAGCCATCGATCGTTTTTTCGAAAAGCTCGTGCGGGTCAAATCCTTCTTCTTCCGCATCTTCGACGTCGCCTGCGAGTTTTGGTTGGGCTGCAATGCATTTAGCGTGGATCGACGCAGAAGTTTCGAGCATCGTTCTGGCTCGATTCAAGATCGGATCAGTAACTGGCTGGCAATCGTGGCCATTCTCAATGATTGCTCCGCAAATGAGTGCGCAAAATGCAGCTCTGGAGTTTTTCAACGTCGTGATTTTACTGCCAAGCGTTTCTAGTACTTTTGAAACTTCTTGCTCAGTGGCATCCTGGGACGCTTGTAGCAACGACCTGGCTGCAGTCTGCGCCTCTTCAAGTTTTGAATTTGATTCGAGAACGTTGATCAAGTTTTGAAGTGCTTCGTTCATCAGCAGATATTCCTGTGGTTGATCAAGCGTGAGCGTCGGCGCGACGATCTGAGGCATCGTCTTCTGCCAACAGTTTTCGTTGATAACGTGATTGAATCACATCGACCGCGACAAGAATCGCAATCACAAAATAGAACGTGGCTTTTGCCATTGGTTGAATTGGATATTCGAACAGGTGCATATGTGCCAGGTGAGCTCCTTCGGAAACCAATAAGACTCCTACGATAAACAAAACGAACAGTCCGAGGACTTCGTACATTCGGTTTTTCTGAAGGAAGGCTGATACGGTGTCCGCCATAACGATCATCAAGATTCCACTGACAATAATCGCGATCGTCATGATCCAAACATTATGCGTGAGCGCGATGGCACTCAAAATGGAGTCGAAGGAAAAAACCAAATTCATCAACACGATCCAGCCGATGGCGACGGCGGGGCTGCGCGGTTTGGCGTCTTTGGGTGAATGGTCATGGTGGATGTGCAACATGTGCAAGATCTCTTTGAAGGCGGTGTAGATAATGAAGATGCCGCCAAGCAAAACCACGATTGAGTGAACGTTGAAGCTTCCCGCGAAAATCCAGCCATTTTTTGTTAGTTGCAAATCACAGCGTTCATGTTCAATCGCGTGATCGTTTGCGGGGTGTTCAACGGCGACCGCGGCGTCTCCTGGCTCCAAACCAAAAGTGCATAGGGGAGCATTCATTTTGTCGATTGCCAGCAAAAGAATGATTAATAGTCCGATTCGCAGAAAGATCGCCAGTCCGACACCCATCTTGCGAACGTAACTTTGTTTCGATTCTTCGACTCGTTTTGATTCGAGCGAAATATAAAGCAGGTTGTCAAACCCGAGAACTGCCTGGAGCAGGATCAGCATGACAAGTGTTAGGACACCAGAGATGGAAAGTAGCCCACCGATTGACAAATCCATTTTTTGCTTACTTCAAATTGAGGTTGATAGCGGAAGATCAAGAGATGAAAGGGTAAAAATTTTGCGACCTCTTGAATACCCCGGTTTCCAAACCCAGACGTTTTCTGGCAACCCTGAATTCCGGTCCCCGGGCGATATTATCGTCAAAGTCGGCAAGATAGGAACCGGATGGGCGCGGACAAAACCGACGTTGGAGCCTTCAAATTGTGATTGTCACTCAGAACTGCGATTGGAAAAATAGACCACGGAATTAAACTGATGGAAGGAGAAAATTCTTGGCAAACGTTGCCTGACTTTACTGGATACAAAGTAGATGAGAATCGTTAAGGCTGTGATTACGGCGGCTGCGCCCGAGCAAAAATCGCTTCCGCTTCAAAGTCTTGTGGATCAGCAAGGTGAACGAAAAACTGCATTGCAGCTCGTTGCTGACGAGGCGGTCGCTGCGGGAATCGATGAAATCTGTGTGGTGATTTGCCCAGGTGAAGAGGCTGCCTACTCAAAAGCAGCCGGCGAACATTCAGGACGACTCACGTTTGTGGAGCAGTCGGATCCGCGCGGGTACGGTGATGCGCTCTTTCGAGCAAGAGAGTTCGTCGGCAAGAACAATTTTCTTCATCTCGTCTCTGATCATGTCTACATCAGTCGTTCGCAGCAGGGATTTGCAAAACAGTTGGTGGACGTCGCAGAGGCGGAGGCTTGTGCTGTGTCCGCCGTTCAGGCGACGCGTGAAAATTTGCTGCCGTATTTCGGAACGATCGGCGGAAAACGTGTCGCCAATCGTGTCGGCCTATATGACGTTAGTACGGTAATTGAAAAACCAACACCCACTCTGGCTGAGCAAGAGTTGATCGTGGCGGGGCTGCGTGCTAGTCACTATCTTTGTTTTGCCGGCATGCATGTTCTGACTCCAGCGGTGATGGAGTTGCTTGAGGCAGAACTCAGCGAAACCACTGAACAGCGAATTCCGCTTTCGTCTGCTTTGAAAAAACTGGCGTCTCGCGAGCGATATTTGGCTGCCGAAGTCCAAGGGGCACGGTTTAACATTGGCGAAAAATATGGACTGTTGAAATCACAATTGGCATTGGCACTTTCGGGTAAAGATCGAGATGAGATCCTGACCGAGTTGTTAAGCGTCGTCGCCGTCAATCAATCGAATAACGGCAGATCTGTCGCGGAGGCGACTTAATGGATACGCATCCCTCTGCTCCTGCCTCGGAAAACCGGTCCAATGGGCCGAGCCGTTTGATCGAAGTGATTTGTTCACAAGACGATCAAATTCGCAATCAGTCGTTGGAAGAAATTTGTAAGACGGCCAGTCTAAAAGAATTGATGGCCCACACCGAATCGCTTGATCAATTCTGGAGAGCCACTGACAACCTCTACCATCGTGTTCGAAGCCTGTTTTTTCTTTCGGCGATTCATCGCTACTACCTGCCGACGTTTTTGGATCAACAAGCTACCGGTTGTATCCCCTACGGTAGCTTTCAGCATTTGCTAGGGCGGCGATTTATCGAAGCCATCGATTCATTACTGCAAGAACAATCGACGATCGGTTCAAGCGACGCAATTTCCAGTGCGCTGGCTCAAGCCTATCATGAGCTTGCCTTTCAAACGCTTGCCGATCAAGTTCGCAAGAGTGTGCGCACGGTTCGAGGTAACCAGTGGATGTTTCGAACTGGCCATCCCAGCGATCAGCCACTTCGCCTGCGAAAAGAGTTGATCACACCGGATAGCGACTCGGCGGTTTTTCCAATCTTGAAAGAAACCACAGCGGTGCGGATGGATTTCTCGCACAGCGGTTGGAGCGACATCTTTTTCCTTGGGATGGATTTTCCTGACGGAGCTCGTGTGATCAATGCTTCGATCAACCTTGGTGTCATGGGGCGCGACAAGGAGCCGAGTCCGCCGATTGAATGTTACATGCGGGTTATCGACAAACCAGTTTTGCGTTTGGCGAGTGTCGACCTTAAGGCAAGTGCCGAGATAACGACGATCAGTCAGATGTTTGATTTCGCGGCTGACTATTTGGGACTTCTCAAAGCTGCTGTTATTGCCAGTGGAGTTGTGCCTCCCGGGATGGAAGGCTGTGGGCAGAGTATTGAAACGCTGATGCGAAGAATGGTCGGTCCCGGACTGGGGCTGGAGATTGTCAGTAAAGTCAACGACATTCCCAAAGGTTCGCGTCTCGCGGTTTCGACCAATTTACTTGGTTCGTTGATTTCGATGCTGATGCGTGCAACCGGACAGGTTGCTTCGCTCGAAGGCGCACTCGAGGAAAAAGAACGTCGAGTGATCGCTGCACGCGCGATCTTGGGTGAATGGATTGGAGGGTCTGGCGGTGGCTGGCAAGACTCTGGTGGAGTCTGGCCGGGAATCAAGCTGATCCGTGGCTCTAAAGCGACGGAGAACGATCCAGAGTTCGGAGTTAGTCGCGGTCGTCTATTGCCAAAACATGATGTATTTTCCGAAGAAGACGTCTCGATGGCGACTCGGGAAAAATTGCAGGATAGCTTGGTGCTTGTCCATGGTGGCATGGCTCAAAATGTTGGGCCGATACTGGAGATGGTTACAGAAAAATACCTGTTGAGATCCCCGCAGGAATGGGTGGCACGAAAAGAAGCGATTGAGATTCTCGACCAAATTTCTGACGCCCTACGAGCGGGTGATATTAAAACGCTTGGACAGCTTACGAATAAAAATTTCTTTGGTCCGCTTCAAAAAATCATCCCTTGGTGTACCAACCTGTTTACCAATTCGTTGGTTCAAAAATGTGAAACGAAATACGGGAAAGACTTTTGGGGATTTTGGATGCTGGGCGGCATGGCCGGTGGTGGGATGGGGTTTATCTTTGATCCAAAAATCAAGCCTGAGGCCAAAATCTGGTTGCAGCAGGAGATGTTGACGACCAAACGTGATCTTGAAACACGATTGCCGTTTGCGATGGAGCCGGTCGTCTATGACTTTGAAATTAATGATCGCGGCACTTGGGGCGAAATGATCACGTCGGAAATGACGGCGATGCCTGACGAGTATTATGCTTTGATGGTTCCGAATTGGATTAAGCAATCCCAGCAGGAGCTTTCGCCGCAAGATCGTTTTGAATTGGAAGCACTCGGCAATGAGTTCCGACAAACAGGTTTCTCTGAGACACAGCAAAAACTGGTAGAAGCAATCTTGCCGGGTGGTAGTAACCAATCCGAAAAGGAGGAATCGCTGGCGGAAATTCTCAAACGGATTGGTTTTGATCGAGAGCAACACGAACAGGTTCGGCACGACATAAAATCAGGACGCTATGGTCTGGCGCAGAATCGGTTGCCGCTTAGTACCAGTATCAAGGACGTTGAACCAGTTGATTATGTGGATGCGCGGGATGGACTTGGGCAAAAGTATTTAGAGATTGGCCAATCCGCGATTCGTGACGGCCGCGTTGCTGTTGTTACTTTGGCGGCAGGCGTTGGTAGTCGTTGGACAGAGGGAGCGGGGGTCGTCAAAGGGCTTCACCCGTTTTGCCAAATGGATGGTAAGCACCGAAGTTTTCTAGAGGTGCATCTGGCGAAAAGCCGTAAGGTTGGCCGAGAATATGGTCGTCCGTTTCCGCATATCGTAACCACGGGTTACCTCACGAACGGCCCAACTTCGGAGCATCTCGCGTCAGTCAATAACTACGACTATCCCGCTGATGTGATGGTTTCTCAGGGACGTTATATCGGGCTTCGAACGATTCCGATGGTTCGCGATTTGCAGTTTGAGTGGGAAGAAGTCTCGCAGCAAATTCTCGATGAGCAAAAACAAAAAATGCGGGACAGTATCCGTTCTGCTTTAATTGGTTGGGCCCGAGGCATGGGAGAGGCGTCTGACTATCGTGACAATACGCCACTTCAATGTTTGCATCCTGTGGGGCACTGGTATGAGTTTCCCAACATGTTGAGAAATGGGGTGCTTAGTCGATTGTTATCGGAGCAGCCTGAACTCAGATATCTAATGCTTCATAACGTCGATACTTTGGGGGCTAATGTGGATCCGAGTTTGCTGGGATTGCACATTGCGCACGAAAAATGCCTTTCGTTTGAAGTTATTTCTCGTCGGTTGGAAGATCGCGGAGGCGGGTTAGCCCGCGTTAATGGGCAACCGCGATTGCTGGAAGGGTTGTCGATGCCGCGCGAAAAAGACGAATTTAAACTGTCGTTTTACAACACGATGACGACTTGGATTGACATCGATCAGTTGCTCGGAGTCTTTGGGTTGTCACGCGATGAATTGGACGACACGCAAAAAGTAGATGAGGCAGTTCGAGTTGTAAGCCAACGGATGCCAACCTATATCACGATCAAAGATGTGAAGAAACGTTGGGGGCATGGCCAAGAGGATATTTATCCTGTCTCGCAGTTTGAAAAACTCTGGAGCGATATGTCAGGGCTTTCTGAAGTCTCAACAAACTTTGTTGTCGTTCCCCGAAAACGAGGTGCTCAGTTGAAGGAACAAGCCCAACTGGATTCTTGGTTGAGAGACGGCACAAGCGCTTACGTTGAATCGCTTTGTCAGTGGGAAAATTAGAATTGAGCTACTTCCCAAAGGATGTTGTCGACTTGGTTATCTTCTACGACTTGAGCCGGCCATCGTTGGGAAGTTGTCTTCTTTTCGTTTCTGCGATGAGCGAATTCGCTGGCGGCGTCTTAAAATTCATCAAATCAATCTATCAGATTCGGCGCGAGTGCCTTTTGCAATCCGTTTCCGTTATAATCGCTGCGTCGACTTGATGTCGTTGACGAGCTCTACTACCTGCATTGTGGCTGATTGAACGAAGGCGAGAACGATAGTTTAACGGCAAGCCGAAGGCGACTGCGTTTTGCCCAACTGGAAAGTAGTCCTTGGGAGACTTTCTTGCCGCTCTGGAAACGGATCGCGAAAACTTGGGCAGTAGAGTAATAAAACCGGGTGACACAGTGACCCAACTCTC
>CAZQQR010000156.1:0-9259 GCA_964595515.1 uncultured Pirellulaceae bacterium
CAAGCTCAGATTTGAGTCGATTCAAAAGATCAACGGCATGTCCGATTTCAGATTTTTGCCTTGCTGGCTCTTCTGGAATTTCTCTTTCGATCGTCAATGGTCCCTCGTAACCGATTTTGGCCAACGTTTCGAGATAGGACTTCATGCCCACCTCGCCATCACCAAGCATCGTTTCTTCACCCCATTCTTCGCCTGGCTTAGCCGCCCATTTCGCGTCCTTGCAATGAACGCTGCGAACTCGATCACCGATCAACTCCAGGGCTTCGATTGGATTCCCAGCACCGTAAAGGATCATATTGGCCGGATCGAAATTCACAAACAAATTGTCACAGCCTGTGTCTTTAATAAACTGCGCTAGAGCTGGCGCGGTTTCCTGCCCCGTTTCCAAATGAAGGGCTTGTCCATTTTTAGCGGCGTAATCACAAAGCTCTTTGGTAACAGAGACCACTTCGGCATAGTCTGGATCACTGGGATCATGCGGTACGAAACCAAGGTGAAGGGCAATCACATCACACCCGAGCAACTTGGAAAAATCAGAGATCTCTTTCATCTCCGCCAAGCGGCTTGCTCTCGTTTCTTTCGGCACAAGCCCAACGGTATTCACCACAGTCGGGATATCTGCATAGCTCTCACCTTCAAACCCACCGAACACGGCCGTTACCGAAATGTTGTACTTTCCCAGTCGTTCAAGAATCGCATCCGCCGAAGCCTTATCACGATTTCCTTGATGCGGAGCATGAATTTGAATGGTCGGAATACCTAGCTCGTTCGCGACATCAAGATCAACGCCAAGCCCAGCATCCACGCTGGTGAACACTCCAATTTGCCACTTCTCCACAACACTTCTCCGTTTTTACTCTTTAGTCTCACATCTTCCAGGCACCGAAGCATCGTAATTATCTGGAAGCCAATCATCAACTCTAACACACATTCCTGCTTCGCGTTCGCGAGCAAAAAACGGCGCAATAAATTCCGTCGCTACATAACAACCGATCGCCGCCGCGGTGATCATCCAAATCAAGTCTCTTATTTTCAAATGCGGTCCATTCCCCGAGCCCATTTTAAAACCGCTTCCGCCCAAGCACTACCAATTCCTCGGGACACGTTAATTTCGTTTACCTCGACATGCACCGGAAAATTTGCCTCCATCAGTCGTTTTTCAGAAGCTCCAATCGCATCGCCGTCCTTTGCTGGTTTCGCACGCCCCAACATAATGGCCATCGGTTGCACCGGTGATGTCGTCACTCCAAAAGCTCGGCTCGTCAAAGCCGACTCAACAAGCACTAACCCGCGAAAAATGTCACGCTTGGCAAACCCGACCAATCCTGCCATCGAACCTCCCGTCTTGGCACCTCCGACAGCGACTCGACTAGAGTCGAACTTACGCCGTTTTTTTAGTCGCTCAAGGGCCGCAACCACAAACGCGACTTCATCGGGGTTCCAACGCTTTTCATCTTTGGACTCAGGCACCATCACAATCATGTTTTGTTTTTGGCACGCTTCACGCCAGACTTTTTCCAACTCTTCCTTTTTATTCTTCCCGGGAGCGGGCATCCAAACCACTAATCCCGGAACCTCACTGTTTGGCTTTGGAACTAAGGCGATACAGCGATTCACAAAATCAGGCACCTTGATCTCCAACACCTCAACATCTCGATCTTTTTCAAACGGAGAAAGGTCAAGCACTGAAGAAGCCAAAGCCTCTGTATTTGCTTCGATCGAAATCATTTTCCCACCACGCACAACATCAGCCAAGATCTGCTCGCCAATTCCGGTAGTAGAAATTGCCAATCGTATTTCATCCGCAGAATTGCAGTCCGATTCGCCGATTCTTTTTATCTCGTCGCCAACTTGAAATCCCGCTTCCGCTGCTGCACTTCCTTCGACAACATGCTGCACCAGCAATGCGTCCGCTTCGACAGAACGTCGAACGATCACGCCCAGACCGACGGGAACAAATGGTTCAATCTCTCCCGTCAACTTGATTTCAAATTCAAGTTCTTTCCCGTCACGATTTACTTTCAGTTGCACAATCTCTTCTTCATACAACGGCCCGAGCACATGCTTCAAATCCGAATGGCGAACGATCTTCGTTCCATTAGCCTCGACAACTTTGTCTCCAGCCCGAACACCAGCGACCGCAGCGGGCGAAGTCCCTGGGCAAAACGCGACCTCAACTCCTTCCGCGTATGGGTCCGAACCCTTGATCGAAATTCCGATCAAACCGCTTCGAAGCGAACTTCCTGCCTTCAAAAGATCCATCCGATCCAAGAACCCATCCAACGGAACAGCGAACCCAATCCCAGAGTCATACCACTCCGTTCCTGCCATTTCCGAATCGTCGTCTGGTGAAAGTGGTACCAGAATGCCGATCACTCGACCCGTCAAATCCAACATTGGCCCCCCAAAGTTGGCCGGGGAAATCTTGGCATCCGTTTGCACTGCTCTTCCCCATACTCGGTGAAGTGCACTGACGATTCCTGTCGTGACATTCGGCTGATCCACCGATAACACGCGGCCAACACCAATCACCGTTTGACCGACTGCAACATTGCCCCGATCAACAAACTCTGGAACTGCAAACTCATAGTCCGTCTTGATCTTCAACAAAACCAATTTGCGACTCAAATCACGACCAACGATTTCAGCCGCTGCCTTCGTGCCATCGGGCAGCGTCGCCAAAATGCTGGCTGGCTGATGAGCAAAATGAAAGGAAGCCGACACGATCCAACCGTCCTGAGAAATCGCAACGCCTGTGGATGGACTTTGTGAGACAACTTTGCCGTCCACACGATCCAATCCACCGATCGTTTCAAAACGAACCAATGAAGATCCAATCTGTCTCACGGCCCGTTGGATTGCGGCTTCTTCCAGTTGCTCGATGCTTTCTTGAGCCACAGAATGAGTGCACAAGAATCCAAGAATGATCAAAACGAACAGGCGAAGATTCAACATCGAAAACATCCTTCGAAGAAATTACCGGCCCAGCCGAATGTCTACTGCGATGAACTCTCGATCACGCTGAATGGTCAGCTTCATCCCAGCATCGCGATCGATGTAGCTCAATTGTTCGTTCACAGATTTGCTGCTGGGAGTCATCCGACCGTTGACTTCGATGATTAGATCATCAGGCCGGATTCCCGCAATATCTGCGACAGAATCCTGTACGACTCGATCCACAAATGGAGGCGTCCTCGAAACCACATTGGGAACCATGACGATTCCAATCAAATCTATCGTCATCGGTTCGGATGGCTTACGTTGGGACTCGGGTGGCTCGACCACCATTTTGCCGTCAAGAATTTGGTTCACGGAACTCGAAAGCTCGTCGATTGGAATCGCAAAATTCAGCCAAGACCCAGTTTGCGCGTCCCGCAACTCTTTCCCAATCAATCCGACCAATCGGCCTTTGCGATCTGTAATCGCGCCACCAGCAGCACCGGGATTGTTTGTTACTGCATCCAGTACATAGACTTTCCCTTGATACATGGACGCGAACGCACCACGTCGAGCGGAAAGCTCAGTCATCGCTGAAACGATGCCATGCTGAACACTGGCGGGTTCATTCCCTGTCGCGACGCCGTAAAGATTGCTGAAAGCGAGAACGCGACTGCCTGCAGGCGCGGGAACGGCTTCATCCAGTTTGAAATTCGCGGATCCCTTCGCATCGACCTTGAGTATCGCAATTTCCAAACGAGGATCGTAGCCTATTAGTTTTGCGTCGAACTTTTGGCCGTCATTCAGCGTCGCGGTAACTGTATCGCTGTCGAGCACATAGCTCCAAACCGTCAAAATATGCCCTTCGCCTGAAATCAAAAAACCACTTTGATAAGGTTCGAGTCCTTGAAAGCCGCCACTTCCAACGATCTTAACCATGACGGGCTGAGTTTGAACGACGACTTTTTGAAAGCCCGACAACGCTGCGTTTTGTTGAGCAGTTTCTTGCGCCAAAATTGAGCTGCTTTGGATTCCAAACGCCAAAGCAACAATCAACACGATTCCGATCACTCTACGCCGGCAAAGCATTGACGGGAGCCAAAATAATCGGGAACTAAAAGATACCGATCCAACCCGTCCATCAAACATTTGAATATTATTGCTTTGCATCAGCCTCAGTCGCGTCGGATTTTTCTTCCAAAAACTCAATTTGTTCAACCACGATATCCACGGGTGCTTCGACTCCAAACCGGTAACTGATTTTTCCGGGTACGGTCAGGTCCTCGTCGATTTGATACTCGTCAAAAAACAGCTCACAAGGATCAACGTTGGCATCGGGATACATTTCGAAGCTGGACAATTTTCCCGTCGATTTATTAAACATCAAATTGCTTTCGACAACGCCTCGCGTCGCCACCAGAACGTCATTAAGTTCCCGAGTCATTGGACTAGGCACTGAACCAAGATACTCAACATCACCAAATTTTTCTGGTCCTTCGATCAACATCTTTCGCCACAGATGAAGTGCCACCAGCAATCCACCGGTTTTAGGCGGATCAAGCTGATTGTCCAGGTCGGATTCTGGATCCAGGACATAGCTCCGACCATCCACCTGAATACCTGACTCAGAATCACCAAGCACAATCGTGACGTTTCGGTTCAGTGAATCGACCCCCTTCAATCGCCAAGCAAATTCCTGTTTCGAAAAATCTCCATGCTCTAAAAAAGCCTGCCAAACACGATCCCGGTTTTGCAAGTTGAAAAAGTAGTTGGTAAACCCTGCCCGTTTGATAAACATGTGCTTAAACGCACTTGGCACAGCGTTTGAATCCGCAACCTGTACCTTTGGCAACTCAGGGGCACCCGGTTTATCTCCCTTGGGAGGTTCCTCCGGTTTTTTCTTTTCACCTTCGACAATCTCCACCAACTCTTCTACTGCGTGAACACCCGTCAATCGAACCCAAATTTCATTGTCAATTCCATCCCGCCGAAACGTCACTGGAACACGCCAACCTCGAGGAAAAATGCCCAGCACATTTTTAAATTGGTTAACCGTTTGAATATCTCGACCAGCGAACTTGGTAACTTCATCGTCGTAGTCCATTCCGCGGCGAAATGCTTGGGACGATTCTAGAATATTGGAAACACGAATCTTGTTTTCTTCATCCGTCGCAACCGTCGCCCCAAGCGTAGCGTGATCAATAATCCGTCCACTTTTTAAGTGATCCAGGAAGTTTCGAACCTGATTGGACGAAATCGCATAACCAACACCGACGTTGACTCGACCACGTTTTTCAAACGAACCTCGCCCATTGATCCCGATGACTTCCGCATCAACATTGAACAGCGGGCCACCCGAATTCCCCGGATTGATCGCCGCATCCGTTTGAATGCAGTCCGTATACTCCAGCAACGTTCCGGCCGGATACTGGTAGCGATGGGTTCCTGAGACGATCCCCCAAGAAACCGTTGGCTGAAAATCAGTGGCGAGTAAAAATGGATTGCCGACTGCAAAACACCAATCTCCAGGACGGACGGCGTCACTGTCGGCGAGAGGCGAAAAAGGAAAATCATCTCTTCCAAGCAATTTTATCATTGCCACATCACCCACTGGATCGATCCCGACAATCACGGCATCGTAAAGCACGCCATCGGACATGCTGCACTTCATGAACGATCCGCACGACTCGACAACGTGGTAATTGGAGATCGCGAAACCATCGGGCGAGATGACAACACCGCTGCCGCCGCCACGACTGCCCGGACCAAAAATACAAACCGCGGTCTTGCTGGCTTTGGCGATAGCCGCCACGCGTTTCGATTGAGCTTGCTCTAATAAAGCAGGCAAGTCATCCGCCGCAGAATCGCTGGCGACAATCAACATCAATGCACAACAAACCGTTTGCACCAACGCAAAGGCACTCCAAATCGGTTTGCTCATTGAGAAACTTTCAGTTCGACGAGATGCAGCTGATCCCCGGTTGATCGACCATCAAAATAGTCAATCGAAAACACAACCCGATCCGCTTTCTTCACATCGAGATCAAGCTGTATCGGATCTCCCATTGTGCGATGGATCAATTCCTTTTCCAACACGACTTTGCCATCTAGCCAAACTTTAAACCTCAAATGCCCGCTGGGATTCGCGTCTGGGTTAAAGCCCACCCATCCGCTCAGCGTTTCATACTGACCATTTAGATTAAACGCCAGTTTGCCGCCCGCGTTCATAGCAAAACCATTCTCAAACTGCTTCAGCCGACCGACCGATCCAGCTTTTTCGAAAAAACGAAGACTAAGCGGCTTTCCAGAAAAAGACTCGTTGACTCTGGCTAGTTTAATCTTCCTCAGCTGCTCAAAAATCGCAGAACTCGTTACCAAAGGCTGCCAATCGTTTGTCGATGGCGTCAACGAACTCAAGAACACTTCACGGCCAAGCGCGAAACTCATCGACGAAATATTAGAAAAAGGGATCGCGATTTCACTACCACTCACCACGGTTACAACCAATTGCTCATTATTGATCACCACACGCCGGGCTTGAATCACGGACTCGTCAACCAAATTGATTCTGCAAACCGGTCGAGCCAATTCTCGGCCTGACGCGTGGTAAAAGATCAACGCTTCAATTTTTTTAAGCGGAACTCGTGCTGTTTGCTCCCCAATCGAAAAACCAAGCTTCTCATCAGCTAGATCACCGATAATGCCTTCGACGGTTGCCAACTCATTGTTCTTGTTGACAACGATTGCGTCTTCACCGCGAGTATCGTCACTCAAAATGTCACGCCATTGTCGAGCAAGTTCAATTTGATTTTTATAATTTTGGTACTGAACAAAGGCAACGTCGCGAGTTGCCGCCGTTACCAGAACACCTGCTCCCGTTTCTGCTGACAGCACTCTATTTTTGATTTCTACCGAGTCGGTAAAAAAAGTGGATTGATCGACCAACGTAATTAGAATGCGGTTGGTTTCAGCCGGCACTACCGGGTTACCGAAATCGATCTCCGCGACTTGCTCAAGGTCAAGCTTCTTCTCAGCACCGCCGGTTAACAACGTTACGGAATCAATATCAAAATTTACCAGCTGACCTTTGTACTCTTCGTCGCCTACGGTTCTAAGACTAACTGATTCCTGTTGACCCATTGCCGTGGCTGCGGCGAACCCCAAAACCACGGTCACTGCCACCAATATCCTGACAGCGCGACTCACTGCATCAAAAAACCGGTTTGATGATGCCAGAGATCCCGACAAAGAACAGGAACGATCAGGCGCGGTTATGTTTAAGAATGCCATTTAGCGTCTTACCGATCGTTATCTTTGGCCAATTGGCGAAAGTATTCTTCAATCACAGCCCGATAGTGGGGCGGCATATCTTTGGCCATTTCCGCCAAAGCCGCTGCCCTTTCGGCCGGTGGTAGATCGCCCCAATCACCGCCTTCGACCTGCCGCTTGGGAGTCACTTCACCGCTACCCTGCCCCGCCGCGTTTTGTGAATCCTGCATCGGCGATGATGGCGCCGAATTTCCTGCAGATTGTTGTTGCTGCTGTTGAGATTCCAATTCTTCAATCAGTTTATCAAGCTTCTTAATCACGGTCTCTTCTTGGCCAAGCACCAATTTACCGCTCCGGTGCAGACCAGTTCGCCGACGGATATCGCCCATTAACCTGGAGACCTCATCGAGCGAATCTTCCTTCAAAGGCTCGATGTCAGCCAAAACAAGTTTTGAAAGCACATGATATCGCTTGGGAATTCGCTCTGGATGCTCCAACAATTGTTTAGCAGTTTTGACACAGTCTTCTTTCTTCAAAAGCTGGTGCTCCATCAACGCCCGGTAAAACAACAACGTTGAAGGATCGAGAACCTTTGAGACCTCAAGCTTACCCAAATACAGTAACGACTCGTCGTAGAATTCGTTTTGAGCCAACCAACGTCCGTAATACAGCCGGATGTGATTTCGAAGGAACGAACTTTCTTCTTCGTTCTCAAGCAAACTTGAAAAATCCGGAGGACGACTGGAACTTCGCTGAGCCTGCAACACGTCACGAAACGTTTTCACGTCGTCGCGAACAATTGCCATCCCATCAATGATTAGGTCAACGCTAGTGTCGGTGTCAAAACGCCCTTCGACCAAACTGTGTATTTGATCCGTTTCCGCAGCTTTGAGCTCAAGCTCTTTGGACCACTTTTTGAAAGCCGACTGAATACTCTCAACTTCGACCGGTTCCCAAGTCGTTTCCTGTTCCAGATCAGACTGAGCGGAAGCGACTTGGGCATTGCAAACCGATGCCCCAAGCAATCCGATAACAACGACGCAAAACATCGTCCACCGATACAGCCTAAACAGGTTAAACAGGTTTTGAAATCGTTCGGGCATCACTTGTTCTTTTCGTTGACGATATCTCTTGCAATGTCTGTCAGTTTCGCCTGCTTGTCCGCAAGCCGCGACAGGGCAGCTTTCATGTCCGGATCATCCGTGTCGCCGACCAGATCATCTGGGTCTTCGAGAAACTGAGAATAGCGACGATGCCGGCGAAAAATTCTTTCTTGCAGACCGCGTAACATTTTGATTTCAGCAAGCTGATCAACCAGCGGTTTGTCGCCGGGCTGACCACCACCGGCTTGTTGCCCAGCTTTCTTCATTCGCTCCATGTCTTGCTGCGTTTTCACGAGAGCTTCGATCAGATAGTCTAGCGTATCAATAATGTCTTCTTCGATTTGAATCGTGATCTTACCGACCTTGGCACTTGCCAGTCGTTTTGCGACCTGCTGCATGTCCTCATGCATCTCTTCAACGGTCGCCGGAAAGGCGACGGAAGAACCATCTTCCAGCAAAACCATCAACGCCCGGCCGCAGTCTTTGGCAATCGCTGCCTGCTGAGTCGAAAGCTTGCCAGCCTTGATTTCGAACTCAGTTCCACGTTGTTCTGGAATGATTCGATCGAGCTTTCGCGTCGATTCGTAGACTTTGACTTGTCGTTCAAGCATCATTCGAAACCGGCCTTCCAACATCGCCAACGTCCGTTCGACCTCTTCCTCACGAAGCTGTCGAAGGATTTCTTCAAGCTCTTTTTTCGCAAGCGCCATTTCACGCTCAGCCGCTTTCATATCCTCAATCGCGCCACCGCGTTTAGCTTTTTCAAGTTTCTGCTGAGCATCTCGCATCTTTTTTTCCGCGGCCTCAATGCGTTTTCGAACCGGGTTATCTTCAGATTGCTGCTGCTCCCCAGAACTACCTTCGCCTTCACCACCTTCTCCGCCCTGCCCGTCAGAAGGCTCGTCTTTTCCACCAGCCTTTCCGTCAGAAGGTTTGCCGTCCGAAGGTTT
>CAZQQR010000156.1:9359-12644 GCA_964595515.1 uncultured Pirellulaceae bacterium
TCAGCTGCCTTGTTCTCGGAATTGGCAAGCCGCCTCCCATCCACACCACCTTCGGCCTGACCTCGCAGACCCTTCTGAATCCGAAGCAGACGCTCAACTTCTTTGAGGTAATCCTGATGCCTTTTAATTTCGTCCCGAACTCGTTTGCCACGATCTTCGCTTTGAAGCAATTCCAGAAGCTCATTCAATTGGACGAGCACAACCTCTTGCTCTTTTTCGGCGTCCTTAAGTTTAGATTTCTCAATTAACCCGACGACACGTTTGAGTTGCAACGTTGTCATTCGCTCTTGAGACTGAAGGAACGCCTGTTCAAGCAACTTTGAACGAAGTGGATTTTGACCCTTTTCGTATTCGTGGAGCGAGAACAGTTTTTCTTCCAGCAAACGATAGCGGTCAGCAAGCTCCTTTTGATCCGAGCCAATTTTCTCCTGCCCGTTTTCTTTTTTGCCGTCTTTGTCATCGGCGTTTTGGGCGGCTGGTTTTTGAATGACTAACGGACATCCGAACGCTGGAACAGAAAACAAAAACGAAACGATCAACGTCAGGCATGTAAGGCCAATCATTCGTCTACCGTTTGTTTTATTCACCACGATTTCCATTTTCGTCACTCCAAATCAAGCAGCCCTTCGAACGCTTTTTGCTGCCGCTCTTTTTTTGTTCGATCCATCAATTCTTGCTGATCTTTTATCATCTTGCGAACAATATCCAACAGCTCGTTTTGAGTTTCGTACTTGATCAAGACGTTCAGGACTTCATCAAGCTGTTTTAGCACTTCGTCAGTTTGCTCAATCGCAACGTTCGCAAACTGATCGGCAGAACCGGAAAGGTTTTCATCATCAGGATTCTGCTGCAAGTCACGAAGTTTGGATTCGACTTCCTCAATCTGATCTCTTAATTGTTGCATGCCTTCGCCGCCAATCAATCGCAGCGGTCCAATGATTTGCTCATTGAAGCGTTTTTTTCTATCTTCTGAATCGATTCGGTTATTTATAAGCTGCAACCGGATGTTATCGAACGCTTCGGCACAGCCCAAAATCTCCATTCGGGACTTATCTACCTGCAACATCCCCCGCTGCGAAAACAGCAATCGAAGCTCTTGTTTTCGCAATTCATCGCCTTGCTCGCCTTCCGACTCTCCCGGTTCTAAGTCTTCTCCTGGCTCAACGACTTGCTCATCAATTTCCGCACGTTTTGATTTTGTTCTCACCAAATAATTCCGAGCATCCACCATCTCGAGATAAATCTGCTCCAATCGTCGTCGCTGGCCGACTTCTGAGCGTTCCAATATTCGCACCAGTTCATTCGAACTTACAACATCAAGCACATAACGATCGCCCATCCCGATATTGGGGTCCTCGCGTAGATTGAATTTATCCTCCGACCGGACGACGAGCGCGACAGTGCTTTCGTCACCCACGGGCAGTTCATATTTCTCGCCCTTCTGCTGTTTTCGAAGCTTGAAATCTACGACGGCTTCTAGTTCACCATCCACATTGGGCTCGACCTCTTCTTCGAGAATCTCAGACTGATCGACTTCGATTTCAATCCAAGTTCGTTTCAATCCGTAGTCGTCTTGGACTTTGCCTGAAAACGGAATTTTCACGTCGGGAGTAACTGCCGTGCCGATTCCCGAAAGCGCCGTTTGCACGCTCGGCGGCTGGTCTTCAATACCGTCAATGGAAACCGTATGTGCAAGTTCCGAAACGATCCCATCGGTATCGCAAAGATAAAACTGAACATTGGCTGCTTCTTCTAAATCACCGATGGCAAACTCGAACGAGTCGCCGGTCGGCTCAATGACTTCGATACCATCTTTTAGCGGATCAATGGCATAGACTTTTTTCAAAGGCTTGTTGCTCTTGGCAGCGACCGTGATTTTGGTTCCTTGTGGAAGACGAGCCTGCCCGGACCAATCCACCGTTCGGTTGGTCCATCGAAGCGACGTCTCGTCCACAATGTACGGCGGAAACTCACAGGCAAGTTTTGTTTCCACGACGTTAGGTTCATCCACGACCGTGATTTTAAAAGGCCCCAAACGATGATCGCCACCGCGAATATGAAACGACAGATCAGATAGAATCCCCTGTAGCGGTTGCTCATCAAGCGTATACAGCTGAAAACCATCCCTCGGCGCACCCACACGTTTGAATGCTTGGGAACCTCGCCCACCATCGCTGGTCTGGTACTGCAATGTGCAAGAACTAGGTAGTCGCAGTTTTGGTGAGTCAGTGTTTCGAGACGCCGAATCAACTCCACTCTCTTCATCCGTCTCTGCCCGAACCATTAATGTTAGCGCCGAGCCTTTGGCGATCCGAAATTCACCGTTGACCGGCGGTACGATTTGGCCAAGCTCTTCAATTCCCTCAACGGGGTTCTCGCGTTTGACTTTCATGCCCATGACTTCGAGACGACAGGTTCGTGGCCATGGCGTCGCGTCTAATAGATAAAGCCGCTTACCTGCTAATTTAATCGCGTCCGGATAAATCAGCCCAAACCCAACAAGCGACATCAATAACATCACAGCGGCCACAACTCCTTTTTTAAGCGGCCAACTGTTAAGCACCTGTCTGAGATCAACATCGGGCACCAATCGCTCGGCAGCTTCACGTGTTCGATCCAACATCGAAGTATCAACGTTCACGTCCATAGGCTGAGGCAACGTTTGGTTGACGGTAGTGATCAAGCTTTCATTGAATTCGGGGCAACGTTTTTCGATCAACAGCGCCATGCTGCTATCTTTCATTCGCACGAAAACGCGACGAAGAATGACCCGGAAAATTAACCAAGCCAACAACATACCGATTAGGACCAGCACCACAATTCGAGCGGGACGTGACAGCTCGGCCAAGCCAAATTTGACCGGTAGATAGTCCACCGCCAAAGCTGCCCAAAACGTCAACACGCCCCAAATCACAATCAGGCAAATGCCTTCGAGAAAAACAAACCGCCGAAGCCTCGACCGAAGTCGATTAAGCAAACGGTAAATCGTTGGCGACAACGATTTCAGTTTCGGTGGTTTGAGCGTCGGTGATTTAGGCTGCTGCGTCATGCAGTGAATCTCTTCATTTCTTCGTATCTAAAATTTGAAACGGATGAATTTAAAATTTGTGATCCAAAAATTGGAACGGATAAATCTTAAATTTTAAATCAAATCTAAAATCTAAAATCTAAAATCTAAAATTGAAATCTAAAATCTAAATTTGAAATCTGAAATTCGAAATCTGAAATTGAAAAAACCAAAACCCAACTCTGAACCCCTGACCGTCTCACCCTGCAAATTCAAGC
>CAZQQR010000157.1:0-1117 GCA_964595515.1 uncultured Pirellulaceae bacterium
GGCCGAAAAGCGTTGGCCGATAACGGCGTAGGCCGTATCAGGAGCTTGCGACGCCAATACGGCAATCAGCCAAACGTAAAAAGGCAACCGAAGCGAACAGCGATCAGCGAACAACCACAGCTTTAACCCCGAATACTAACCTCCAGAAACTTTTCCAAAAATTTCCCAATCTCTCCATCTGGCAGGCGAATACAGAAAAAGAGTCAAACAAACACGGCAAATTCCGGTATTTCGGGGCGGAGCAGGAAACAATGGCATTCCACATTCCTTTCAATCAACGGGCTTCGGCAAGACACAATCAACCCCCTCAGCCGATCTACATCGGATTCGAGGCTCCAAGGCCACCGCGCACCAAATTTAATTGGTGGGGATTCAACGGAATGTGGATGTCGTTCATTAGCCTGTTTTCAGCAGGCTTTCTTTCACCCGTTCCGCTATTGATCAGCCTTGTCGGACTTCGGCGTCCTGGCAGAAAAATGGCGACCGTTGGAACCTTTGTTTCGCTTGGCGGAATCTTGTTGGCGACTGGCATCGCGGTGACCTCTGTCGTTGCTCATCAACATCATCAAGACACCAAACGAATGAATCGTCACAACAAGATCGTTAAGAAGCAAACGTTAGAAACTGAAAAGTTGCTAATCGTTGCGGGCGAAGAAATTGTTGAGTATCGAGACGACAACGACGGAGCGATCCCTTCCGACATCAATGGAAACATGCTCGTCATCAAGCACGTTGATCCGTGGGGTGAGTCGCTTCGCTACGAACCAGAAAAAGACTACGGATTGATTCGAAGTGCCGGTCCCGATCGTGTCTTTGATAGCCGCGATGACATTTCGGTTCGAATCAAAGGCGAGACAACCGACACCGAGCCGCTGCTACCGATCGACATGTAAACCACCAATCTGATCAACCCAACCTTCCAACAAGCACGAACCTCGTTCGTGCTTTTTTTCCCACTCTACCGAAGAAACAAATTCTCAAGTCGACTCGGCGTGATTGTGATGCTGGCCCAATGCACAAAAGCGTCGATTAAGCCACGCTTTTCTTCAGCCTTACAAACTGAACGTCCCTAGGCACTCTCACGTCCCTCACAGCCGATACATCGTCGCATCGAACC
>CAZQQR010000157.1:1217-12602 GCA_964595515.1 uncultured Pirellulaceae bacterium
AACGTCCCTAGGCACTCTCACGTCCCTCACAGCCGATACATCGTCGCATCGAACCGTATGTTTCATGATGTTTGACTTGAAGTCATCGTTCTCTTCTCGGCGATACTTATCAGCAGCGGCCATCCAAAAGCTAACGCCACTCAATTTGTGATCGAGTTCCCTATGTCATTCAAAACTTCTTTTTGTGCGGGTTTTGCATTGTTGATCGTCATCACCTTGATGCCGTCCACCAGTCAAGCTCAGCGTTTTCAGCCGGTCAAAGGACCTTTTCGTTGGTTAGGACATGGCTATAGCGACGGCTACAACTCTTGTTCGCCAATGACGAATTCGGACTATTACAATCCCTACTCCGCGCACAACTCCATGCTGATCTCTCAGTCTCCAGAGTATCTTCACTCCGCAATCCAAAGCACCGACATGTTGCGGACGCGAAAATTCCACCAAGGAATTCCGTTCTCCGTTTACGCTGCTCCGGGTGGAAACCATCATCACCACAGCCCAACCGTAGGCGGCTCGTTCGAACCTGTGCAACCAGCCGATGCCGCGGGCGATGAGGATGACGCTAAAACGGACGACGAAACGAATGAAAATGATTCCGCGTTCTCGTTCCCAAGAAACCGAAGCTACGGTTCTCCAAGCCTGACTTCACCAGCGGTCACGGCCCCGGCTTCCACAACCTCATCGAGCTCTCTTAACGAAAGCTCACTGGATATCCAGCCAACGTCAATTCCTGGCGAGATCAAAATCGGTGAGACTGAAACTTCTGAACTGTACGACCCGTTTGCTGAAGACAACAACTTCCCAATCAAGTAGTTCGTTTTAAATTCGTATACGGAAAAGACTTAAAAGACGTTTCAAACACTCGAAGCCTTAGACGGACAAGCTAGTTGCTAGCGGACACAGAAACGCACAGGATAATTGTTCCTGTGCGTTTTTTGCTGCGCCGTATCCGGCTCATCCTAGGTCTCTCCCGACGTGCCACAGTTCTAGGATGTCGTAACGACGTCTGTAACGAGCCCGAACAAGCACTCGGATTTGTATTGACTGGTTTTCCGCTGGCTCTCTATACTCGGCGAAATGGATTTTTGTTTGTGGTACCCGCCTACCATAAACGGCAACCTTTGGTTGCATTCTTGAGCCGGGTTTATGGAGAAACCAAGATGGCCGTGCGCAACAATTTCTATCGTTACTTTTCAGCCGTTATTCTGTCTTGCTTTTGTTTAGTCACAACAGCAACAGCAGTGACCGCCCAAGCACCGCAGCAGAACGATCAAAAGCGATTTGAAACGCTTGCTGTCGTCAACGGACAACAAATTACTCGCCACAAAATCGCTGAAGAATGCATGCGACGATTTGGCGAAGACGTCTTGGAAGACATGCTGAACAAATACTTGGTCCTCGATGCATGCCAGAAAAACGGCATCGTCATCACAGAACAAGACGTGAACAATGAGATCGCAACGACGGCTGCGAAATTTGGCTGGTCGACTGAGCGGTACATTCAAACGATCACCTCCAATAAAAAAATCACGGTCGATCAAATGAAGAACGACCACGTCTGGCATATGCTGGCGATCCGAAGACTTGCAGCCAAAAAGATCGAGGTCACTCAGGCCGAAGTCGACGCCCAGATGGAAGCCAAGTACGGCGAGAAAGTCCAAGTCCGTCAAATCGTCGTCAAAACTGAGCAAGAAGCCCGTCAGATTCACGCACAAGCCACTTCGAATCCGGAGAATTTTGAGCGATTGGCCAAGAAATTTTCCATCGACCAAAATACAAACGCGATGGGTGGACTACTGCTGCCCGTGGCTCGAAACAGTGGACGTCCGGAGTTCGAAGATCTTTGTTTTAGCCTTCAACCAGGCCAAATCTCGAACATCTTTCCGGTCGCAGACGTGTTCTTGGTTTTGCGATGTGAACGATACTTCAAAGCCGAACAGATCTCGCCAGATCAGCTACCTTTGATTCGCAGCACCATGGAAGAGGACATCGAGCGAGGCAAGTTGCGAACCGCTGCGATCGACCTGTTTAAACAGATGCAAGCCACCGCCAATATCGTCAACGTGATGAATGATCCGAAACTATCTCAGCAAATGCCAGGAGTGGCCGCACGAATCAATGGCATCAACATTCTCAAAAAAGACGTTGGTGAAGAGTGCATCACCCGATACGGATCAAGTTTGCTTGAGTCGGAAATCAATCGTTTAGTTTTGCTCCAGCAATTGGAAACTAATGGTCTCCAAGTCGGTCCTGAGGATATCAATCAGGAAATTGCCCGCGCCGCAGAAGCCATTGGCCATCTTAAAAAAGATGGAACCGTCAACATCGACGAATGGCTGGCGTATGTGACCAGTAATGATATGTCGAAGGTTGACTTTTACATTGAAGACGAAGTCTGGCCGACGGTTGCACTGAAAAAACTGGTTGCTTCCGGCGTCAAAGTTGAAGAAACGGACATGCAAAAGGGATTCGAAGCAAACTTTGGACCACGCGTCGAAGTGCTTGCCATCGTTTCCAACGAGCATCGAGCTGCACTCAAAGTTTGGAACATGGCCAGTGCCAACCCAACTTCAGATCACTTTGGAAAACTTGCCAACCAGTATTCCATCGAACCGGTCTCAAAGAACAATTTTGGCCAAGTCATTCCGATCCGAAAAAATGGCGGTCAACCTGAACTTGAAAAAGAAGCCTTCAACCTGAAACAGGGCGAAATTTCAAAAGTCATTCAGGTCGGGAAACACTGGATCACTCTGTACTGCCTCGGTCGCACGGAACCCGTCGTAACCAATTTCGATTCCGTCAAAGAAGAGATCTACAAAGACATTTTGGAAAAGAAAATGAGAATGGCGATGGGCACCGAATTCCGTCGGCTTCGAGAAGAAGCACAGGTCGACAACTTCCTCTCTGGCACATCACAGCCAGGAAAGTCGGCCGTTCGCTCGGCTCGATCTTCCAACAAAGCGGGCAAGGTTCCGTTTGGCGGACAACAGCGGTAGTTTAAGATTCTCACCGATTTGCTGTGCTCGGAAATCACACCGGAACGTGAATCGGGGAAGCTTTAACGCTTTGGCAACAATGCAAAACGTCAAAACAGCTGAGTTAATATACTCAGCTGTTTTTTTATGCCATTTTCACACGTTGCCAGAAACGCGAGAATCACGGAAAATCGAAGCACGGAATTGCCGTGATCGACGGAATTGCCTCAAAGGTTGACCTCAACGGCTGACAACAAATTCAAGCGAATCTCAATGAACATCACATCCGACGAAACTGATTTTTCCGCGTCACCAAAAAAGATCGATTGGAAACGGATTGCGATCATCGCTGTCGTACTCGGTGTCGCTGGTTACACATGGTACTCCGAGAATTTCGGTGACAATCAAGGCGGTGGAGCAGCCGTTGCAGAACGCCAGCCGCAGAATAATGCGGCCGACAAAGATTACGAAATCACGTTTGATGCCAGCAAGAATTTTGGCTCAAAAGATCTCAACAGTTCTGCTAAATCGAATTCGAGAACTGGCGGATCAAAATCTACTTCTTCCGGCCCCTACCTTAAACCAACGGGCAAGCGGGAAGACCTCCAATCACCCGCTGGACTGATTTACTCTGGTGGCCGTGAGCATCGCAGAGACCATGTACTCCGGCACGCCAACGACATTCCGGAACGTGATCAACCGCATGGTGTTTTCCATGCTGATGGCGACGACGTGTTTCGATTAATCGACGAAGCCTACGAGCTGGTGAAAAAGAAATCCAAACAAGTCAAAACCAAGCAAGAAGGCGGCGGCAAAACGTCCCACGTCGTCGACATGAAACGTGAAATCGGATTCAAAGGTGGTCGTGTTGGAAAGCGGCAGAATTTTCCGAAACTCTACAAAGTCAAATTGGTGCTTGGCGAAAACCGCGTGATTACGGCTTACCCGTATTAGGCATTCAGTAAGCATTCGTCATCAAGCATAGGCGATCCGACTCGCGAAAATCGAAACTCTAGACAACGCTTTGTTGAACTTCGCTACCTAGCTCATCACGCTGGTGATGGCATCACAAATCCGATCAAGGTTCGATTGGTTGATACCGGCGATGTTGATTCGTCCGCTAGTAAGCAAGTAAATCGAATACTCTTCTCGCAGACGATTGGCTTGCTCCGCAGTGATTCCTGAGTAGCTGAACATTCCACGCTGTTTGTTGATATAGTCAAAATCTCGATCCGGCAGGCGAGACTTCATCGCGTCAACAAAACTGGAGCGCAAACTCAAAATCCTGTTTCGAATTTCATCCAGCTCTTCCACCCAAACGGTTCGCAGCTCAGCATCGTTCAAGACCGTTGAAACAATCGCACCACCATGAAGCGGAGGATTGGAGTACATGGTTCGAATCGTCAATTTGATCTGACTTTGCATCGCGGCAGCAATCTTCGCGTCGTGGGTCACCGCCGTGATTCCACCAACACGTTCAGCATACAAACCGAAATTCTTTGAAAATGAATTGCAGATGAGCGCTTCCCCGCCAGACTCCACAAAATTACGAATCGGAAACGCATCCGTTTCCAAGTCCGCCCCAAATCCTTGATAGGCAAAATCAAAAATCGGAATCAACTGCCTCTCGCTGATCACTTTCCCTAATTCTGTCCACTGCTCAGGCGACGGATCAACGCCGGTAGGGTTATGACAAACAGTGTGAAGCAAAATTGCTTGACCGGGTTTTACATGCTCAAGTGAGCCGAGCAATTTTTGAAAATCGAAACCAGTTCCAGCGTCATCGAGGTAACCGTATTTTTGGATTTCCAAACCCGCGGCTGCGTAGATCTTAGGATGATTTGCCCAGGTCGGATCACTCATCCAAATCGTGTCGACATTGAACACTCGCCGCAGCAGTTCACCGGCAACGCGAAGTGAAACCGTACCGCCAGGAGTTTGGGCGGTTGCACTGTGAATCGAATCTCGATCAAACAAATCGTCGCCTAGCACCAACCTGCCTACCGCCTGTTGATAACCGCCGTCACCATCGATAGGCAAGTAGCTTTTTGTGCCTGCCTGTTCCAAAAGTCTTTGTTCCGCCGCGCGAACGCACTTCATCACCGGCGTTGCACCGGTTTCATCTTTATAGACACCAACCGTCAGGTTGACCTTGTCAGGGTTGGCGTCCTGCTTGAACTGCGCATTAAGACCAAAAATTGCATCGGGAGGATTGAGTGGAGCCGACTGAAACATAGGAGCGCCTTTTGATTTGATAATTCCAAGCCGACCAATTTATCAAAGGTGGAGTACAGGAACAGTCCACATGACCCGAGCGTACTGTGCCGGGATTCAAGGCAACCTTATCGCCAAGCTAAGGCACGCTGCGGAATGGTAATCGCTTTTTATCCAGAATGAAGAAGACTGAATGACTGAGATTGGACGGGCAGTTTTTACTGCGCGTGCATGACACCTAATCGCCAGTTGCCATTCAAGAACATCCAATGCGCTAAAAACCAACACTACTTCAACATCTCAGCAACGTCGTTTTTTTTATTGCCAATCGCCATGTCGAGCGCGGTCATTCCGACGATGTTGGTTTTCTTTTTGTCGGCACCTGCTTGAAGCAACACCTTCACGGCGTCTGCATGACCGCGGTAAGCTGATTTGTGAAGCGGTGTCCAACCGTCGGAATCGGCCACATTCATATCACAGCCCGCAGCAACCAAACGTGAGACGACTTTTGAATGCCCCTTCCAGGCCGCTGCATGTAAAGGTGAGTACCCTGATTGCATTTGGGCAAGCATCTGAGCACTCAAGTTTTTCAAGAGAACATCGACAACTTCATCGTTCCCATTCCAAGCCGCCATGTGCAGCGCCGATTGACCGCTGGAATCCACTCGACCAAAATCGTCCCCATTTTTGATCAGCGACTCAACCACTTTGGCGTGCCCCTCGGACGCGGCAAGCAACAATGGGTACATACCGTTGCTGTCTTCTACATCCATCTTTGCATTTCGCTTCAGCAGGAAATCGACAAAGGCCAATTCACCGGATTGGGCAGCGACATGGAGAGGCGTTTGTCCGCCAGAGTTCGTCGCGTTCAAGTCAACATTCTTGCTTTTTACCAAACGATTGGCGGTTTTGATTAGGCCACCTTGAGCAGTCCAATGAAGCATCGAACCCGTTCCCAAATTGAAATCCAAATTTTCGGTTCGATCAACGAGCGCTTCCACTGCATCGACAAAATTATGCTCGGCGGCTGTCTGAAGCGGCGTCTTACCCCGCCCGTCAACCAAGTTGGGATTGGCACCTTTTGCAAGCAGCAAAAGTAACGAACCCATGTGTGCTCTCTTCATATTGTCATTTTGAGCCCGAGCAGAAAAAACCATCCCGTTAGCACTGGCCGCAGCGTGAAGCGCAGTCTCGCCACTTGAAGCCTGGAGGTTAAGATTGGCACCCGAATCAACTAACAGTTGAATCAGTTCTTTGTTCATCAATCGGACCGCGTAAACCAGTGGTGGGTCTAACTTTAGTTTGGACGCCCGAGCTCCGTTCACGTTAGCACCATTATTAATCAACATTTTGATGATCGGAATGTTGTTTCGATATACAGCCGACATAAGCGGCGTCCGTCCCGCTCGGTCAATGGCATCAATTTCTGATTTCAAAGTCGGCAGCAATTTTTTTGCGAGACCCACTTCTCCTGATTGACATGCAAGATGCAAGAGCGACTGCCCCTGCCGATTCTTCACGGTAAGATCAGCGCCTTTTTCCAACATCAATTCAAATACATCCGGACAAGACATACACGATGCGTGTAACGGAGTATTTTGATTGCTGTCCTTTAGACTGAGATCCGCTCCTGCATTGATCAAAATTCTAGCGCGGTCTGGCAAACGGTGATAACAGGCAACATGCAGTGGCGACTGTTGACTACGATTCACTGCGTTCAGGTTCGCCCCAGATTTGATCATCGCCTCAAGTATCTCGACTGGCAAATGTCGGTACATTGAAGCGCCAAAAAGCGGCGTCGCTCCGGAACGATCCGTTGACTCAAAATTCTTTGTTTTGGAAATCAACTCTCCAACGATGTCCAGGTTCTTTTGGGCAAGCGCTACGTGAAGCGCCGATCTTTTCTGAGGGTTGTCGGAGCCCAGTGGTGCTCCCAACTCAATTAACTGTTTCACAGACTCAAGCTTGCCTGAAAAAATCGCATAGTGCAGCGGGGGCTGACGATTTTGACGAAGCGTTCGAGTCAAAATCTTTGAGTCCGACTCGACACAACGCTTAATCGCCGCCGTATCGTTGGCCTGAATTGCTCGCTCAAACTGGAGGTCAACATTGACAGTTTTTTCGTCTTGAGCAATCGCGTGCTGGGGATCTACGAAATTGATCGTCAGCAAAAGCAGGCAAACCAAAGACTCGATTAAAACTCGTTTCTGCAATTTTGTTCCAGCATTCATGCAACTCATCCGCCCATCGAAATGTCATCGTTTTCGGAATATACCACGAAAAAGTTTAGTATCGCAGCCGACGTTTTCCGCCTCAAGAATCAACAACTTAGAATTTTCAAGAAAAGATGATGGATTCTCAAGCCAAAAAACGCTTGCTCTTTATATGGCCAATTCAACAGAATGCCTTTTCGTTATGTGACTATCGCCATTTCGAATTCAACAAGCCATTGACCGCAATCGCACATTTGATGTCCAAATTTAGTATCGGAATATACATGACTCGCCTGACAATCTTGGCGGCAATTTGCCTCACGACATTTTTTAACGCCCCAACGATCAACAACAGCCTGTTGTTCGCTCAGGACAAGGGTTCCGCAGAGCAACCTGAATCAAAAATAAACTCCCAATTGGAAACGCCATCTAAAGAAACCAAGGAGGCGATTCAAGCAACTTTCAAGAAACTGAAAGATAAATTCGACGACAGCAATTTTGTCGCCGCCAAAGAAATGATGACTGCGGAATCTTGGGATAATTTCTCAGGCGGCATGTTTCTTACCGCAATCGAAATGACACCGTTCGCAAGCCAAGAGGATCCTGCTTTGGGTCGCAGAATGAAAAAGTTACTCGCCAAATACGGTTTGGACAAAATTGAACTACCAGAGTCGTTTTCTGATCCGACGGGGGGAATGATCGACGAAGCCGAATTTGACAAAGCGATGGATAAACTTTCCAAAGTAATCACCGATGAGAATAAGGAAGCAGTAGCTGTCAAAGAACTTTTCGACGCCACCAAAGAATTTGCCTTTGGCATCAACCCTTTTGACGGCAGTATCACCAAGTTTGAAGGCGACGATCAATCGGTTTCCACAACCGTTGAAGTCACCGATGGCGAATTTGACATGCCGCCCCAGGTATTGACGTTCAAAAAATCAAAACAAGGCTGGGTTTGGGATGGATTTGACGATGAGAAAACAGCGGAGCTTACCGGCGAGTGGGAAGGCGATTTCCCCGGAATGCCTGAGCCTTTGCCACTGATCAAAGACATTAAGCTCAAAGGAAAATCGTTAGCAGGAAAGGACATCGACCTTAAAGACTACAAAGGGAAACTAGTCCTGGTTGATTTCTGGGGAACATGGTGCCCTCCGTGCGTCGCCTCACTTCCAAATCTCAAAAAACTCCACGTAACTTTTAAAGAACACGGTTTCGAAATTATCGGAGTGGCCAACGATCAGCTCGATGAAGTGAAGGAGTTCAACAAAAAAGCCAAACTACCATGGGAAAACATTATTGATGGACGGGGCAAGATCGCTGACGAATATGGAGTTCAAGCCTTCCCTACAACGTTGTTGATTGACAAAGAAGGCAAACACTACAAAAGCGACTTGCATGGAGTTCAGCTCGTTGACGAAATCATCCGAAAATTAGAACTTGATCCCAAAAAGTACGAATCTCTTCGACAAGAATTCAAGAAGGCCGATGCAGCCCATAGTGATGGCGACCAGCCAGAAGCAGATAAATCTGACGGTGACGGGAAAAAAGAATTACAAATCGGTTTCGGTGCCGCTGACGCGAACAACGACGATCAAGTTTCCGCAGAGGAACTCGACAAGTATTTAAGTGACCGACTCAAAGACGACGAGCTTCCTCAACGCAAAGTCTTCAATCGTCTCGATGACGACAAAAACGGATTCGTCTCTGACAGTGAGTTTGATAACCGGCATGACGTGATCACACACTTCATGGGCGAAGATTATTTCGGGGGGGCATTACCTTTGCCAGCCGATCCAGGCATCGGTTACGTTCCCTTCCTGGGGTTGGACAAAGAAGTCGATGATCGCAAAATCATGGCGGCACTGCTTCACCGATACAACGATCTAAAAGATTCAAATTTTGAGGTGGTAAAATTAAAAAAAGTACCTGCCAGCCTAAGCAAAGTCACAAAAAAATTTGGCTCGGGCAAGACTCAAGCAAAACCTGATGTTACAACGCTCGTCCAATCATCCATCATCCTGGTCGGCGGTGGCGACCAATTTTTCACATCCGGAGCCGTCATGATCAGCGATGACGGACTAGCACTCACAAATTATCACGTTGCCGAAGCGATGAAAGACAGCCTGCTGGTTGGTATGACAACCGATGGTAAAACTCACAAAGTCATCGAACTGTTGGCTGGCAATCCAAATCGGGATGTCGCGCTTATTCGCCTTGAGGGCAATGGTTTTACGCCAGTTCCAATCGCCAAGAATACGCCGAGCATTGGCGATGACATTGTCATGCTTCATCATTCTGAGAATCGGTTTTATACCTATGATCGCGGTTACGTGATGCGTCACCCAATCATTGGTGATCATCCGTGGATGGAAATTTCAGCCGACTACGCACCCGGCGGCAGCGGATGTGGAATCTTCAATGACAAACACGAACTCGTCGGGTTGGTTTCTTCGATTGCTTATGGAGATGGCCCGATGCTCGCGGACCAAGATTTTGACATGGAATTCGACGATCAAACGCAGCCGGGCGAAGATGAAGAAATGAACGACGATGACTTCATCGAAGACGGATTACTTTTGGTAAAGCATGCGGTTCCATTAACTGCAATCCAAGGCCTTTGGAAAAAGACGAGCAATGTGACCAAATCAGAACTTAAGGCCAATACCGCTCAATGAAGTGAAGCTCAACTAAAAGGCAAAACGTAACGGCGGCAAGCGACGTCAGCGTGGGGGGTGGATCTGCGGCGCGGGATAAACCAGAGCCCCAAAGAAAACAGTCAAGCCAACAAAAAGAGGGAAACCTCTCAGAGCCAGAATTGAACTCCGTCTCCCAATTTTCGCGGCACCAAAACTAACAACGAAACTACAATGTCCTAATGTCTGCTCAAGACCTCAATCGAGAAACCATCTTTTCGCACGCAATCCTGTTAGTGCCCGGTGAAGATCGCAATCGATATCTAAAGGACGCATGCGGCACTGACTCGGAACTTGCTGGTGAAATCAAACGGCTGATACGGTTCCATGAAAAGAACGAAGCTGAACAGTTCTTTCTCGATGAGACACCAAGCTCGAATCTAAAACCTCATGACGTCGCCCCGATTGCCGAAAGGGCAGGGGACTCGATTGGTCGTTACAAATTGCTGGAGCAGATTGGTGAAGGCGGCATGGGCATGGTCTACATGGCCGAACAAACCGAAGGGGTTCGCCGCCGAGTCGCGCTCAAAATTATCAAACTAGGCATGGACACCCTTCAGGTTGTCGCCCGATTCGAAGCCGAGCGACAGGCCATGGCCCTGTTTGAACATCCCAACATCGCTCGCGTATTTGATGCAGGTTCCACTTCCACTGGACGTCCGTATTTTGTAATGGAATTGGTTCGAGGAACGGACATCATCGACTATGCAGCCTCGAATCGTCTAAGCCTTCAGGAAAAACTTGGCCTATTCGTCGATGTTTGTCACGCGATTCAACACGCCCACCAAAAAGGGATCATTCATCGCGATTTAAAGCCATCCAACATTCTCGTCACCATGTTCGATGGGGTTCCCGTTCCCAAGGTGATTGACTTTGGAATCGCCAAAGCGATCGGTCAACAGCGGCTCACCGAGAGGACTTTGTTTACCCGATATTCGGCGATGGTCGGCACTCCTCAGTACATGAGTCCCGAACAAGCGGAATTGAACGGGCTCGATGTCGACACACGCAGTGACATTTATTCGTTGGGCGTGCTGCTGTACCAATTAGTCACAGGAACCACTCCACTTTCCAAAGCCAAACTCAGGGAAATCAATCCGCTCGCGCTTCATGAAACATTGCGAGATGCAGAGATTGAAACACCGTCATCCCGTGTTTCACGTATCGCGACGGTGGATGATTCTGCTGGTGAAACTCAGCAACACGCGCTAGCCGCCACCAAAGAATCGGGCCCCAATCAACAGACAGCATCCAATCAACGGTTTAATTCAGACCTTGATTGGGTGGTCA
>CAZQQR010000158.1:0-12489 GCA_964595515.1 uncultured Pirellulaceae bacterium
CCCCGCATCGTCCAGCCAACGGTTCGAATCCAGTTGGACCCAACCAACCGGCGGTGAACTTTTGCGTCAAATCCAAGATTCAATTTGCCGTGGCAGGGAATCTGAAGTAGCAACGTTGAAAACCAGATAACAAAGATCAGTGCGATGCCGATAACGACCTCAGCGAGCGAGATTCCAATGGGTCGGTAGGTCGCCAAAAAAACAGAACTGAACGCTTCGATCAACATCGGCGGTCCAACAACGACCGATGTTAGTTTTTGATGAAGCGTTTGGTAAGTTTCGTAGTCTTCACCACCGACTTTGGAGAACAGCGGATAGTGTACGATTTGCACCATCCAGATCAGCCCAACCATGTACCACGTCGCAGCGACGTTGATAATGAGCAGTAAGTTTGGGTCCATGAGTTGATTCTTAAATACGTTGGTTTGAAACAACAGCAGAGTTGCTCCAAGTATCGAGAAGACCGCCTGGGAGAGGTCGCCCTTTAAGAGGTCGTTTTTTTTACCGCTTTAGATCGAGAGCTTCTTTTCCGGGAGGCAAGGCTCGTTGCCAGCTTCCGTAAACGGGGTTGGGCATGACAATCCACCGTGAGCCAAGCATTGTATTCTTGTTGTCCGAAATTTCGTTTCGCTGCTGGGTGTTTAGCCCCTCCAAGCCAGAAAAAAGATCGCTCAAATTGTCGCCGATCAACAAAATAATCCGGTGGTTTTGAGCGACCATCGCGCGTCGAGAAATTTTGTTTCCATCACGACCCAGATCGGAGTTTTTCGTTAGCAAGTGATCTTCGTCGACGGGGAAACCAAGCGATTTCAAGTTGTTAAGTGTTGCCGTTCGAACGTCGTCGTGGCGGTTGGTGACGAAGAACACTTCGACCCCAATTGCTTTCGCCATTTTTGTAAATTCGAGAGCACCAGGGATCGCGTCAGCTTTTTCTTCGTTGCACCATGCGTTCCAAGATTCCGTCGAGTAAGGTTCGTCATCCACAATGTTTCTGGCATTGTAGGCGGAGTTGTCAAGAACCGTCTCGTCAGCGTCAAGGATGACCGCAGGCGGTTTTGTTTCATATCCACCGGATGAGACTTGGACTTCGTCCGCTGACCATTTTGAGTCATTCATTCCAATCAGTAATTGAGCGGCTGCAAAACGATAGGTCTGTTTCGCTAATGCATGATACTCCGCAGATTTCTGGACCCAGCATAGCGCGTTGTATCGCGGGTCAATTATTTCGTCTTTGGATTCCTCGCTGGCGAGCGCCTCAATTCGTTTCAAGATGTCGGCGATTTCTTTGGCTTGGTTTTTCAGCCGGGCATCTTTTTCTTGAACCTGTTTTTGGAGTTCAGCGATTCTTGCTTTGTCTTGGTGCGCAGCCGACTGGGGTTGGGGGGCTGCGGATTGAAAGGCATTCAGGTCGGCTAAATTGAGGCTCATTCCAATCAATATTGCGAACACAATGGTGCAAATCCAAGTTCTGGCGAGTTGAAATTTAGCAAATTGAAATTTGTAAACGGTGGCCATGGAAGATCCTGAAGCTTGTTGAAGGTTAGCTGTAACGCTGCACTAGATTATATCCCAAGTTCATCTCGGAACAGTTGGTCAATCTTTTTGTTTTCAATGGGAAGCCATTCTGGATCAATCTTCGCGCCTGACGCGATCAATGCTTGACACGTTCCAAAATGATCGGTGTTTTGCTTCCAACTGTGGGTCGCACCGTAAGCACAACAGCTAAGCGGCGTTCCCCCGTACTGATTCTTTAACGTTAGTGGAGGATCGGAGTCGTTTTCCAATAACAGTTCTACGATTTCGCGGAAGCCGTGAAATGCGGCTCGATCAATGGGAGTAGAATTTTCCGGTCCAGGAAGGTGAGGATCGAAGCCAAGTTCAAGCATCAATCGAACGGATTCTAGTTTGCCTTCCCAAGCGGCTCGAGCCATTTCTGTTTGCTGCCAAGGAGCCAACGTTTGGATAATATCAGGAGCTTTTTCCAAGACGGCCTGAGCCCGAACACGATCAGCTTCCCAACAAGCCGCAATGAATTGTTGGGCGGGCGGACTCGCGGAATACAGTGCCTCATAAAGTGCTGATTGATCGAATTCCCTGGCGACCTCTAACGGGGTTCTCGCGCCCAAGAGCTTCCACTGATAAATATGGCTGTGTGATTTCAGGTGGATTTTGGCTGAAGTATGTGGGCAATGACCGACGCGATAGGACAATGATTCGGGCTCTTCACGAATCAACTGCTCCACCAGTTCACGGTCACCGATTGCGCAGGCCATAAAGATATCCGGTGTTGCTCCCCGCATGATTAAGTGTCGACACTTTTCGGGATCAGAAACCGCGTACTGGGCGGCGGTTGCCGAATGATCGAGGCACCGAATGGTTAGGTCAGCACCTGCATCGATCAAAGTTTCGCAAATCGCAATTGTGGACGCGACATGTAGCGGAGTCTGTCCATCGCCGCCGCGAGAATTCACCAGTGCCGGGTCGCGCTCGATAAATTCGGCAACCAGCTCTGCTTTGCCGTGCTCCGCCGCCGAGTGAATGTCAAACTTGGCTCCTCGATCCACGAGAAAAGGCACCATCTCGGTCGGCGCTCCGTCAAGAACTCCAAAAGAGCCTGCCCACCAGTCAGTACGCTGGTTGATGTTGGCCCCGTGTTTCAGCAGGACTTTGATTACTGCTTCGCTGTTGTTCGCGTTGACGATCGCGGGTGAATCAAAGTCAAACCAGCACTCATTGATGTTGTCTCTGAGTGACTGATTTTTCTGCAGGAGCTGATCGACCTCATCTGCTTTTCGCGACTTTACCGCCATGACGAACGAAAGCGAAACATCGTCCGGTGGTTGGAGCTTGCAAAAAGGAATCGTCATTGAGCTGGATCCAGGCGAGAAAAATCAGGCTGAAGAAGTGTTCTGCGCGGTAGCGTCTTCGGTCGTCGTCATCACTTCGATCTCTCGCATCTCACGCTGCAAAATCTTCAATAGAGTCTGCAAGAACGCGACGACCATAGGGCCGATCAAGATTCCGATTGGTCCAAGTACCGCAACCCCGCCGATCACACTGAGCAGCGCTAGTAGAGGATGAAGGTTAGACTGGCCGTGGAGGATGTAGGGCTTGATCACGTTGTCTGCCATTGAGATGATCGCGACCCCGTAAACTGCCAGGCAAATTGCACCCGGCAAATTGTTTTGCATGAAGTACAGATAAAGTGCGCAGGGAACCCAAACAGCTGCCGCGCCCACAAATGGAACCATCGCGAGCACCGCAGAAAGCACCGTCAACAAGAAAACGGACTCCATTCCAACAAAATAAAATCCAATCCCAGCCAGTAACCCTTGAACCAGCGCTGACAAAAGCGTCGCGACAACGACGGCCCGACTGACTCGACCAAATTCAGAAACCAGCTCCTGCTCATGGGCGTCATCAATCGGCGAAAGCCCTTTGAACGACTCGATCATTTTCGGCCCGTCTAACAAAAAGAAGTAGAGTCCAATGATCATAATAGCGGTGCCAAAGAGCAAGTTCCCGATAAAAGCGACGCTTCGGCCACCAATGGTAAACAATTTGTCTCGCAAGTAATTTACAACGGTAGAGGCGTAGGCTTCCGAGTCTGAGTCGTTTGGGTTTACGAGTTCGGTGACCCAGGCCTTCGTGCGTCCGCCCAAGAGATTGTCTCTAAAATCGGAATAGTAGTTTGCCGTCTCATTGATCTGAGCTTGGTAGTTATGCAATTCGTCATGCGACTGCCGTTTTTCTTCTTCCGATTCGCCAGATGACCACGACATCTTTTTGAACAGTTCACGCGAATCGGACAGTTTCAGTACGAATTTTTCCCAGTCTGTTTGCTCCGACCATTCCTTTTCCTCAGCGGCACGTTCAGGCCAATCAAGTTTCAACTCGACGGCTAATTGTTTGGCGGCATCTTCGACTTCAAACAATGCGATTCGGTTTCGATTCTCCGCGTTGGCATCGAGTTGGTGTCCGTTTTGGAGCGAACCCAACTCCATTTCGATAAGTCTCAACGAGTGAGCCGATGGCATGTCAAGTTTCAAGTTCGTCCTGATCTTCCGAACGCCTTCGATGATTTCGGCAGAATTGAAATTTCGAAGCGCATGTCTTCCTTCGGCCGCAGCCAACGTGAACAGTAACCCAAGTGGAACCAGCACAGCCAGCAGTACCGATGCGGTGGTAAGCCCGGCAGCTAAAGCCTCGCGCCCCCGAACTTTTTTCAAAATCCATCGATGAAGAGGGCGAAAAATGCAGACCAGCAGTGCGGAGAGAAACAGAGGCACGATGAATTTGGCCATCACCTCGTAAAAAATGATTCCTAGCAGAATGATGATCGCCAAAAGCAGCGCGAACGAAACATACCGAGAGAGTTTTGTCTGCGGGATCGTTGGCGTTAGGCGATGTGAGCCGGAGTTTGTCGCAGAAGTTTGCGTTGGCGCAAGTTCTTCCGCCGGTGTGGTGGAATCTTGAGTCTGATTATCAGGTGACTGGGATGCAGGTTGTTCTTCGCTCATTCGAATTCCTAGAGGTCCGTGAACCCAATCGTTCGAAGTCGATTGGGTAGATTCAATTCGGCTTGCGAAAGCCTTCCTTGGCAATAATTTTACTGTCTTGAGCCGGGCGTAATCTTAAACGAAAGAATTTCGTTCCCACGTTTGACGCTAATCGTGGTCTCTTCGCCAATTTTGATTGCGTCGAGTGCAGCGGTGTAGTCATAGATGTTTTCGATCTTCTGACCGGCCAGTTCTACGATAATATCGCCACCAAGAATTCCTGCCTTCTCCGCTGGTGCACCTTTGGTCACATCAGAAAGAGCAACTCCGACAACGTCTTCGCCGTAGGATGGTACGGTTCCAAGGTAGGCCCGCAGTCCGCCGCGTGGTACGGATTTGGCTTTCGATTCTTGTTTGATAAACCGAGGCGCCTTTTCAAGTTTCGCAAGATCGCGTGTCACTAATCCCATCAGCCGAGAAATCCTGGCAGCATCGGGATAGTTGAGTTTTTCAGGTGTGTCACGCGGTGTGTGGTAGTCCGTGTGCGAACCAGTAAAAGCAGAAAGGATGGGAATGCCGGCCTGATAAAAAGAACTCGCGTCGGTGGGAAGATCGGTTTCGTTGCTAAGTGTTAGCGGTAAACCAACGACCGCGTTTTTCGATTCGATCACGCGCGGCCAATAGTTGCTGCTACTGATTCCTTGCAGTACCAATTTGTCCGTCAGACGCCCAACCATATCCATGTTGAGAGCTGCGATGATGCCGGTCTTGTTTGATTTTTCCAGCGGGTCTGATTTGCTGACTTGGACGTCTGTTGCACCAGCGCTGTTCATCATCGACAACAGTTCGGACAACTTTTCCTGCTCGGATTCCGGATGGGCTTTTACGTTGATAACAAAGTCAGGGTACTGTTTGCCGATGAATTTGATGGACTGTTCAAGCTCATCCAATTTTGCCGCTTCGCCGTTCAACAAAATTTTGTTCTCTTTTGAAATCCCGATCACAAAATCATGGGAGGTGTCGCGAGCTTTTTCAGCAGGTTTAAGTGATTTAACAAAGTGCTTTGAACCATGCAGTCCTAGTTCCTCTCCAGACCAGCCGGCAAAAATGATGTCGCGTTTTAATTGGAGTTTCCCTTTTCTTTTTTGATCAGAAATGTATTCCGCAATCTCAAGCATCGCAGCGACGCCTGATGCATTGTCGTCAGCACCAAAGTGGATGTTTTCTTTTTCTTCGTTGCGGGCCAGGCTACTGCCAGTTTTTCCTGAACCGAGGTGATCGATGTGAGCCCCGACGATGATCGCGTCCGCCGAAGGTTTGTCGCCAGCCATTAATCGGCCAACGATATTTCGCCCACGCCCAACGACTTTGTTGACGCTGACTTGGCTGCTGACTTTAATCCCTTCCAAGTCGAAACCCATGACTGGCGAGCCGTCATCCAATTTGTCTTGGAGTGTCTTCAGGTTCTTTCCGGCGGGATCAAGGATTTGCTGGGCCAGTTTATCGTTGACACTAACCGCTGCAATGCTCGAACCACTGGGTGAAAAATCGTTCTGCATTGGCACAAGCTGTTTGCGGACTTGCGAATTGGGGCCGCTAACGACGATCAAGCCTTTCGCTCCCCGCGTCCTTGCGTGAAATACTTTCTTTCGAAGCTCTCCGTAAAATTGAAAATGCCGGCGATGATCAGGCGTCACGTTTTCAGGTACGAACCGAAACACCATCACCCATTTGTCTTTTACATCGAGGTGAACATAGGAGTCGTACTCATCAAATCCGTTCTTTTCAGGTGCGACGATTCCGTATCCCGCAAATACGACTTCGGCAGGATCGACCTCAACATTTCCAGAAAAAGTAAGTGGACGCCAGGCTTTGTCGACTTCCATCGACGTTGTCTCGTCATGGATCAAGCTAAACCGATTGTTGTCGCCCAGCGTTGCACCGTCAGGGAAATCAAAAGATTGAAACCAGGTTCCATCGTCGCCAGCTGGTTCCAACCCAAGATGATCCAGGTAGGCGGCTACATAGGCCGTTGCCTTGCGTTCGCCTTTGGTTCCCGTCATCCGGCCACCAAGCTCTTTTCGGCACAGATAGTCAACATGCCGCATAATGTCGCGAGGGTCGAATCCGGCCTGACCTTGTTTCGCTGACTCACGGCCGGTATCGAATGCTTCGGTTTCTTCTTTGGGAGATTTAACGCTGGAAAGGGTTGCCAACGCAGCCGTATGGTTCCAGTCACTGAGAAAAATTTGCGACTGTTTTTTTGTGTTTCGATTGGAAGTCCAAGTTAGTTTCTTTCCGTCGGGGGAAAAACTGGCAAGTCCGTCAAAACCCTCGGTGTCTGTCACTCGAACGGGAGGTGATTTTCCGTCAGCGGCGACCAAGTACAGCTCGAAATTTCCGAAACCATGTTTATTGGTTGTATAGATCAAGTATTTTCCAGAGGGATGATAAAACGGCGCCCAACTCATCGCGCCCATTTTCGTGATCTGTTTTTGATCAGTTCCGTCGATGTTCATCGTCATGATTTCGGCAGTCGCACCGCTTTCCGAAAACCGTCTCCAGCAAATCCGTTTTCCATCAGGAGAGAAAAAGGGACCGCCGTCATAACCTGGTACGTCCGTTAATTGCCGGACGTTGGATCCATCGGAGTTCATGATAAAAATTTCCATCATGTAAGCCGGATCGCGCTCAAAGTCTGCTTTTTGTTTTTCATCGAGTTGCTGCGTGTAGCCATTTCGATTGGAGGCGAAAGCGATCAGTTTCCCGTCTGGCGAGTAAGAGCCTTCCGCGTCATAGCCCTTTGCATCGGTTAGTTGTTTGTACTGTTTGGTGGAACGGTCAAACGCGAATAGTTCATAAGTTTCGTCGTAGTCCCAAGAGTATCGGCGTTGCTGTCCCGATTCGCGGAATTCCAGTTCGGCCTTTTGTTTGTTTCGAGCCTCTGGATCAGCCTGGGTCGAAGCGTAGAGGACTTGGTTGTTGTTGGGGTGGATCCAGGCACAAGTCGTTTTCCCATGCCCCGGAGAAACGGGCTCGACGTCTCCTGTTTCAAAATCGAGGAGATAGATTTGAAAGAACGGATTGTCCTGTCGTCTCTCACTTTGAAAAACAAGCAGCGATCCGTCCGGGCTGTAGTAGCCTTCGCCCGCGCGCAGTCCGTCAAACGTGAGTTGGCGGACGCCGGAAAGAAATCGAGATTCAATACTCGGTTTGGCTGTTTCGTCTTGCCCGAAAGCCAGACCGGCCAAGCAGGTGAAAATGAAAACGGCCACGATGGCGGATGTGATGTGATTTGAAACGAGTTTCATCTTATTGGACGTTTTTTTTAGCAGTTGAAAGAGATTCACGCGGAGCAAAAATTGCCCAGGATTGTCAAACCTAGATTTTTATCCAGTGTCGTCCATCAATCTAGGCGAAACCGTAGTTTAGGGCTTTCAAATCCCATGATTGCCGTGAAAATTTCAAGTCATCGCGTTATCGGAAGGTCTAACGATTGAACGTTTATTTCGTCGTACAAGGGAATTTGCTTCTTAGATCGTTAAAAAGAAGGTCGAATCGACGGTTAAAACGGCCGTAGATAGAGATAGAGGCATAGAATTCGCGGATACGTTTGCACGTCAATTAGACTGGTAAATTCAAGTGCCCTGGTCAATCTATTTGAGTTTTCGGGCGACAAAATCAACAACCATCACGCCTATTATCGTGTGTGCTGAAGGAAATTTGGGATAGCAGAATGATTGCGAATCGAAGTTACGACTGTATTGTCATTGGCGCCGGTCCCGGCGGATCCACTGCGGCCGCCATTGTTGCCGAACAAGGTCACTCAACGTTGCTGGTTGAACGGGATACGATGCCGCGATTTCACGTGGGCGAGTCGCTGATGCCCGAAACGTATTGGATCTTTGAACGGTTGGGCATCCTGCACGAAATTGAAAAACTTGGCTTCACTCGTAAGCACGGTGTTCAGTTCGTGAATTCAAACGACAAAGAATCACGTCCATTCATTTTTGCCGAACACGACGAGCGTCCGTCCAACCAAAGCTGGCATGTAAAGCGGGCTGAGTTTGACAACCTGTTGTACGAGACCGCCTACAACCGTGGTGCGACATGTATCGACAAAACTCGTGTGCTTGATATTGAGCTGCGAGAAAAATCAGTCAACAAAGTGACACTGCAAACGGAAGGCGGAAAGGAAACTGAGATCACGGCCAAGGTCGTCATCGATGCTTCCGGGCAATCAGCGATGATCGCCAATCGGCTGAAAATAAAAGAGTATTACGATGATCTTCGTAAGGCTGCCATCTGGGGATACTTTGATGGGGCGATTCGAGCCGGTGGTGGAAACCCAGAGGTGACCTGCATTCTGCACACCGAGAGCAAAGACGCGTGGTTCTGGTACATCCCACTTGGCGATGGAACCGTAAGCGTTGGTTTGGTGGGCGACAATGATTTTCTACTCAAACGTGGTGGCTCTCCACAGAAGACCTTTGAAGCAGAAATCAAGAATTGCCCGGGCATCAAACGCCGGTTGATCGACGCGAATTTGGTTGGGCGATACCACGTCGCCAAAGAGTTTTCTTACACGACCACTGAGCAGGCTGGACCCGGTTGGGTTTTGGTGGGTGATGCTGGTGGGTTCATCGACCCGATTTACTCATCAGGCGTTTATCTTGCGCTCAAATCAGGATTGATGGCCGGTGAAGCTGTTGCTGAAGGCCTGCATTCAGGTGATGTCTCCAAGAAACAACTGGGGAAATGGACTCGCGAATATGAGTCGGGTGTGAAGTGGATTCGTAAACTGGTTCGGGCGTTCTACACCAAAGAGTTCAGTTTCGGCGCGTTCATGAAAGCTTTCCCCGAACACGGCGACAACGTGACCAATCTTTTGATTGGGCGTGTCTTTGATGGGCAGCCAGGAAAGATCTTTGACGACATGGATCCTTGGCTTGAAAAAGTAAAAGCTGGCGAAGACGTCGAAATGGCCAAGTAGTCAAAGGTGGTCGACGCGGGCCCATTGATGGGTGCAGTCAACGAGCCTCCAACTTCTTTGCAACCAATTACCCTTACGGCGAGCCCATTGAGTTTGGTAATTCCGTTCAATGAAGATTTACTCATGACATTACTCCCCCTCTGGGAGAGTCGCCGTCTCAGCGGTGGAGAGGGTAGCGGTGGAGAGGGTGTTAATTTCAATGTCGAGGACAGCACAAAGCCTCCCCCGTGCCTGAGGCACGACCCTTCCGCAAGCGAGAGGGTTTTGTTTGTGGCGGAGATTAAGTTTAACGGCAAGCCGTAGGCGACTGCATTTTCTTGACGAGGCTTACATCATAATCAACCTTTTGGAATCGGTGTAATCCGTGCACGGCATGCTTTGCGTGCTGTGGGCAGAATTAGGTGCCGCATTAATTGGCGAGGACTAAAGTTCAAGTTCCGATGCACTATTCAGAACGCTGATCGTCTCCCAACTCGCACTAATTTACGGTCCGGCTTTACTACGCTCTGAACAATGTGGACTAATTCGTTCCAACCGAAATGGCAGCTTCGTTTTCGTGAATCGTCAGTCGCTTGCCTGCCAACACGTCTTTCACGACGGTTTCTTTGCCGCTTGGCCAATGAACTACGATCTCCTCAATCTTTTCAGCAGCTCCCATTCCGATGTGGATTCGTTTTGTGTTCTGGCTGGACAATCCTTCACCGCACGACAATTGAAAAGCGCGTTTTGTACCGTCAATCGTTGCGATCACTTTGGCACCAAACGCGTCTCTGGAGCTCCAATCGCGAGACGCGTTCTTGGTAGTTTGGCCGCCAACTAAACTGACTTCGACGAACGAATTACTTGCGATGTCGGAACCTGAATTCATTTTGTTTTTTACGATTCGAAATCTAGGCGCATTTGGTGAAGCGATCGCCAAGTCCATGAACCCGTCTTGGTCGTAGTCTAACAACGCAAATCCTCGCCCGTCGTCTCGGAAGTCAACGCCCGAAACAAGCGTTAGGTCTTTAAAGTTGTTGCCTCGACTCATGAATATTCGATTTCGTTCGCCGCCACTGAACGGGATCGCGCGGAACTGAGGCCCTTCTCCGTCTTCTGGACGGGCAGCTTGAATGGATCTGGGACCCATTTCGAGATTCCAGATTTTTGAGTTTTTGAATTCTTCACTTCGCTTTGGGTCTGTGCGCACGACCGTGCGCCAAAGGCAACTTCAGGAGTCGCCGGGCAAGCGAATTTGAGGCGGTGGAGTGTAATAACCACTGGGAACATAGATATCCAAGTTGGAATCATTGTCAAAGTCAGCAAATTGCCCACCGAATGACCATCCGACTTTTGAGACGTGTTGATCGGATTCTTCAAAACCTGCGACCTGTTCGAACTTGCCCCCCAAATTTTTAAATAGAAAATTGCCTCGCGACGAAGTCTTGATCCGCTCATCTGCATCCGGAAACTTCTTGAGAATTCGATGACCTGCTTTGGAGTACATGTTGGAAACGTAGAGGTCCAGCGAACCGTCGTTGTTGTAGTCGCCCCAACTCGCGCCCATCCCAAACGCTAAATCGCCGTCGGAAAAAGCTTCTTCGGTGACGTCTGAGAATTTGGGTATGATGCTGCCTTTTTTGGTGTCGTTCCTCAGGAAGGCATCTCTGCCGAAGTCATTGCATACATAGAGATCAAGATCACCGTCGGAGTCGTAGTCCATTGGCACCGCCTGATAGGAGTCACGCCACTGTTTGGCGCTCTCGCTAAGGCCGTTCTCTCGAATGAGTTTTCCGTTTCGATTCATCAGGATGATGTTCGGCATTCCCGCTCGATCCAAATATGGATGAGAGGCAACCATTTTTTCGACGTACGGTTGTTGATCGGTTGGGCGTACCTCATCGATCCAATCTTTGATTGGGCCGCTACCCCGTCCGTATGTCGAAAGATAAACATCTAAAAGCCCATCCCCGTTGATATCGAAAACGGTTGCTGCGACGACAAACTTTAGTTCGCTCATTTGAAACGACAACGATTTATCTTCTTTGAAAACGCCGTCCTGATTAATGAAGTATTTACTTGGTTCAAGTGTTCCACACGAAAGAGCGTCAGGATCTCCATCGTTGTCAAAATCCGCAAACACGGTTGTGCAACTACAGCTTGGGACGTCCAGCCCGCTTTCCTCAGTCACATCCTTAAACGTTCCATCTTTTTGGTTCTCAAACAGCTGAGCTGGTTGCCAGCGATCGCTGACAAACAAATCATCAAAGCCATCTGAATTCCAGTCGACCACGCTAACGCCGGGGTACTGGCTGCCCGAGGACCATTCACCGAACAAACGATATTTGTGTTTGGGCGTATGCATGTAGGGCGTTTTCAGCATTGCATTCTTGGCCATCCATTCCCAATGAGAACTACTTTGAGCTTTCTCGCGAGAAGCTTCATCAGGGATCGCAGCCGCGGTTACGTCTTCGAATAGTGGGGCTTGATTGGCGATGAGTTTCATTTTTTCCTGCTGCCAACCTGAGATTCTCCACTCGCCTTCTTTTGTTTTCTTCCAGATCAATTTTTGATATGCCTGAACACCAATCACATTTTTTTTGCTGTTGGTGAATCGACCTTCGAATACAGTCTTGGTTTCGAATGTAGAATCGTCAACGAAGTCGCCAGCGAGCGTTCCAAACTGTGCGCTTTCGAAAGGATACTTTTCAACAATCCACTTCCAGATTTGACCTGTCGCTGCATCCAGATCTGTCGGGGCGTTTTCAAGCTCAAGAGATTTCGATTGAGCAGCCGAAGACTCTCCCAAAAACGACTCAACCAATTGATCGATGTCATTTTGTTTGGGGCCGAGGTAAGCGACTGTTTCGTCGAACACTGAATCAAGTGGGACTTTTTCGACAAATGAATTTGCGAGTGTTCCCATTTGACCGGCAAGTGAAACGATTAGCTCTTCCGATTCAGTAATCGCTTTGATTCGTTCAACTTCTTTGGAATCCAAAAGCGAACTTGAGTCTG
>CAZQQR010000159.1:0-12458 GCA_964595515.1 uncultured Pirellulaceae bacterium
CAAAGGGGCTGGCTTGGTTCGTGGTTCTGGTCGCGGCGCTATTTGGACTGGAAGAAATCCGGCGGCGAGAGCTTTGATCACCACGAGTTCCAGCTCTCGCCATTTTCGAATTGGCCACTCATAAAAAGTCAGTATTACTTAAATTTTCTACGATGGGGGTAGTTCTCGTTTTCAACCAATTTGTGGTTTTGATCGAGGTGTTCGCGATATTCGTTGGCAATCTTGACGACTCTCTTCAGGTTCTTGTCGTAACGATCGTGGAGAATTTCATTGGCTTTTTCAACTCCTTTTTTAAGTTTCGAGTCGGCTTTGCGATTGTCACCTTCGTTGGATTCTTTGGCAGCCGCTTGGATTGAATTTGCCACAAGTGCGATCGCATAGTTTCGTTTTACAGAAAAATGTCCGTCGTCCCGTTTTTCGATTTCACGCAGATTGCGATTTGTCATGCAGGCTTTTCCTGAGATGGCATCCGTGTATGTCAGCTTGGCTTGTCCACTGATTTGTTTTTCTGAAAATTCCGGAAAACGAACCATGACGACTTGGGTTGCTCCATGATTCAGGTCGTCGAGCTTGAGTACGAGTTCATAGCCATCGCTTGTTTTTTCAAATTCGCAGGCATTCTTGTAGCCAAATACTTTGGGTGATTTCATTTTTCCTTTGAATCCAAGCTTCAGCTGAACTTTGGATGCAGCGGGAGCCAAGACGCTGTCAATTTCGTCAATGAATGTCTTCTTGATGTCTTTCGCATCACCCACGTAATGCATTAGTCCCCGCCCGGAATCGGCAATCTCACGAAGCAGCCCATTGTTCATATCCACGCCGAGTCCGATGGTGACAAGTGAAATACCTCGTTTAACGCAACGTTTCGATTCGCGGGCGATTTCATTCGATTCGGTGACACCGACGTTAGCATTTCCGTCGGTCAGAAAGATCATTCTGTTGGTTCGTTCAGGATCAAAATGTTTAAGCGCCATTTCATACCCGCACATTAAACCCGCGTGAAGATTGGTGCTGCCAGCAGCGTGAATGTTGTCGATCGCCTTTGAGATTCTGTTCACGTTTGTTTTTTCTTCCGCTTCGAGAATGACCCGAGCTTCTTGCTCAAATCCGACCACCGTGATTCGATCGTTTTCACGAAATCGTTCGACAAATGTGTGAAGTGCAGATTTTAGATTGGCAATTTTTTCTCCGCCCATCGAACCACTTTCATCAATCACCAAGACGAGATTGAGAGGTGGAAGTTTTTTGCTGTCGAGCGCTCGCGGAGTCGTGATTCCAAACTGGTAGACCACTTTTCCATTTTCCAGTTCAATGTTCTGGACATCCAAGTGAACCCGTTGTCCTTTTGTTGGGAGCGGAAGATTGTGACGGTGGTAGTTGATAAACTCTTCGACACGAAAGAAATCTGCCTTGGGCATCAGGTATGTGCCTGTCTCGCTGATTCGGTGAAAACCAGCACGAGCGGCTCCGACCGAACCAGATGATGTTCCGCCTTGGGCGACTAGCTGTTGCGATGTTAAAACAAGGGATGTTGTCAGGCAGATCGTTGTCAGGCAGTTCGTAAAGAATAAATTTTTCATATTCGCTCTTTCTTTTATTTGGATAGTGAAAGTCGGTTGGTATTGGATTCAGTTGTCTAGAACTTGTTCAGTGATTGACGATGCGTCGGCGCGCACTTCTCTCGCAGAAACTCAATGGGATTTTGATGGTGATTCAACTCAACGAATGTTGATTGGCGAGGTTACGGTAGATGTTGGCTTTTCTTCAGTTGCTCGAGTTCCGTTCTGAGCTTTTTAAGAACCTGTTCTTCTGTTCGCAGGTCGTTGGATATCGTTGTCTCGTTTTCCATGTATTGGCGGAGGTTTGATTTGATCAACTTGCCCATCTCCAATTGTTTTCGTGATGGCAAAACATCGGATAGCAGTGATTCAGTTTTGGAGAGACGGGCTTTCGCTTCTGCTAAATCGAGCGAAGTACTCAACAAAGAATCCGAAAGCAAACTCGAACTGGCTTTGTTGGATTTGGCACTCGCCAATTGAACTTGAGACGACAGCAAGTCCATTTGAGCTGACCGCTGCTCATCCTCAGATGTAGGTGAGTGGAGGATCTTTTCAAGCCTGGCTTCTTTTAAACGGACCAGTTTTTCGAGCGGCCTAATGATTGCTGAATTGTCAGATCTTTGCATTTCTGCTTTTTGGATAGCAAGTCTTTTAGCATCCAAACCGGCCAAATCAATCATCAAGTCAATTCTTTTGGCCTGAAGGTTCTTCACGATTTCGGGAAACGATTCGACGGAGACTCCCGACTGGTTTTCAGTGGCTTCGATTTCGTTCAGTTTTTCGTTAGCGATTACTCGCTTTTTCTGAATGTGATCGAGTTCGTCACGTAAATGATCGATCATCCGAGCTTGGAGTACGATCTTTTGTTGGACTACTAATTCTGCTGGCGAAGGAGAGTTAGCGGGGGATTGAGCTGCCACGCCGTTTGAGAATCCCAAAGGTAGAGCGGCTATCGCAATTAACAGGAGTGTTGAAGTTCTTGACATAAGTTCACCTTTGAGCAGAGTTCAAGTATTAAGTTTGATTGGAGATAGTTCAAAACCTGTATCAGATGCATCCTGCCGCCAGAAAACACTGACCAAGCAGAGGCGGTAGGAAATTGTCGACACGACGATAAAGTTCTGAAATGAGCTCTAATGATTTAGTTAATTTGCTTGAGGATTTTGTTGGCGAAAAATGCGCCACGAGTGTTTGGGTATTCCATCAATACGCGAGCCATTTCGGATTGAACGTCGGCTTTTTTGCCGCCGAGGGGAATCGAGTATTCTGGGGCCAAAGCCATGATCATGGATTCGACCTCGTTTTCACTCAGTTGATTGCCAGTGAGTTGTTCCAGCATTGCGAGTTCAGTTTTCAGTCGTTCGATTTCCAGTAATTCAATTTTGGCTTTGAGTATTTGTAATTCTTGTTTCGCTTGCTCTGTTTCGACCAATTCCAAGTCTTTGGGTGGTGGTTTGTTTTCTGGTTTTGAATTCTGATTGTCGACCGAAGCCATGGTTCCTGATTCCAATTCGCGATCGTTCGATGGTATTAGTTGCGAGGCACCAAAGATCGTAATCGCAAGCAAGCTCGCAGCAAGGACATACGGCATCCACGTCGCCCAAGTTTTGGATGCGGGTGTTGTCGTTGCAGATGCTGATATTTGCTGTTTTGAGAAACCACTTGTTTTGTCATCAGGAGAAGTCGATTCTGGGATGCCCAATAGCTGTGATTTCAAATTTGATGGAATGGCAACATCACGGAGCATTGCATCAAGTTGCTCGTCCGTTGGTTTTTTTTCAAATTCCGTGTTCATGATTGTTCCGTCCGCGATTGATCCCGACTGAGGACCTCTTTTAATTTTTGTCTTCCGCGATGAAGCCTTGAAAGGACGGTTCCACGCGGAATGTCCAGAACGCTTGCAGCTTCTTCTACGGTCATGCCTTCCAGCGAAACCAGTAAAACGGGAAGTTTGTGTTTTTCATCAAGCGTTGCTAACGCTGCTTGAACGCGATCCACTTGTTCGTTGTTTGAAGGTCTCATTGTGGATGCATCATTCAGCGAAACGTCGCCAAGGTTTTCAGCGGTCGAAGGGTTTCTTTTTTCATCCCGAAGTAGTTTTGTGAATTGATTTCGCAAAATCGAAAACATCCAGGCACGCATACGGTCCAAGTCGTTGAGCGTTCCGATGCTTTTCCATGCGTTCAAATAGGTCTCCTGAACTAGCTCAGATGCTAAAGTTCGATTGCCTGTCAAACGGTAGGCGACGCGAAACAATGAATCTGCGCAGCATTCGACGCATTCCTCAAATCGCTGCTGAAATATTGCTTCAGGTTGCATAAAGATGTTCGAGTGTCTGTTTGCAGGTGTAGTACCACCTGACCACGGTTTGATTCCATGATTCTGGCAGAAATCCGAAAATGTTTGAAAACATCGGTAATCCTTGGGGAAAATCAAGATTCCGTTGAAGTGATTTATGGCGGCAGCTTTTTTTCCAGGCAGCGTTGCCTGGAAATCTTTCTTCTACGGAAAATATCTGTGTCGTTGTCGCCTTTGACCGGGGCGGATGATGTACCGGGGGAAATCTGGGTTCCAAACCAATTTGCTCGCGTCTCGAAGCTACACAATTTTGTGAACGTGACGCGTCAGCGAATAGTGCTGATATCGGTTGACTTGCTCAGTGGTCTTCGCTCACTGCGCTCACGGCTCGGGTTGCCTTCCTAGAGCGAGATGCCGTGTCCAGAGAATTTCACTGAGAAAGATCTTGCGTCACTTAATGATAAACAACCGCCACGGATCACTCCTAAGCAAAAAGAGTTTGCAGAAGATCCAAGACCTGTTGAGGAAAAGCCAAACCTGACATCGGTAGGTCGCAATCTAGTCTTGGAGAATTTTCACAAGGCGTTCCACGGAATACTGTCGCCGGGAAAAAAGTCCGTGCCGTATAACTTTGAGGGCAAGCAATCAGAGGGTAAGTAGCTCTAGCTGGACTGAGTCGATCCAATCGAAGACTGGACCGGAAACGCAGTCGCCTTCGGCTTGCCGTTAAACTATTTGTCGGAATTCAGGGACCGGGCGGAACAAGCGAAAAGCGTTCCTCAGCTCGCGGACGATTACGTCGCGATCAAGAGTGACGTCGACCGGACCAAGCGCCTGACGCCGACGAGTTGGCCGGCGACCCCGTCGCCCTTCAGGTGGAAACGCAGTTTCGCGGACCTTCAACCAACACAAGCCTTCAATCTATTTTTACTTGTCTTCTTTTTTATCTTCTTCGGGATCGAGTTTCATCAATTCGATTTTTCGAAACTGGGTCGGGTGGCTTTCTGATTGAAGCGAGATGGTTCCTTTTTCGATTAACAGATTGCCGTCCTTAATAAGGGATTGCATCAGTTCGGGGCTTCCACCGTAGGATGCCTTTTGCTTTTTCGCGTCGCGGGGATCGAGTTGAGGTTTCTGATATTCCAAAACGGTTTTGCCGTCGATCTTGTGACGAATAAAATCTGAGCCACGAACTTCGACTTCGACAGTGACCCATTGATCACCGGGGTATTTTTCAGAGCTGCTGGATGTGCAGTGATTTTGAAAAACTGCACCATTCATTTCAACGTTCGTTCCCGGAGTGCAAAGATTCAACGTCGTGCGATCTCTCTCGCCGCCAAGCAGTTGGACTTCGATCGAAATTGGAAACTTTTGCATGACCGCCATTTTGGCTGGGTCTTGTCCGTGCAGCATCAAGCCATTGTTGCGATACGCCCAACCGGGACCGTTTGTAATTTGGTCACCGATAAACCGATACTCAACTCGCAATAGGTAGTGCGAGAAGGCTTCGTTGTAAAAGATGTGGCCGAATTTGTCGAAGTCCGCTTTGTTCTTGTTGTCCATCGACATGTAGTCTTCGGGTTTGTACTTGTCGTAAGAAACGGTCAAGCATCCATCGACGACCCGAAAGGTGTCGGCGTAGTTGTCACCGAGTTTGTGTCCGCGAACCTTGGGAGTCCAGCCAGTCAGGTCTTTCCCGTTGAACAGCTGAATCCATTCTTGTTTCTTGTCGTTTTGGGTTTCCTGTTTGGCAGTTTCTTGCGTTGTCGGAGCTTCGCTGGCCGATGCTTCCTTGGTTTCCTGGCTGTGAACAGATGCTAACGGCAGGCCAGAAATGAGGAAAACGGCACAGAAAAGCGGGACTATGTAAGATTTTCGGATCATGGTTTTATTTCGGCTTTGTTTGAAGTTGCTTAGGCCTCGATTATATCGTGTTTGTGTCAGCAGTTTTTTCTCTTCCCGAAAAAATAACGCCTTGCGGTAAATGGGCCAATTTGCATAATATCGTGACTCGGGCGGAGCTTGGCTGCGTCCTTTTTTGATGTTATCACGATGTAATGAGGCCAGAACGTTGGCGAAATTTCGAAGAAAATCAAACCGCCGAAAATCAAAGACCAAACCACGCACGGTTCGTAAGGATCCGTTGTACGTTGATGGCGAGCGTCCGCGGCCGATGTATGTTGATTATAAAGACGTTGAGTTGCTGAAAAAGCTAACCAACCGTCACGGCCGAATCGTTGGTCGTCGCAAAACTGGCTGTACTGCTGTGAGTCAGCATGCGGTCACCGAATCAATCAAGCGAGCACGCTTCATGGCGTTGCTGCCGTTCAAGGCCGACTGATCGCCTTTGCGTCGTTGGACGCGAGAACGAATTGAATCCTAGAAGCCTGCCTTTTATCCGGCAGGCTTTTTATTTTTTGAGCCTTGAACGATGTCAGAAGTATTCAAATCCCAGCGCCGAGTTGAGTTCCGTGATACGGATATGGCGGGGATCGTTCACTTTTCAAATTTCTTTGCTTATATGGAGCAAGCCGAGCACGCGCTGCTTCGAAGTCTTGGCCTGGGTGTGATTTGTGACATCGATGGCGAGACGATAAGTTTTCCGCGCGTGAATGCTGAGTGCAATTATCGCAATGCGATTAAATTCGAAGAGATCATCGACATCCATGTTGTCGTGACGCGAATTGGCAGCAAGAGTATTACTTACGGGTTCAATTTCTTTCGTGATGAAACACCGGTTGCAGACGGTTCGATTACTGTTGTTTGTTGCCATTTTGATCATGGTCCCAAACCCAGTTCTGTGCCAACGCCAGAGGGGTTCCTTAAAAAGCTTCGTCCTTATTTGATTGACGAATCTTCTGCTCAAAGCTAGAGCAGCGAGCGGATTTTGTCTTCTTTGAAACAAGCCCATGTCGATTTACCTTCAGCAACTTACCGTTCGGCTTGCCGAGGGCGTGGGGCGACTCTCGGATGAAACTCGCAAACGTCACACCGACTATTTTCTGGCGGCTCAGCAAGCTGATGGCGGGTTCGCCGGGCGTCAAGGCGGCAGTGATCTTTACTACACAACGTTTGCGATGCGAGGGTTGTCTATTCTCGGCGAGCTCTACGGCGAAGTTGCAGATCGCGTTGAAGCGTTCTTGAAACCACAGCTTTCATCGCATCAGACGATCGTCGATTTCTTTTCGCTGTTCTACGCCGCTAACCTATTAAAAGTCTCAGCCGGCAAAGACATTTTTTCGGATTCCGATCCAGCTTGGCCTGATCAAGTCGCAAATTTTCTGGATTCACTCAGGCGTGAGGATGGTGGGTATGCAAAAGCTCCTGAAGGAAACGCAGGCAGCACCTATCACACGTTTTTGGTGTTGTTAGTTTTGCAGCTGATCGAAAGACCCATTCCAGAGCCCGACAAAGTCATCGAGTTTTTAGAATCTCGTCGCGACCCTGAAGGCGGATGGCATGAAATCCGAGTCAGCAAACGTCCGGGGACCAACCCGACCGCAGCCGCAGTTGGCAGTATGTTGATGCTCGATGCGATTGATGAAGCAAAAGATCCAGAGCTGGTTGCCACGACGCTCGATTTCTTGGTCGAGATGCAAACCGATGAAGGCGGTCTGCGAGCCAACACACGAATCCCGATCGCGGATCTCCTCAGTTCGTTCACTGGGGCACTGACGTTGATTGATCTTCAAGCGTTTGATGAGATCGACATTGCAGCCTATCGCAAATTCGTTGGCGAGATGGAGCGTGCCGAAGGCGGGTTTCAGGCTGCGGCTTGGGACGAAGCCCATGATGTTGAGTATTCGTTTTATGGCTTGGGGTGTTTGGCGCTGCTTGAAAACCATTAAACTTGTTGATGATGCCGGGCCGTTGCTTAAAACTAAGCACCGAAAGCTAAAATCGCCAAACTTCAAAGCTGCAGATTCCAATCCTTCAAGTTGAAACAAGATCAGCCAGACATGTCAGACTTTTCTGCCCAGACGATCGTGAAAGAGTTCGAGACGCCGACGCAGCCGCTGCGTATTCTCGATGGCGTTACGGTTGAATTAAATCGCGGCCAGAACCTTGCGGTGATTGGTCCAAGCGGTAGCGGTAAAAGCACTTTTTTGCATATTGCCGGAACGCTGGACGCTCCGACTGCAGGTTCGGTGGAATTGCTTTCGACGGATCTATCGACTTTGGAAGGGGATGCTTTGGCCAGTTTTCGAAATGAGAATATCGGATTCATCTTTCAAGAGCATCATCTGCTGCCACAATTAACAGCGCTGGAAAATGTGTTGATACCCGTTGTGGCTGTTGGAGCGACGAATCAAGAATCAACCGAGCGCGCAAAAATGCTGCTGGAAAAAGTCGGGCTTGGGGACCGAATGAGCCATCGACCTGCGTCACTGTCGGGCGGTGAGCGTCAGCGCGTGGCTGTCGCCCGTGCAATTATCCAGTCGCCAGCGATGTTGTTGGCGGACGAGCCGACTGGAAGTTTAGACCATGCGAATGCTGAAAAGATCGGTCAGATTTTGCTTGAGCTTCAGGAAGAAGAAAACACGATGCTGATATGTGTTACCCATAGCAGTGACCTGGCGGGACAGTTTCAAAGCCAGGTTCGACTTGAAAATGGAAAGTTCGTTTAGAGGCAATCAATGAAGTTATTTCATATTGCGGTTCAAAGCCTCAAGCACTATTTCCGCAGCGATTTTACGATCGCACTCGGCGTCATGGCAGCGACGGCCGTTTTGACTGGCGCTTTGATTGTCGGAGACAGCATGCGTCAAAGCCTCAGGTCTTTGACGATGGAACGGTTGGGCCAGATTGACGAAATGCTTGTTTCGCAGGGTTTCTTTCGTGAAAAGCTCGCCGATGAGATTCGACGGAATAAAACGTTTCAATCTGACTATCAAAAAGTTACTCCACTGATTTTGTTTCCCGGCGGAACTGTCGAGTATCAGCAGGAAGTGGGTTCAAGTCGGGCCGGGCAGGTCAATGTTCTTGGAATCAACGATGAATTTTGGAGCTTTGACTCGTCAACGCTTGATGTAACAGCTATCTCAGGTCTAGAAGACGAAACTGCAATCATCAATCAGGCGTTGGCTGACGATCTCAATATTTCAGCCAAAGACGTTGAGTCGGGCGACGCGAAAATCACGGTGCGAATTCCCAAGCAGACTCAAATGCCTGCCGAAAGCGCACTTGGTCGTAAGCGAGATTTGATTGAGAGTCTGGTCGACCTCAAAGTGGTTAAGGTATTGCCGACCGAAGGGCTGGGGCGATTCAGTTTACATCCTTCGCAGTCCGATCCACTCAACGTCTACCTTCCAATTCCATTGCTTCAGGATGCACTTGGTCGGTCCGTCCTAAAGCACAAATCCGATCCAGCCCAGGCAAATGTTTTGCTGTTGTCCGGGAAACAGGGGCAACTGCCAAGTGAAGAGGTCACGGAAAAACTTCGAGACACGATCCGACCAACGCTTGAAGACTATGGGCTTACGCTAAAACGAGTCACGAAAAAGTTTGGCGAAGGCGAGAACAGCAAAACGGTTTTTGATTATTGGAGTTTGTCTTCAGACAAAATGGTTCTTGAAGACGAAACTGTTCGGTCAATCAAAAGTGCTTTTCCAGAATCGACGGCGGTCTTTACATACCTCGCCAACGACATTCGTAAGCCAGGCACGAAATTGGGAATTCCATTCTCAATGGTGTCCGCTGTCGACTTTGGAGATTCGTTTCGGCCAGTATCTGCGACCAGCGGGGATCCTATTCGAGAACTCAATGACGATGAAATTGTATTGAATCAGTGGGCTGCGGATGATCTAGAAGTGAAACCGGGGGACAAGATTGAGTTGCTGTTTTTCGAGCCGGAAACAACGCACGGTTCGCAATTGGAGCGGACAGAAACGTTTACATTGGTCGATATCGCGGCCATTACCGAGCCGGTTGAGCCATTTGACGTGCCAACTCGGGGGCCTGTGAAGGAGGCGATTTTTGACAAGTTGCCAACCATTGCGAACGACCCAGATCTTACGCCCGTCGTTCAGGGTGTGACGGATGCCCAATCGATTGAAGATTGGGATCTTCCGTTTCGAACCGATACATTGCGATCTAAGGATGACGATTATTGGTTGAATCACCGCACGACTCCCAAGGCATTCGTTTCGCTGGCGGCAGGACGAAAGATCTGGGACAGCCGCTTTGGAACGACAACCAGTTTTCGCTTGCCGATTTCCAGTGCCGACTACGATTCAGAGAGCAATTATCCTGCGGATGCGACTGGCAGCTACGATTTGATTTCCAAAAAGTTGCTTGATCAGTTTTCAAGCGACGATGCGCAGCTGGGAATGCATCTTGTCCCAATTAAACGTCGTGGCTTGGCGGCTTCTTCAGGTTCAACGCCATTCGATGCTTTGTTTCTGGCCCTCAGCATGTTTGTGATTGGATCGGCTTTGATTTTGGTATCGCTCCTGTTTCGGCTTGGGTTGCAACAGCGTGCATCCGAAGTCGGCTTGCTCAAGGCAGCGGGTTTCAACCAAAAACGAATTCGAAATTTGTGGCTGCAAGAAATGCTGGTCGTATGTTTGATTGGTGCGTTCCTCGGAGTGTTTCTTGGGATTGGATACGCGTGGTTGATGATCAAAGGACTGACGACTTGGTGGGTGGGAGCAATCTCAAGGCCGTTCCTGACCATGCATGCTTCACCGCTTAGTTTGATCATTGGATTCATCAGTGGGATTTTGATTTGTGTTTTGACGATTTTGTGGTCGTTAAGGCGAACGAAAAAACAAACGATCCGTGGGCTCTTGAGTGGGCAATTGGAATCGTCGGTTGGCAAAAGCGATCGCACAAAACGCTCATTGAGCGGATGGGTAATTCCGTTGTTGTTTGTGGGTGCGGTTGGTCTCGCCGTGATGGCGACGGGGCTGGCTGGCGAAGCTCAAGCGGGCGCGTTCATGGGGGCAGGTTTTTTGGCGCTGGCAGCTTTGTTGATGTGCGTTTACGTTTGGTTGAAACGGCCGGCGAGCGGACTTGAAAACCAATTGAGCCTATCTCGTTTAGCATTCATGAGCGCCCAAAGAAATCCGCTGCGGAGCACACTAACAATCGGATTGGTCGCGGTGGCAAGTTTCTTGATCGCAGCTGTGAGTGCGTTCCGACTTGCTCCGAATGAAGCCGGAACGGCAGGTTTTGATTGGGTTGCTCAGAGTAGCCAGCCTGTTTTTCAAGATCTGGCGACTGAGAAAGGGCAGGGGGAGGCACTTGGGATTGATTTCAAGCTTTCGCCTGAAACAAAAGTCGTTCCGATTCGTTTTAAACCAGGTGAAGATGCGAGCTGCAACAATCTGTATCAATCAACCCAGCCAAGAGCGTTGGGGGTTCCGCCTAGTTTTATCGAGCGATTCGATGATGAAAACGCTACTCAGTTTGCGTGGGGTGGAGCGGTTTCTTCTGATTCTGAATCGGCAAAGGCAAACCCATGGCATCTACTCGACAGTCGTGGTCACTCGGGGACGAAAGAAGATCCGATTCCTGTGATCATTGATAAAAATACCGCGAACTATAGTTTGAAAATTTATCTGCCAGGAACGGTTCGCGAAGTTCGATACGACACTGGAGAGACGTTCTATTTTAGGGCGGTTGGATTTTTAGCGAATACGATTTTGCAAGGCAGCTTGATCATGTCGGAAACCGATTTTCAATCCGTCTTTCCAACCACCGCTGGCTATCGCTACTTTTTGATTGACGACGCGAGTTTGGTGCGTTCTGGCGATTCTCAAGAATTCGTTTCTGAGGATGTTGCCAAGTTGGAAGATCGGCTTGGGGATCAAGGGTTTGACGCTCGGTCAGCGGACAAGTTGTTGGCGAATTTTATGGCGGTTCAGAATACCTATTTGAGCACTTTTCAAACGCTTGGTGCACTGGGATTGTTGTTGGGAACATTCGGATTGGCTGCGGTTCAAGTTCGCAGCGTGCTTGAGCGAACGAAAGAATTGGGGCTGATGCGGGCGGTAGGATTCGCCAATCGTAAACTGTCGTGGATGGTGCTGCTGGAGAACGCGTGGTTGTTATTGCTTGGGCTGGCGGTCGGAATTGGAGCTGCGCTATTCACGACAGTTCCCCATTGGCTTGTGGGTTCAGCTTCGGTTCCTTGGGCGACGCTTGGCGTGATGTTTGCGACCATCGTGTTGGTGGGCTTGGTTGCAGCTTGGCTGGCCTCGAGGAATATTTCCCGGTTGCCTTTGTTGGAGTCGTTGAGAACAAGTTCCTGAGTCGCAGGGAGCCATGTTCGTCCGCTGGAAAACGGCTATCGAAAATCATTGGGCTGACTGTCAGCGGTAGCCCTTGCCCAAACGGCTTTCTTTCGACTAAAATCATCTCGCCACGCCGGTGTGGCGGAATTGGCAGACGCGATGGATTCAAAATCCATTGGGGGTAACCCCGTGGAGGTTCAAGTCCTCTCGCCGGTACTTTAAAAAGCTCGGAAAACACTAGTGTTCTCCGAGCTTTTTTCTTTGATACTCCGCAACCGTCAGCCTGGTGATTCTTGGAGTTTAGATCTCTGACATTGAATTGCTTGCCAATAAATTTGCTGGTGAAGATTGGACGATCGACGAA
>CAZQQR010000160.1:0-12415 GCA_964595515.1 uncultured Pirellulaceae bacterium
CAACTAAGAAGGATTTGCTTCGCCTTGTTTTGGTTTACCCTGTTTTAATTTGGCGCGAATCTTTTCGAGTCGTGTTTTTAATTCTGCTTCGAATCCGCGATCGACCGGCTGATAGTATTCGCGTTCAACGCCAAGATAATCCTGGCTTGAGATTCCGTCTTGTTCGTCATGCGAATACTCGTAACCAGTTCCATGACCAAGTTTTCCAGCTTCTCGGTAATGACTATCTCTAAGATGACGAGGCACTGGAAGTATTCGGTCTTCTCGTACATCCGAGCGAGCTGCACTAATGGCACTGGTCGCCGCATTCGATTTTGGTGCGCACGCTAGATAGGCGACCGTCTGAGAAAGAGTTAACTGGCATTCTGGCAGCCCGATTTGTTCGCAAGCCTGTGAGCAAGCGACGGCCAAAGGTAACGCATGGGGATCGGCGTTGCCAACGTCTTCGCTTGCCAAAATGATCAGTCGACGACAAAGAAACCTGACGTCTTCGCCGCCTTCAAGCATTCGGGCCAACCAATAAAGTCCCGCGTCAGGATCGCTTCCGCGAATACTTTTGATGAGTGCACTCGCACAATCGTAGTGCTCATCGCCTGTCGGATCGTACTGAACAGCACGCTGGCCGACAGCGGTTTTCATGATTGGTTTGTCGATGGTTACCGAGTCCCGCGCGTTACCGCCAGCGGCAATTAATGCCGTTTCCAAAACTGCCAACGCTTTTCGCGCATCACCATCACAGACTTTGGCGAGATAATCCAATGCTGGTGGAAGAATCGTGACATCGCGGTCGCCAAGCCCTCGAGCTTTGTCGTTGAGCGCACGGTTGATCAGGTCTTTGACTTCGTCTTCGGCCAATGGTTCAAACTGAAAGACTTGACTGCGACTGACAAGTGCTCCGTTGATTGCAAAGAACGGGTTTGAAGTCGTCGCACCAATCAACGTGACCACTCCGTCTTCTACGTCGGCCAGCATTGCATCCTGCTGTGCTTTGTTGAACCGATGGATTTCATCGATGAACAGCAAAGTCCCCTGCCCACCTGAGGCAACCGTGTCGCGCGCCCGGCTAAGAACTTCTCTTAGATCTTTAACGCCGTGAAGAATGGCGTTGAGTTGTTCAAACTCTCGTTCAGTTTCGGATGCGAGGATTCGCGCCAGCGTGGTCTTGCCAGTTCCAGGTGGGCCGTAGAAAATGACAGACCCTAACCGGTCGGCTTCTACTAGCTGACGCAGCAATTTCCCGGTTCCCAAGAAGTGTTGTTGACCAACAAACTCGTCCAGATTTCGCGGCCTCATTCGAGCGGCTAGCGGTTTCGCTGCTTCAAAGTTTGCTTGTTCTGCTTTTTCAAAAAGTGACATGGTTACTTTTGTGGAATGCTGCGAAGAAAGAAGTCCGCTAAGAGAGTGCCTAAACCTCGTCGCCTATACCGACTGTTGATTCAGTATCGCACCACCAGTATCGCAGTTTTCCAGCTTTCGAAAAGCAGGAAGACGCGCCGCCAATTGAAATGCTTCTCATGTCAGAAACCCGCTCTCACCACTTGGTTCACTCCTTCAACCACCCGGCAGCTGATGTTTTTCAGGCGTTAATTACACCCAGTCAGATTCGAAAATGGTGGTCAGCAAGTCATGCAATCGTGATTCCTCGCGTAGGCGGAATCTGGTGTGCGAGTTGGGGAGACGAAGACCAACCGGATTTTATTTCGTTTGCGATCATCAAAAAATTCGATGTTGATGAGCGATTAGTGCTTCATCAGTACAAGTACGTTTCGTCCGATGGCGGGCTTCCTTTCGACGCAGATTTTGAAACTCGGTTTGAGTTGCATCCAGCCGGCGATGGCGTTGATATGACGGTTGATCAAACTGGATTTCCGGCCGATTCAATCGCGGACGAGTACTATCAAAGTTGCGAGCAAGGTTGGAAGGATACGCTGGAGTCGTTGTCGAAATTTTTGAACTTGAACGCTTAAGCGCATTCGTGGCGACTAAATTCAATACAGTTCAACGAACGTCAGTAAGGTAACCCGGCGAGGCTGTGATTTTATTGTGCTGACGTAGCGCTGCCCTTTCAGGGCGAGGTGACTGATGGGGGATGAAGGTCCCAAGGCGTTGCCTTGGGCTGACATAGCGTTGCCCATTCTGGGCGAGAGGAAGATCGGGATTGGAGACGATACCGTTCAACGAACGTCAAAAAGGTAACGCGTCGTGGCTGTGATTTTATTGTGCTGACGTAGCGCTGCCCTTTCAGGGCGAGGTGACTGATGGGGGATGAAGGTCCCAAGGCGTTGCCTTGGGCTGACATAGCGTTGCCCATTCTGGGCGAGAGGAAGATCGGGATTGGAGACGATACCGTTCAACGAACGTCAAAAAGGTAACGCGTCGTGGCTGTGATTTTTTTGGAAACCCGATGCGTTTCCTTGGTTGCTTACTGCGTCACAAAGAACGTGATCAGCATGCAGGCCCAGACGACATCGAGAAAATGCCAATAGCTGGCACAGTGATCGACCGCCCAATGACGCTCGTGATCGTATCGGTCACGGTAGGCTTGACGAATCACAAAACCAAGAAAAATCATCCCGCCGACAACGTGCAAAGCATGGATGAAAGCAAGCGTGAACGACATCCCGTAGACTTTCATCGATCCGTCTGGTTTGCTGAAGTGTTCGGCCAACAGAGAATTCATCCCGAAACACTGGATTGCCGAAAACACAGTCGCGGCCAGCATCGAGTAGACCAGCCACTTTCGAAACCCGGTTTGTTTCTCGCGTCGAACCATCCAACAGGCACGTTGCAGAAAGAAGCTGACGAAGATCAAAGCGATCGTGCTAACCCAGAAGGAAGCGGGAAGCTTCAGCGGAGCGTAGACTTCGGGCCCAATCGTCAAAAACGAGCCCGGAACTGCATCAGGAATCGGAGAGAAAGCTTGGCCGCGAATGATCAGATAGGTGACCAAGCTTGCAATGAAGAACATGCCTAGCGAAGCCAGAAACAAATAAAACACCAACTTGGCTTGGTATAAATCCCGTCTCGCGGGGACCAGAGTTAGTGATTGTTTGAGCATCTGTGTGCGGGTGTTCTAAGGCGTTGCGTCAGGGGTTACAGGAGCGGCGGCTGCTTCGGCTTCACGAGGAAAAATATCAATCGTCTCCTGGTAGTGGCCTGTATCCATCAATGTCATACCGATGAAAAGGCTGACGAATAACAGCGACGATAGAAACGCGATCACGTTGAACCCTTTGTCCCACCACATGTGCATAAAAAAAGCACAGACCAAGAACGCCTTCATCGTCGCGATGACCATCGCGAGCGGAAATGTTAACGCCGGTGGAATACCAATGAACGGACCCATCGCCGATGTGACGACGGTCAAAATGGTCAAGAAAATCAAACCAAAAAACACACCGAACAACATCTTGGTTGAGACGGGGTGGCAAAATCGTGGTAAATCGTCGTGATGGTCAGCCATAACTTTCAGCCTTTTATCATTTCATGCCCAGGATCGAATTCGTAATTCTGGGACTGTTTAATGTCTTTGTTTTTAGCGGACAGTCGCCCGTTGATCAGTCAATCAAATACAACAACGGGAACAAGTAAATCCAGATCAAGTCGACAAGGTGCCAGTACAAACCGACGTAATCGACGGGACCAAAGTAATCACTTCGCCAGTGATTGTTTAGCGATCGCCAGTACAGCCATCCAAGTGCAATGATGCCCGCGATAATGTGAATCGCGTGCAAACCTGTCATGCAGTAGTAGATGCTGAAAAAGATCCCGATGTCACGGTCAAATTCAGGTGGCTCTTGATGAGCGTGAGCATCGTCGTGGTGATCATGATCGCCTTCACTGTGAGCGTGGTCGGCATGGTCATCTTTTGCATGGTCGCCCTCATGACCTGCTTTGTCTTCGGCATGTGAGTCGGCGTGATCTTTATCATGTCCGTCTTCTTGAGTCATCGCATACAACGCGATGGGTCTCTCTTGTTCAATCGAAGCATGTGATGGCTCACCAATTTTTGCGGCCATGAACAAGTAGCCGATGACGACACCAATGAAGTAACCACCGACAGTGATCGCCAATCCCAGCATGAACTGCGACAACACGCCATTGCTGGACTGTTTTGTGATGACGCTGGCTGCAAGAAAACCGACCAACAGAATCGCCGGAATGATACTCAAGTAAACGAGATAATCAGAGAGCCCACCAATCAGCGTCTGTTCGGGATGCTGATAAGTAAAATCAAAAGCACTTCGGACCAGAATCCCCATGTCCCACTTGTGCGAGTACTCAACGGCTTTGACGCCCAAGAAGATCGTGGCACAAACCATGGTGATCAAAACGTAAACACCACAGCTTTTGTTCTTGCCCAACTGAGCAGCACGAACACCCAATGCCATTGTCAAACTACTGAACAATAGCACGATCGTGTTTAAGCCACCGAGATACTTGTTCAGGTAGATGTGGGCTTGGTCGAAAATCTCAGGGTGATGATTTCGATAAAGCGTGTAGGCCACGAACAAACCACTGAAGAACAGAACCTCAGTCACCAGGAACAGCCAGATTCCCAGCTTTCCTGAATCGAATTGTTGTTCCGGTCCATCAAAGTGATGTGCAATGAACTCACCATGATCGTGATGGTCATGGTGATCTTCGTGTGCGTGTGTGTCGGCAACGGCCATTTCCGGCTCCGAGTCTCGTCAATTATTTGGTTGTATTATTAAAAGTCGCTTGATCAGAAAAACATCAATTCATCTAGTGATGGACTGGCTCTTCTTTTCGCGGTGGAAACTTCACCGGATCAGCAAGCTTACGAGGAATATAAGTCTGTAGGTCTTCGTCGAAAACCTGCGAATCGAAATCGTAAGGATCGTTCATCACAGGGTCGTGAACAAAGTTGTGAAAGTCTGGAGGTGAACTGCTTTGCCATTCAAGCGACGCAGCACGGAACGGATTCGCTCCACAGCGTGGTCCTTTTAAAGCCGCGTAAACCAATACGCCAACCGACATCACGATTCCAATTCCTAGAACAAAAGCTCCCATCGTCGAAAGCTGATGGAAAACCTGGAACTCAGGGTCATAAGACGCGTATCGTCTTGGCATACCACGTGAACCCATTACGAACTGAGGGAAAAACGTGAGGTTAAATCCAGCGAACACTAAAAAGCATCCAACACGGCCAAGGAAATCGTTGTACATGCGGCCCCAAATCTTTGGCCACCAGTGGAACACTCCACCCAATAGTGCCGTCAACGTTCCGCCCACCATCACAAAGTGAAAGTGAGCCACAACGAAGTATGTATCGTGAAGGTGGATGTCAGTTGAAAGTGCTCCCAAGAACAGTCCGGTCAAACCACCGATTCCAAACAGGAAGATAAACGACAACGCGTAACACATCGGCGTGTTCAGAAGAATCGAACCCTTGTAGAGCGTCGCCAACCAGTTGAACACCTTCACCGCTGAAGGAATCGCAACGGTAAACGTAATCGCACTGAAGATCACCGTCACAACCGTTGACTGACCGCTGGTAAACATGTGGTGACCCCAAACGAGGAAACCAAGAAGAGCGATCGCGACGCTTGAGAACGCGATGAATGAATAACCAAAGATTCGTTTTTGACTATAGACCGAAATCAACTCACTGATCACGCCCATCGCAGGCAGAATCATGATGTAAACGGCCGGGTGAGAGTAGAACCAGAAAAAGTGCTGGAACAAAACCGGGTCACCGCCGTATTTCGGATCAAAGATGCCGATGTGCATGAATTTTTCGGCGATCAACATCAACAGCGTGATGCCGAGAACTGGCGTCGCCAAAACTTGAATGATCGAAGTGGCATAAAGTGACCAAAGGAAGAGCGGAAGTTTGAACCACCCCTGCCCTTTGGCTCGCATCGTATTGATCGTGACCAAAAAGTTCAGCCCAGTGAAGATCGAACTGAATCCAAGGATAAACGCACCGAACGTAGCCCAAATGACTCCCGACTGCGTTTCAATACTGTAAGGCGTGTAAAAAGTCCAACCGGTGTCCAGGCCATCACCGGAAATGATCGCGGCAAGCAAACAACCCGTCCCGATAATCCAGAGGTAAAAACTGGCTAGATTCAATCGCGGGAACGCGACGTCTTTCGCGCCCAGCATCATCGGGAGAACAATGTTTCCCAGTGCAGCGGGTACCGATGGAATGATGAATGAGAACACCATCACCGCACCGTGCAGTGTAAACATCTGGTTGTACATCGCGTCGGTCAACATCGTGCTGTCAAAAGTCAGCAAGTGTGTTCGCAAGACGAGTGCGAAAATACCAGCCAAAATCAATGCCGCCGTGACACCAATCAGGTACATGATCCCGATTCGTTTGTGGTCGAGAGTGAACGCCCACGACTTCCATCCCTTGGTGCAATTTAGGAAATTGACATCCGGGGTTTCAAAGATTTTATGTCTAGTTGCTGCATCTACCATCGTATTCATCCTGGCTTTTAAAAGCCGTGTTCATTTAACGTTAGGTTAAAAGTGTTCTGTTGTTGGAACCGTTGGATTCCTGGTCATTACTTCGACTGAAGATCTTTCAGGAACGCGATTACATAACTGACGTCTTCTTGGTCAAGCAAGTTTTGGAACGAGTTCATTTTCGAAACCGGTCCGTAACCTTTGACGATCTTCGCATCCGGCTTCCAAATTGATTCCAGGATGTAGTTGTCGTCAACTTTGACCGTTGAACCATCCATTAGGACTTCGTCTTTGCCCCAGATGTTGTTGAGCGCCGGTCCTGTTGCTTTCTGTCCGTCGATCTTGTGACAACCTGCACAGTGAATGTTGTAAATTCGCTGCCCGTTTTCTACCGGGGTGTGATCTGTTTCGATCCACTCGGTTTCTTTTTTTCGCGTTTCGTCGTCGAGGTGAACCTCTGCAATAGTTCGCATTTTCGAGTGGCCTTCTCCGCAATATTCGTTGCACGAGAGCCGATAAATTCCCAGCTTGTTTGGCTCAAGGTACGCATACGTGTAACGACCCGGAACGACATCCATTTTCTGACGGAAGGCAGGAATGAACATTGAGTGCAGCACATCGCTGGACTGCATCACTAGTTTCGTCGGGCGATCCATGACCAAGTGCAATTCGTTTGAACTGTCACCGTCGGGATAGGTAAACAACCAGCCGAACTGGTACGCCTTGACCTGAATTTCTTCCGCGTCTGGTTTCTCAACACGCATCGTGAAGTAGCCATCGGCTCCAACGTAGAAAATCCAAACAAGAATAATACTTGGAAGAACCGACCACAGAATTTCAATCGCAGTGTTGTGACTGGATGAAGGCTCTGGAGCGATCACACCGTCCTTACGCCGGTACTTGATGCAGAAGTAAACCATCACGGCAACGATGGCGACAAAGAAAACCAATGAGATCCAAAAGATCGCCATGTAAAGGAAATCAACTTCGCCAGCCCAAGTCGAGGCTTGCTCGGGGAACCAGTAATCGGTCGCAAATGGATTCGAAGTCGAACCTTCCGGACGCGCCAGCGCTGATTCCGGGATTTTGGTGTCTGGAAGCTGGGTTGCTTCAAGACGTTCCCGAATCGTTTTTTCACTTGATTGAGCAAGCAGTATTGGAAGTTGCCAGTTCATCATCAATCGTTTCAAAATTTAAAAGTTGTGTAACTACTAGTTGTAAGTTCAGCAGCAATCGCTGACCGTGACTTAGCTTGTGTGTGCCAATGGAACACCAGTTGGTTTGTCATCATTTTCACCCGAGACGTCAGTGTTTCCTTTGCGGAAAAACCAATACGGCAACAAGGTGAAAGCTAAAAATCCGATTGTCAGCAAGCCGCCGATCCTCATGACCGCCATCGCTTGGAATGTGTATTTTCCTGTCGACTCGTCAAACAAAAAACAGCCGATGCCATAGCTGAGGATGTTGATCGGCGAACCGATTTTTCCTTCGGCTGCTTCGACCAAAGCAAGCTTGATCGTTTTCGCGTCGTAGTCGAGTCCGTGAATGTATCGAACGATCTTTCCTTTGGGAGAGATCAGAATAAAGACAGGCGGATGCGAAAACATCTTTTGTTCTTTAACGTACTTGTAACGGAATCCGCAGATGTCAGCCATCAATTGAATGTCGCGTCGGTCGCCCGTCAAAAAATGAAACCCATCGGAGTCACCACGGTCTTTGTAAATCGTCAGGTAACGTTCTTTGGTTTGGCGAGCCCGGGAAGTTTGTTCGTTTGGATCCATGCTGATGGAAACGACTTGGAAATCGGTCCCAACGGCCAGCCCATGTTCGTCGGCGACTTCACGAAGTGCCAATGTCATGTTCTCAAGCTGAACGCTGCATAGTTTTGGGCAGTTGGAATAGTTGAAGGACAACATGACCGGTTGGCCATTCTTCAGATAGTCGCCAATCTTGATGTAGCGATTCATTTCATCGGTAAAGGGTACATCGAGTTCAATGTACTCGCCTTCTCTCGGATCGACGCCGATGTCATCAGCGGCGGCTGGTTTTTGGTTGTAACCAGAGTTATCAACGACGCCGGTTTCAGGAAGCTTCGTTTCAGCGGCCGTTGTTTCCGAAGACTTGGTTTCAATTGATTCTGTCTCAACCGAATCAGGCGTTTTTGACTCATCTTGCGCAACACAAACCGAGCCAAAGATTGCGGTCGCGAATAGTGCGACTGCAATCAGGCGGAGGTTTCGAATTGAGCAAAGCGTTTTCATGTTAATTGTTTGCAGTGAGTCTGATGATCTCGATTGATTACTTGCCGTAAGTCCCAACCACCTTTTTGATTGCTTCATCGATCGGCGTGATTCCTTCGCCGCCTTTGAGGATCTCTTTTTGCTTGTTGATTTCGACAACGGCAGGTGCGTTTTCAACAACCGCATTCTTGGAACGCATCCGCAAGAAGCTGTTGTGCCAGTGGTAACAAAGACCTTGAACGAACATGATCGTGATCAAAGTCACGATGGCGCTGATGACGCCCACCAATACGATAACCGGTGTATTGATATCGTCATAACTTGGTGCATCGTCGTGGCTGTTGTGTTCTGAATCTGTCATCGTAATTCGTGGAGTTATTGGTTTGTCTTGATTGCGATCAAAATGCAGTTGCTGAACGTTTAGTGAACTTCGTGGTTCAATGCTTCACCTAAACGCGGGTCTTGCAGCGGAACGAGTGGACGATTTCGCGTAACCAAACAGAACAGTGCGATGTACACACCAACCATTCCGATCAAGCAAGCAATATCAATCAGTAGTCCGCCACCACCCAGGGTGAACGTTTTTCCTTCAGGATTCATTAGAGGCATCACCAACCAGTAGTGATCAACCCAGTGCATTATCAGCACAACGATTCCAGAGATCGTCAGCATCTTTCGGTTACGTCGTAGTCCACGTCCCATCAACAAAAAGAAAGGTACGAACAAGTGACCGACGATGAGGAAAATGGTCAGACCAAGCCATCCTGGTTGTGCGCGAATTTGAAACCAGAATGTTTCTTCCGGAATGTTCGCGTACCAGATCAGCAAGAACTGACTGAACGCAATGTAGCCCCAAAAAATGGTCATGCCTTGCATCAGTTTGCCAAGGTCATGGTAATGCTCAATCGTGATTTCATCGGTGACACGTCCGGTTCGTTGAAGCCATAAACCGGTCAACATGATCACCGTACACGCGCTCAAAAATGCGCCGGCGAAAAAGTAGACCGGGAACATGGTGCTAAACCAAAGCGGTGACAATGACATTTCAAAGTCAAACGATGAGAACACGATCAATCCCGCGAACAGGATCATGAACGGCGCCGAAAACGCCTGCATTCTGGCTGTCAATTTTTTGTCGCCCGTCTCGTCTTGTTTGAGCGAGTTACTCAAAAAGAACCAGGCCATCAAACTCCAGAGTGCAAAATAAGCGATGACACGGACAGCAAAGAACCACCTATTCAAATAGGCGGCTTTCATTTGTTCCAAGGGAGGTCGGTCAGCCAACGGTGCGAGCGAGGCCGCCGTTTGAGCTTCGGCATCACCATGAATCGACCAACCGCCGACGTTCCAGGTGTAAAGATCGCTCTGTCCTAGAACTACCGGCAGTACGATCGGAATTGCAAGGGCTGCCATCGGCAAAACACACATCGCGTAAAGTTCCGCGATTCGTCTGACCGTTGCACTCCAGCCCGCTCTCGTCAGATGCATGATCGTGACAAAGAACAAACAGCCAAGTGTGATGGAAAGCAAAAAGCAAAAACAAGTCAGATAGATATGCATGAATCGCTTCATGCCACCGACCTCACTCCCCATGGAGAGTGCGAAAGCGGCTCCGATACCGATTGCTCCAACAATCAAGCCGGCGGGAATCGTGCGCACATAACCTTCGTTCAAGGTCGTGATAGGCGAAGTGATTTTTGCAGGTCGTATTTCGTGCATTTCAGTTCTTCAGTTTTGGTTAACTTCTGACTTAAACGGTCGCCAGTTGTTGCTTTGTGTTTGTATCTGTCGGTGCTGGTTAAGGTTTCGGCTTGGTGCCGCCTTCTGTTTTTTCTTCGCCAGCTTCTTCTGTCTTCTCAGTTTTTGGTGCTTCCAATTCGACAGCAGGAGCAGCCTCTTTTTCAGCTTCTTTATCTTCGGGAGCTACCGCTTCTTCCTTCTCAGGAGCTTTGGTTTCCGAAGAAGTCTCAGCTTCTGTAGTTGTTTCCGCGGGAGCAGTTTCGTCTGCATCAGCCGCATTCGGAACGACGGGTTTGATTCCCGTTTCCTGAAGCGCCTTTACATAGGCCACAATCGCCCAGCGATCTTCGGCAGGGATTTGAGCACCATAAGGCCCCATCGTGCTACGACCGTTGGTGATCGTGTCAAAAATTCGACCGACCGGATTTTTTGAATCGTCCTTAACGACGGGATCATGAAGTGACTTGGCTGCAGTCCATTGAGCCTTGCCGGACATGCTCAACGCGACCGCTCGTTGGTTCACCAATCCATCACCGTTTCCGGCGTATCCGTGACACGCCGAGCAGTAAATGTTGAACCGCTGCTGTCCGCGAGCCAAGAATTCTGCGTCGACAGTGATGTCGCTTGGAAACTCAGTGACATACATGCTGAGGTCTTCGGCGGCTGGCTCTTGAGCAGCGTCTTGAGTCGCTCCGAGACTGGTTCGAATTGGTCCTCGATTGGTCGTGACGGAAACCTTTGGTGTGTAGTCCTGTTTGATTCCGCGATGCATCTCTGAATCGGCGTGCAACTCACCCCATACGACCGAGCCATCAACCGGCTGACGCATTGAGCGATTGTCAAGGAACAAAAAGTCCTCGCCCTTCTTTTGATCCGCGTGCAAGTTCGGGCCGACCGTCTGTGTTTTAAATTTGTCTTGCCAGTCCATGTCAGGCATGAAGTGCAGACGAGGAGCACGATTGACCATTCCCATTGAACGGAAAATCATGACCGGCGGCAGGATCAACATCAGAGCCCCAAGCAAGAACGTTAGTCGGAGCCAGCTTGGTAGTTGATTATCGGTTAGGTCCTGACGACATTCTTCGATCGCGACCGCGCCCCATTGGTTCAATTGGCCTTCGGTCTCGCCTCGATTGAATTTCTCATCGTTGTCCTGAATCATCAGGAAGAATTTATCGTTGGTTGCCCGCTTGAATCGTGAAATTCGGTGAAGCGGATTTGAAAGTCGTGGAAGTCCGTTCAGGAACCACATCCCCAAAAACGCAGCGAAAGCACTTGAGAGAACGATGACTTCGAATGTAACCGGAATGTTGGCAGGAGCACTGAAGTATGGCTTACCGGAAATCTTGAACTGGTAACCGGGAAACACGGGGGCTTCGTCCGTTGCCACGCCACCGATGATTCCACCGTTGGTGTAGAACTGCATTCCGAGTCCGATGAAACAGGCTCCAATGCCGATCGCCAATACGATGAACGGCAGGATCGAACGTTTGATCCCGATCGCCGGATCAATCCCGTGAACAGGGAACGGCGAGTATGCGTCCATCTTTTTGTAACCCGCTTCGCGAGCTTCGTTACAAGCGTGAACCAACGATTCTGGATCGTCAAACTGGGCGAGCAAGCCTACCAGTTTCGTGTCCTGAGTCGAATTGTCGTTGTTATTTTCTACAGCCATTTTTCTTCGTCTTATTTAAAACGGAGTTACCGTCAGTTTTGTTTTCTTAAGTCGTCGCTGCAAACCTAGTGACCATGTCCATGGTCGCGGGGCATCACACCTTTGACTTCTGCCATCGCAATTACGGGCAGGAATCGACAGAACAAAGCGAACATCGTAAAGAACAATCCGAAACTTCCGATCAGCATCAAAAGGTCAATCCACGTCGGATGGAAATAGGCCCAGCTGGACGGCAAAAAGTCTCGACAGAGCGACGTGATCGTGATCACGAATCGCTCAAACCACATACCGATATTCACAAAGATGCAGACGATCACCA